>JAFGQW010000368.1 GCA_016935485.1 Planctomycetota bacterium | reverse complement strand
GCGAGGTCCCAGTAGCGGGCGGACCGGAAGCGCATCCGCTCCAGCTCGCGCTCGACGATGATGCGGATCGCGACGCTCTGCACGCGGCCGGCCGACAGCCGCGGCGCGATCTTCCGCCACAGCACCGGCGAGACCTCGTAGCCGTAGAGCCGGTCGACGATGCGCCGGGCTCGATAGGCCTCCACCAGATGCTCGTCCACCGCGCGGGTGGTGTCCAGCGCGGCCAGGATCGCCTCGCGCGTGATCTCGTGAAAGACCATGCGCCGCAGCGGCACCCTGGGGCGCAGCACCTCGACGAGGTGCCAGCTGATCGCCTCGCCCTCGCGGTCCTCGTCGGTGGCGAGCAGGAGCTCGTCGGCCTGCTTGAGCCGGGTCTGGAGCTCGCGGATGATCTTCTTCTTGTCGGGCTGGACGATGTAGATGGGGGTGAAGGCATCGTCGACGTTGACGCCGAGCCGGGCCCACGGTTCCTTGCGCAGGGCCTCGGGAATCTCGGCGGCGCTCGCGGGCAGGTCGCGGATGTGGCCGAGGCTGGATTCGACGAGGTAGTCCTGGCCGAGGAAACGGCGCAGGGTGCGCGCCTTGGTGGGAGACTCGACGATCACGAGTCGCTTGGGCATGACGCCGCCTCCTTGTTGCCGGCCCGCCCGGGCATGCCTTCGCCCCGGCTCGGGCCGGAACGTCTGGCGTCCGGGCACTCGCGGCGGGGAGGGCTAACAGTTAGCCAATCGCCCGGGCCATTGGCAAGGCGACGTTCCGCGGGCGCCCCGCGGGCGCCGTCCGCCCGCGCCACCCGAGCGCGCGCATTCCGCGCGCGCGACCCGCACCCGCACCCGCACCCGGGCCCGGGGTCAGACCCCGTTCCGGAGCGGAACGGCGTCAGACCCCGGTCGTCACCGCGGGCGCCGTCCGCCCGCGCCACCCGAGCGCGCGCGTTTCGCGCGCGCGACCCGCACCCGCACCCGCACCCGGGCCCGGGGTCAGACCCCGGTCGTCGCTCCTCTTCGTCGTCATCCTCGTACTCGTCCCCGACTTCTTCCTCTTCTTCCCTTTTCCTCTTCTTCGTGTTCTTCGTCTTGCCTTCGTGTCCTTCGTGTTGAACACCACCGCGCCGACCCCGTCACCGCCCGCATCCGCGACCACCCCGCCCCGGCCCGCCGTCAGCTGCCGGCGAAGATCCGCCAGACCTGCGCCACGGTAAAGCAGAGCGCCACGCCGAGGGCGAGCGGGAGCAGAGCGGCGACGGCGGTCCAGCGGGCGCTGCGCGTTTCCTTGTAGATGGTGTAGAGCGTGGTCGAGCACGGATTGTGAACCAGGCTGAAGAGCATCAGGTTCACCGCGGTGAGCACGGTCCAGCCGCTCGCCCGGAGCAGTGCGCCGGTATCGGCCGCCGATTCCAGCTCGAACATGACGCCCGCCTCCTGGCCGACGCCCGGCAGCCCCGCCGCCACCACCGTCAGCATCAGCACCGTCGGGATGACGATCTCGTTGGCGGGAATCGCCACCACGTAGGCGAGCAGGATCACGCCGTTGAGCCCGATCAACAGGCCGATCGGATCGAAACCGTGAATGAGATGGGCGGCGATCGCCTCGCCGCCGAGGGAGACGTTGCCGATCAGCCAGATGACAGCGCCGGCCGGCAGCGCGAAGACGACCGCCCGCCACAGCACGAACACGGTCCGGTCGATGAGCGAGGTGTAGAGCGTCTGGAGGAGGCGCGGCGGGCGGTAGGGAGGGAGCTCCAGGTAGAACGCCGACGCCTCGCCGCGGAGCACGGTGCGTGACAGTCCCCAGGACACCAGGAAGGTGAGCCCCATGCCCGCCAGCGCTACGAGCACCACCGCGGCCGCGGCGGCCGGGCCTGCCAGGTAGGAGGGCACGAGCGCGCCGATGAAGATGGTCGCGATCAGGATCTGGGTCGGCCAGCGCCCGTTGCAGAGCGCGAAGTTGTTGGTGAGGATCGCGATGAGCCGTTCCCGCGGGCTGTCGATGATCCGCGTCGCGATCACGCCGGCGGCGTTGCAGCCGAGCCCCATGCACATGCTGAGCGCCTGCTTGCCGTGGCCGCCCACGCGCTGGAACATGCGGTCGAGATTGAACGCGACGCGCGGCAGGTAGCCGAAATCCTCGAGCAGCGTGAACAGCGGGAAGAAGATCGCCATGGGCGGCAGCATCACACTCACCACCCAGGCCGTGGCGAGATACATGCCGTCGAACAGCAGACCGCCGAGCCAGGCGGGAAGCCCCGCGGCGGCGCCGCCCTCCCGGAGCAGCGGGTGGATCGTGTCGAGCAGCAGCGCGCTCAGCGCCGCCGAGGGGACGTTGGCGCCCTCGATCGTCAGCCAGAGCACGACGGCAAGCAGGCCGACCATGATCGGCAATCCCGTCGTGCGGCCGGTGAGCCAGCGGTCGAGCTTGCGGTCCAGGCCGTCGCGCGGACCACGCGGGTCCTCGCGGACCACCGGACGCGCAATGGCGGCGGCCTCCGTGAACAGGGCTTCCACGAGCCGCTCGTGAAAATCGGGGCCGAGCTCCCAGCGGAGCGCCGATGCCGCTTCCAGCACGTCGGCGTCACCGGGGGGGCGCGCGAGCGGCAGCGCGGCCGGCGGGCCGGCGCTCGGGGACGGCGGCTCCGCCAGCGCGGCGAGCTCGCCGGTGCGCACCGCTTCCGTCATCCGGGCGTCGCCGTCCAGCAGCCTCAGCGCGACCCAGCGCGCGTTGGGCAGACCGGGAAACGTCTGCTCGACGTCGGCCCGGAGCGTGTCGACCGCCTCGTCGAGCGCGGCGGACTGCCGGCCGAGCCGGTGCGGGGCGCACGGGATCTCCCGGGAGGCGACGCCGGCGATGGTCTCGATCAGCCGGTCGATGCCGCGGCGGTACCGCGCGGCGGTGGGGACGACCGGCACGCCGAGCCGCGCCGCGAGCTGCTCGGGGTCGACCGCGAGGCCGCGGCGGGCCGCCTCGTCGACGAGGTTCAGACACACCACGGCGCGGTCGGTGATCTCGAGGACCTGGAGGACGAGATTGAGGTTGCGCTCGAGCCGGGTGGCGTCCACCACGATGACGGTCACGTCGGGCCGCCCGAAGAGGAGAAAGTCCCGCGCGACCTCCTCGTCGGGACTGGCGGCGAGCAGCGAGTACGTGCCGGGCAGATCGACCAGCTTGAAGCTGCTGGTCCCGTGAACGAACGCGCCCTCGGCGCGGGTGACGGTCTTTCCGGGCCAGTTTCCGGTGTGCTGGCGCAGGCCGGTGAGCGCGTTGAACACGGTGCTCTTGCCGGTGTTCGGATTGCCGGCGAGCGCCACGACGTGGTCGGCGCGGTCCGGGTCCACGCCGGGCGCGCCCCGTGGCGGGGCGGCGCGGGCCGGGCAAGCGGCGCAGGCGCGCCTGGGCGCGGTCATGAGGTCTTGGCTCCGCCGGGGCTCCGGGTGATCTGGATCTGCTCGGCCTGCTCGCGCCGGAGCGCGAGCATCGCCCCGCAGACGCGGTAGGCGGTCGGGTTCCCGCCGGGCGCCCGGAGCTCGGCCGTCACCGCGGCGCCGCGGCGGATGCCGAGGTCGAGCAGGCGGCGGCGCTCGAGCCCGCGGCACGCGCGCGCCAGGCCGACGATCGTGGCGGCTTCGCCGGTCTTGAGCGCGGACAACCGCTCGTGGGGCCCGGTGAACTCGGTGTCTTCCGGAAGCGGGGTTGCCCACACGTTGGCGGCGACGACCGGCGCGAGCACCTGCTCCTCGCCGTCGGACTCCAGCCGGATGCGCTCGGCCGAGGCGTCGAGAATCCGGATCCGGGTGCCGGCGTGCAGGCCCTGGGCGAGAATCTGGGCGTAGACGGCCTCGGGTTCGTCCTCCACGTGCACGATGACCGCGGCCGTGCCGGCGGCCAGTGCCGGCAGCGGCCGGCCGCGCCGCGGCGGGATCTCGCCGCGGGAGGTCGGGATCGGGTCGCCGTGGGGATCGAACCGGGGGTCGCCCAGGCGCCGGGCCAGGCGCGCCACCTCGGCGGGGCCCAGACGGTGCTCGCGCAGATCGGCCTCTCGATGCCAGTCCTTCTCGCTGAGCCCGGTGCGGTCCGCGAGAAACCGCTCCCAGAGCCGATGCGTGCGGATCACCTTGAGCGCGTAGCGGCGCCCTTCGGAGGTGAGCTCCAGCCCGCGGTCGGAGGTGTGGACGAGCCCGCCGGCCTCGAGGTGGGCGGCGAGGTCTGCGGCCCGGTGGCCCGAGGTTTCGAGCGCGCCCGACAGGCTGTGGAGCGTGGCGGTGCGGCCCACGTACTCGCAGTCGTGGAGGTGCTTCAGGGCATCCTCCATCAGGACCTGCCGGCCGCTGCGGCTGAGCCGGATCCAGCGGAATACCAGCCCCTGGCGCGGCCGGAAGAACAGCAGCGCGAGCGCCACGGACAGCGCTGCGCCGAGCAGCAGGAGGACGGGGTGCTCAGCCATGACGGACCTCGGGCGTGAAGAACAGGCCGCCTCCGGGGGGTCTTGACCGCTCGAGAGGCGCGCGGGAATTGTCCGCCGGATGGGTCGGAGGTTTCAATGCGGGCGATAACCTCTGACTGTGTAGCGACTTGTGACGGCAGCATTGGTGCCGGCGTCGCCTCGGAACGGGCGGCATGGCGGTGTCGGGAGCTGCTCGGACGCGGTCCGGGGGCACCGGACCTTGCTGGTGCGCAGCCCGGGATCTCACCTCCTGAGCTCCCTCACGACCGGCACCATGCCTGCGATCGCCAGCACGAAGAGCAGGGCGGCCGGCCCTGCTTCGCCCAGAAGCAGCTTGCCCAGGCCGAACAGCAGGCCGTAGACCAGCGCGACTCCGCCCAGCCAGGCCAGCACCGTGTGTCGGTTCAGACCGTCCGGAACGACATCCGCGCACCGGTGCGCCACGGGTCGCCACGCGCCGCCGGGACGCACCCGCCGGAAGAACGCGGCAAGCTGGGCCGGCGGCACGGGGCGGGTCGCCAGGGTCACGGCGAGCCAGACGAGCACGCTCACCGGCACCAGGACCAGGGCTTTGTGGTGGGTCGCAAGGACCAGGCCGCTGATGTTGAGCGGCGTCGAGAACAGGCGGTACGCGGCGCCTGCCTGCGCGGCGCTGGCGACCTCGAAGCCCAGCGCGATCAGCACGCTCGAGCCGAGGGCGGCGATCTCGCTCCAGGCGTTGATCCGCCACCAGAACCAGCGCAGGATGAGCACCGGTCCGATGCCCGCGCCCATCGCCCAGACGAAGAGCCACGCCGTGGCGATGTTGGTCAGGAAGTGAGCCACCACCGCGGCCATCACCATCATGGCCGCCACGCAGCACTTGGCGACGATGACCGTTTCGCGCGCAGTGGCCTGCGGGCGCAGGAAGCGGAGATAGATGTCGCTCGTCAGGTAGCTCGCGCCCCAGTTCAAGTGCGTGTCGATGGTGGACATGAAGGCCGCCAGGAAGCTCACCAGCATCAGCCCCACCAGCCCCGGTCCCAGCAGCTCGCGGATGAGAAGGGGATAGGCCGCCTCGGAGTTCTCGCCCACGGCCGACGCCGGCAGCAGCACCAGCGACGCGAGCGCCGCCAGGATCCACGGCCAGTAGCGCACGGCATTGACCGCGATCACGTACCAGAGCGTCGCCGCGCGGGCGTCGCGCTCGTTGCGGGCGGCGGCCATGCGCTGGATCAGGTAGCCGCCGCCGTCGGCGTTGTGCGTCGCCCACCACATCACCGTGACGAAGACCAGGAAGCGAAAGAAGTTGTCCTCGAGGCCGAGGCCCCCGCCGGGAACGACGGCGAGCGTATCGGCAGTGGAGAGCGGGGACTCCAGCAGCCGGGTCTTGAGCTCCGTGATGCCCCCGATGCGGGTGATGGCGATCACGGCGAGGAGGATCGAGCCGGCCATCGCCAGCAGGAACTGCAGGACGTCCGTTACCGCGACGCCCCAGAAGCCGGCCAGCAGCGCGTACGCCAGCGCCAGGCTTGCGCCGGCCAGCACCGCGAGCGTGGGGTCGACCCCGAGGATCGTCTCCGCGACGGTCGCCATGCCCTTGAGGACCCAGCCCAGGACGATGAAGTTGTAGAGGATGGCGAAGTAGAAGGCCTTGAACGCACGCAGTCCGGCCGCGGGCTTGCCGGCGTAGCGCAGCTCGATCAGCTCATTGTCGGTGAGCACCCCGGCGCGGCGCCAGAAGCGGCTGAAGAGAAAGACCGCCAGCGTCTGGCCCAGGACGTAGTGCCAGCCGAACCAGTTGAACCAGATGCCGTGGTCCCGCACGAAGCCCGTGACCGCTAGCGGCGTGTCGGCGGCGAAGGTGGTCGCCGCCATGCTGGTGCCGAGGATCCACCACGGCAGCGAGCGCCGCGCGAGGAAGTAGCTGGTCGCATCGCGGCTGGCGCGACGTCGGAAGGCCATGCCCAGGGCGAGGATCCCCACGAGGTAGATGGCGATGACGGCGAGATCCAGGGGGTGCAGCACGGTCATGGGGGCCATGAGAGCATGGTGGTCGCACCGGAGCAAGCGCGGGCGTCGTCAGCGGCGCGCCGGTCGCTCCGCCGCGAGAGCCTGCTCGAGGGCGCGGGCCGGGTGCGCGCGTGCTGTGTCACGCCCGCCCACGAGTACGGCGGCGCGCCCGCCGGAAGCGGGGGGAAGGGGAACTCATGTGCCGTTCGCTCGCCTCCCCGCTTCCCGGACGCGGTGGGCCGCGCGGAACTCCAGCAACGCGCCGAAGTAGAACAGGGCGAGGAACAGCAGCAGGAACGGCGCGAGCGCGAGGAAGCGGGGCCGGAGACCGAGGCGGCCGGAGACCTCCCACCACCGCGGGAGCTGCCGCCTCAGCCGCCCGAGCATGGCGGCCGCGAACCGGCGGCTGGAGAGGTCCTGGAGCGCGGGGCCCGCGAGGCCCGCGCGGACATAGCTCCGGCCGTAGCGGATCCGCTGGCGGAAGTAGTCGAGCGAGGTCCGCGCGTCGTGATGGAGGATGCGCTTGCGGAGGAAGAGGTGGACCGGGATTCCGGCGCGCGCCAGCCGCCGCGCGAGCTCGCCGTCCTCGCCCACGCGGAGACGCTCGTCGAAGAGTCCCACGCGCTCGAAGACCCGCCGCCGGAACACAGCGGCCCGCGAGGCGGGCAGCGTGAAGCTCCGGACGACTTCCGGCCCGGCCTCCCCGGGCGGCACCTCCTGGCCGATCACGAGATCGAGGTAGAGCTGCTGGACCGGACGGAGCAGCGCCGGACCCCGCGGCGCGATGTGGTGCGTGATGACCTCGGCGTCCGGGTGGTCGCGGAAGAACGCGTCCACGTCCTCGAGGTAGGTCGCGGGCAGGACGTAGTCGTCGGCGATGAAGGCGACGAAGGTGCCGCGCGCGCGCGCGAGCCCGACGTTCCGGGCCGCGGCGACGCCCCGATGGGGCTGAGTGACCGCGATGACCTCGAGCGACGGGAAGCGCTCGATCACGTCGCGGGCCGGGGGATCCGAGCCGTCGTCGACCACCACGACCTCGGGACGCAAAGGACCGCGGCGCAGCCGCGCGATCGACTCGAGGCAGCGCGCGAGGGGGCCGGGGCGGTTGCGGGTCATCACGACGAGCGAGTAGTCGTGCGCGGCGCTCATGCGGGCGCCTTCCCCCCGGCTTTCCGGGCGGCGGCGAACGCGAGCAGCGCTTCCTGGAGCGACGCACAGAGCGCCGAGCCGTGGTCGAAGAGCGCGCGGGTGTCGCTTCCGAGGGGCGGTCCGGGCGGCGCGCCGTCGCCGTAGAGATGCAGCGCCCGCTCGAGCGCGGCGACGACGCGGCCGAGCCGCGCGTTCGCATCGGCAAAGGAGAGCGCCAGGCGGAGCGCGCTCGGGAGGAAGAGCGCCTCGAAGAGGTGGATCTCGCGGGCCAGCGGCAGGGGCATCGCCGGCGGCGGAGCGCCGGAGAGGACCGGTTCGGCGGGGAACGGCCAGATGGCAATCGCCGGCGCGGGCAGCACGTAGGTGACCGCCGCCGCGGGCAGCTCGCGGCGCGCCAGATCGGCGAAGCGGTCGCTCAGCTCCGCATCGCCGAGCCCGCCGGCGAGGAGGACGAAGCATGCGCGCTCGGTCCGGAGGATCCCGGGCGGCGGGGCCGAAGGCGAGCGGGATGCGCCTGCATTCTCGCCGGCCGCCGCCGCACCCACGAGGACCCGCTCGGCGCTTTGCTCGATCGCCCGGAAGACAGCCACGAGCACCTCGCGGCGTCCGGCCCCGGGCCGGGACGGCAACGCGACCCTCACGCCCAGGCGATCCGCGAACCGCAGCGTCTTCCGGACGCCCGCCTCGAAGTCGTGGACCCGCTCGTGTGGATGGAGGAAGCCGTGGAAAGCGGACCCCGACCAGAGACAGAGCTGGGACCAGGCCGCCGCGGCACGCAGCCCGGCGTCGATCCAGTCCGAGCGAGGGGCGGTCGGCTGGCCGTTCTCGTCGCGCCACTCGTGCGCTGCGTAGAGGTCGCTGAACGTCTCCACCACCGGCAGCTCGGAGGTGAGAATCAGGTGGTGCCACCAGTCGCGAACGCTCGGGTTGCGGCGGCGCACCTGGCGCAGGGAGCGGTGGAGGGCCAGGATCTGTTCGAAGAAGCGCTGGCCCGCCGGGCTCAGAACGAGGGCGAGGTCGACATCGCTCGCCAGCGGCACGAAGTCGCCCCGGGCGAAGCTGCCGCGGACAAGGACCTGGTGGACGCCGGGCGTGGCCCGGAGCCGAGCGAAGGTCCGCCGGTTCAGCCGGTGGACGAGAGCCATCCCCAGCGCTCTCGACCAGGGCCGGGATCCGAGCCAGGCGAGCGACTGTTTGGCCACCGCCCGCAGGCGGGAGGACCGCATCGGCACGTTCTCCCTGTGCGCGGAGAAGCTCCGCGGTTTTCGCGCGCCTCCATGACCGGCGGGCCGGATGGCGCCAGGAGCGCGGTGCATTCCGGACGCTGCAGGCCAGCAGCCGCGGGACGGTGGTTCAGGGTCGGAGCGGATCCGAGGAGCGCTACGGTCCGTCCACAACGCGACTCGACGCGGACGAGAAGCGCAGCGCGAACTTCTTCGCACGGCGTGCGGCGATCGGCAAGTCGAATCGCGAGCGCCGGTCGCACGGCCGGTGGCGAACCTGTCCCGCAAGCGGCCCCTGGTCTGGACGACGGGCGGTTGGACTGCGCGGGCCGGCTTCGTACGCGGACCTCTTCGCCGGGCAAGCTGACCGCTGACCGCTGATGGCGGTGGGCTGCGGGCGAAGCCCGCGTCATGGCAAGCAGGCGTCCAGTTGCGTCGGCGGTCGTTCGAGCGGGCTTGTGTCGAGGAAGATCTTCTGCCACAGGCCCATCGTCAAGAGGAACGTGAGCAGCGCCTCGTGATTGGTGCGCCCGCGCTGGTGCTCGTCGAGCAGCCGGTTCAGGACTGGGAGGTCCAGGTAGGCGCGCAATGGATGATCGGGGCCGGTGAGCACCCGCTCGAGCCGCGGACGGAGACGGCCGCGGAGCGCGCTCGCCATGGGGGCCCGCAACCAGGTCTTGGGCTGGCGCAGGGCCGCGGCCGGCAGGATCCGGTGCCGCCGGAGGACGAGACGGAAGGCGCGCTTGGTGAGCGGCCGGCGCCGGAAGGCCGCCCACCACGGCCGGTGGCTGCCCATGCGGAGCCGGGGCGGCAGCGAGTCGATCAGACGCATCAGGCGGCTGTCGTAGAAGGGGAAGCGAAACCGCGGCGTGCCGGCGTCGAGAGCGAGGCGGCCGATCGTCCGGCACAGCATCACCTGGGAGAAGATCGCGCCGTCGATGCTGGCCAGATCGTTGTAGAGGATGCCCGTGTTCGCCGAGCAGGCGGCGATCTTGGCGAGCGTGCGCTCGCGCTGCGCCGCGCAGGCCGGGAAGAGCTGCTCGACGGGGATCGTGCGGGTGAGCGAGCGCAGGCGCCGGTAATCCGCGGCCAGGCGGGTCGCCGGGGGCGAGGGCTCCCGGTCCCCGAACGGTCCGAAGACGCCCCACGTCGGGTCGCAGCCGTCCCCGGTGAACACGACGTCGGTATCGGCGTGGATCATCCGGCTCAGGCAGAGCTGCGCGAGGGTGCCGCCGGCGGCCGCCGGGGCCTCCAGGTACCAGACCGCCGCCGGCAGGAGGTCCTCCCAGCGGTCGGGCATGCCGAGCTGCTCGCGATGGTCGGTGCGAAAGCGCCGGGCCAGGCGCCGCGCCATCGTGCGGTCGATCCGGTCCGGCGCGCCGATCAGGCAGTAGGTCCTGAGGCGCGGGGCGCTCCGATCCCGGTGCAGGATGGCGACGATGCTGCCCGAGTCGATGCCGCCGCTCAGCAGCACCCCGGGCTGAAGACCGGGATCGTGGCGCTCCAGGACGGCCGTCCGGAAGGTCTCGAAGCACTGCTCGATCAGCGCGGCGTCGGGCTGGTCGGAAGGCGTGAAATCGCGCCGGACATACGCCCGGATCCGGGGCGCCCGCTCGTGCACCAGCAGGTGGCCGCCGTGCACGGTCTGGACGCCCCGCAACATCGTGTCGGGCGGGAGCGGCACGCCGAACGTCGCCATCTCGTCGAGGCCTTCGGTGTCGAGCTCTGCGGCGAGGAGGCCGTGGGCAAAAAGCGTCTTGAGGTGCGAGCCGAACACCAGGCAAGCGCCGTCGAAGTGGCAGAAGAACGGGCGCAGGTTCAGCCGGTCCGCCACCAGCGTCAGGCGGGCCCGGGAGCGCTCCCAGATCGCGACCTGCGTGCTTCCCTCGAGGAGCGCGAGTGCGTCCAGCCCGAGCCGGCGGTGCAGACGGTAGACGAGCTCCGCCTCGCTCCCGGGAAGCGGGAGATTGCCGTCGTCCCGCCGCAACTCCTCGGCCAGGGGCGCGAAGTTGAGCAGGTCCCCCACGCAGGCGACGACCACGTCGTCGTCGGCGCCGTGGAAGAGGGCGGGCCGCGGCGCGAAGGCGTGAGTCTTCTTGCGGGAGGCCGCCACGAAACCGTCCGAGCACGAAAAGACGGCCGGTCGGGCGATGGGCAGCGCGGCGGCCACGCGGACCACCGCGCGGTCCGCCGCGGTCGTTTCGACCGGCCGGTTGCCGATCAGGCCGAAGAGCGTGTCCATGGGGCCGTCTCGCTGGCTGCCTGCCGCAACGGCGGCGCGCGGCGAGCGCGCGCGGCCGTCACCGCGCGGCCTTCACCCGGCGCCGGCGTCGCGGGCCGGGCCCCGGGCGGCCGTGAACCGGTCGCGCTGGAACTTCCTCCGGAGGATCTCGAGATCTTCGCCGGGAACGGCGCGCGTCTCGAGGCCGGTCTCGTCGAGGATGTAGGCGTAGTCCGCCTGGAATCGGTGGTCGGGATCTTCCCGGCGGTACTTGTCGACGCGGGCTTGCCGAAGCTCGCGCGTGAGACAGCCGGCATGATAGACCACGCCTTCCCCGTCGATCTCCCAGCGGGGAATCCGGTTCTCCGGATAGACGGACGCGTGGAGCCGGTGCGCGGGAGGGACCACGGAGACGGCGTGGTCGAAGAACCAGTTGCGGCGGAGAAACGGGAACGTCTTGCAGGCGAACACGCCGTCGGTCCGGTAGCGTTCCTCCGTGTCCCAGAGATCCCGCCAGCGGAAGAACACGATGTCGAGCTTCCTCCTCTCGGCCCGGGCGATCCGGTCGGCCACGGTCTGTCGGTCCTGCGCCTGGTGGGACAAGAGGAGGTCGTCTTCGAGGGTGACGATCCAGTCGCAGGCATGGACGCAGGCGCGATAGAACAGCAGGGTCAGGTTGGCAGAGGCGTTCCAGCCGGCGCGATTTCGCAGCGCGACGTACTCCGAGCACCGGTCCCGGAACGGGAACGGGGTGGCAGAGTTGTCGTCCAGGACGAGGGTCACGTCGCACAGCGCGGCGAGCGAATCGAAGGCGGCGCACGCGTCGGTGTAGTCGCGGGTCTGGAGGATGCCTGCGATGCGGCGGGGACGCCGCGCGCGTCGTCGCCGGTGACCGACGTACAGGCCGAGCCCCCGTTCCAGGAGGCCGTGCGGCAGGAGCGCCTTGAGCCGCCGGATCCCGGCGCGGGTCTGGGCCCGGTCTGTCCGTCCGGTCATGGCCCGGTCTTTCCCCTAGTCCGGCGCTTCCGGCCGGGGCGCGGACTCGTCGTCTCGCCACGCGTCCGCGGCGGGACCGCCGGGCCGGGCATCGTAGGGCACGAAATCGGGGTCGGTGTAGTACGGGAACAGCCACAGGTCGTCGGCCCAGTGGCGGACGTCGGCGGGCTTGAGCTGGCGGGCCTGGATGTTCGTGAGGTAGTAGCGCGCGCCGGGGTGGAGCTTCTGGAAGAGCGCCTTGAGGGTCGGGATCCGGGCGGCCAGCGGCGCGAGATAGGGGTCCTCTTCCGGCGCGGACCACGACTTGCCGGCGTTGGGTTTGCAGGACGGTGAGTCCCAGTCGCGGAACTCGAGCGCAAAGCCCCGGTGGACGTAGCCGTACCGGTTGAGCTTGTCGTTGAGCCACGCGCGGTAGAACACGTGGAGGTTCACGTCGAAGGGCGTGCTCTGGAGGCCGGTCATCTTCAGCGGGAAGTAGATCCCGTCCCGCCCGCCGGTCTCAAAGGTGAAGCGCAGCGGGTGGAGATCCACCGGAGAGCCCTGCGCGAGCGCCGCGCCGCTCACCTTGATGCAGGCGAACACGTAGCCCTTCCTGCGGTAGAACGCGATCACGTCCTCGCCGTCGTCGAGGGTCTGGAAGCCCTCGCGCTCGAGCCACTCGTTGAGCGCGCCCGCGGCGCGCTCGCGGACCACGGCGACGTCGTAGGTGCCGACCACCTTGCGGGAGAGGACCTCGACGCCTTGGTCTTCCTTGCCCTCGAGGGCCTTGCGCGGGCCTTTCGTGGCCAGCCCGGCCGAGCGTGCCTGAACGTAGTCGAAGCACTCGCGGAAGAGCCGGGGGTCTTCTTTCGCCGCCGTGGGCGGGTTCGGGAAGGGGACGACCCAGCCGAAGGTGCGGGCCGCGGTGTCCCGGTCCGGTCCGGCGACGGTGATCTTCAGGATCAGGTCCTCGACCGCACCGCCGGGTTCGCCGGAGCCGTGAAAGACGAGGATCGCCTCCTGGGCCTTCTCCTCGAGGGAGCCGGGGTATTCGCGGGGCGCGACCAGCTTGCCGTCGGCGCGCACCGGGAGCGGTGCGAGGCACACGGCGGCAAGCCAGAGCCCGAACAGCACAGCATGTCGGACGAGGGCGGCGGCCCGGGGTTCGTGACGCATGGCTCGGTTCCTCCAGCGGTCAAGTCCACCGTCCCGCAAGGATACCGCGGATCGACGGATTGCCAACCGGAGTTCCGGGCGCGCCGCCTGGCGCGGCTAGTTCTCGAGCACCGCGAGAATCTCGTCCTCGGACATGACGATGTGCGGCTCGCCTTCGATCTTGATCTCGCTGCCCGCGTAGGAGCTGAAGAGCACGTGGTCCTTCATCTTGACCTGGAACGGAATCCGCGTGCCGCTGGGCAGCAGCCGGCCGCTGCCGACCGCGATCACCCTGCCCTCGGCCGGCTTGTCCTTGGCGGTGTCGGGGATGACGATGCCGCCCTTGGTGACCTCTTGGGCCTCGAGCCGCTTGATCAGGATCTTGTCGCCGATCGGATGGATCGTTGCCATGTCGCGTGGTTTCCTTCCCGTGTGGACTTCAGACGTACTTCTCGAATGCGACCCGCACCGCGTCCCGGATGACGCCGAGATCGATGGGCTTGAGCAGCAGCGACACCGCCCCCTCGCTCAGGGCGCGCTCCTCGAGACCGCCGGTGGGGTCCGAGGTCATGACGATGACGGGCACGTAGATCCGCTCCTGGCGCAGGAAGCGGATCGCGTCGAGTCCCGACATCTCCGGCATGTGGAGATCGAAGATGCCGACGTGAACGCGGCGCCGCCGGATGACGGCGATGGCCCGCCGGCCGCTCGAGGCGGGGTAGGTCCGGATCCCCACGGTCTCGAGCGCCTCGCGGACCGCCCGGCGGCAGCCGCGGTCGTCGTCGGCCACGAGCACCGTCGGATCGGCCACATCGGCCAGGTTGACCATGATCGCAATCCCCGCGCGCCGCGGGGCCCGGGGCCCGGCGGCGCCCACCGGAAGCCCCCGCGTCGGGACCCTCGAGGCAATGCCGCGAATGGCCCCGATCGTGGATGCGGAGGCCGGGGATAGCAAATCCGATGCCAACGCCGGATGCCCGGGAAAACGCCCCTGGCGTGCTTCCCCGCGGGACTTGCCACCGGCGGCGGTGCGAAGGCGCCCTGCGGCCTGTGTCAAAATGTCCACTGCGCCAATCCGCTCGATCGCGGCCGGTGCCAGATTGTCAGGTAGGTCGGGCGGAGCTTGCGCTGTCCTGGGCGCTCAGAATCGCTCTCGCAGCGACTCGTCTTCCAGGCGGATCTCGACCTCGGCCTCCTGCTCGAGGATGCGCACCAGCAGCCGCGCATCGGTCACCCAGAACCGGAGCGACCGTTCGGGGACGTCGAACACCCAGGCCTCCGCCTCGAGACCGAGGGCCGGCACCGCCACCGGCTCCCGGTCCCGCCGGATCAGGCTGTAGCGGTAGAGCCGGCTGCCGCTGCGCGCGCCCGGAACCAGCACGTGGATCGTCAGGTGCCGGGTCCGGCCCGGGTCGAGCGTGGAGAAGAACAGCGCCCAGTGGTTATAGAAGGAATTTGCAGCCAGGATCGAGCCCTCTTCGAGCGCGACCCGCTCGAGGTCGCGCCCGGTCTCCTGGACGACCGCCTCCAGGCCCTGGATGCGCGCCGACAGCGTGTGGCGCTTGCCGCCGAGCCAGGTCTGGAAGCTGAACCAGTGCGGGCGAGCCCGTGTGTCGAACGTCTCGGTCGCTTCCCCCTTGAGGTAGCCCTCGAGCCCGATCCGGCCGTAGTCGAGGATCAGATCGGTCTCGAGCCGCAGGCGGTCCTCGCCCTCGCGCCGCGGTCGGCTCGCCAGATACCCGTAGAGCTTCGGCTCGCCCTCGGGCAGCCGCTTGTAGAAGCCCCACACCCGCCGCTCGCCGTCAGGCCAGCGCACGAGGTCCCGCGCGCCCTCGCCGGCGCTGCGAAACGCGATCTGCTCGACGGCGACGCGAAACGGCGCGTCCTTCTGCGGCGGGTTCCAGGAGGCGCCGAGGGTCAGATGCAGCGGGCTCAGGTGTCCGACCTCGTCCAGGGTGGGGTCGATCGCGAGCCATCCGCCGCGCGCAGCGAGATGGACCTCGAGCCACCGATGAAACACGAAGGCGCGGCCCGTGCACACCAGTCCGCTGACGTCGCGTGCCGGGAGCGCGCCCGCGCCGAGCAGCGCCCGGGCCAGCTCCACCTTGGCGCGCACGTTGCCGAAGCCGCCCGCGAGCGCGCGCACGGGGTCGTCGATGTTGTAGACCAGACCGATATCCCGGGCGACGAACCGGACCACCGCGGCCGCGAACGCGGCGTCGTCGCGGCCGCCGGCGCGCAGCCGCTCGGCGGCGGCCTGGATTTCCGGCGCCGGCGGGGCGGCCGCGGCTGCCGGGGGCGCCGCGCCGGGGACGACCGGCGGCTCGCCCTCGCCGCACGCCACCCTGATCGTGCCCGCCAGCCGCTCCCCGGCGATCCGGGCGTCCACCGTCTGCCAGGGCCGCGTGGGCGGCTCCGGGCTCCGGTAAGGCAGGTCCACGCCGTAGGTGACGGCCTCCAGCGCCGCGCGATCGCGGAGATCCAGGCCGGTCAGGTGCCCGGCCTCGAGCCGGCGCAACTGCGCGAACGCCTCCGCCGGCGAGAGCCCGCGGCGGGCGGGCGGCGACGGCTCGGAGAAGGTGCGGTGGATCTCGTAGCCCAGCGCGGGCTCCTCGATCTTCACGACGTCGCCCGAATCCGCGGCCACGCTCACGAGGATGTCGCGCTCGCCGATGTGGAGCGCGAACTGCGTGCAGTGGATCCGCCGCTGCTCGATCTCCACGATCTCGCGTTCGGTCCGCTTCAGCCAGAACGCGGCCTGGGCCTCGATCCGATCGGCGGTCCCCTCGGCGAGCACTGCGAGCGGGCTCACCTGGTGGAACGGATCGAAGTTCTCGCGCCAGCCGCCCGCCCGGCAGAAGCGGACCAGAGGGGTCAGCATGCTGAGATCGAAGACGAGCAGCGGCCGGTCCTTCGGGATCGGGATCCGCACGCGCGATTCGATCCCCCGGTCTTCAGGCAGGACGCGCTCCACGAAGATGCGCCCCTCCGCGCCGCGGGCGAGCGTGGCGCGGTGTTCGCGGTAGTGTCCGGCCGCGACGCTGATCAGGCGGTACGCCGTCAGCGCGGCGCCGGCGAAGGCGTAACGCGTCTCGGTGTAGACGCCGAGGGGATGGTACGGCAGCTCGCGGTCGAGCGCGACCCGCTCCTCGACGGCGGCGCCGCCGTCCAGCGCCACGAGCGTGGAGACGCCCACCTTCTCGCCTTGGTGGAGATGGCAGAAGGCGATCCGGTCGACGGACTGCGGCACGGCGACGGTGGCGCTCGCGATCAGCAGTGCAGCCAGGGCGACGGCGGCCGCCCGGCAGGGGGTCGGGGCGTTCATTCCTCGAGCAGCTCGCTCACCTCCGGCGGGACCTCGGGCACCTCGTCGAGGGCGGCGTCCACGATGCGGTCGGGGTGCACGCGGTCGGCTTCGGCGTCGAAGTTGAGGAGCAGCCGGTGGCGGAGCGCCGCGTGCGCCACCGCGCGGATGTCCTCGTGGGATACGTGGTGGCGGCCGCTCAGCAGGGCGCGGGCCTTGGCGGCGAGCACCAGCGCCTGCGCGCCACGCGGGCTCGGCCCGTAGCGCACGTAGCGGGTCACCGCCTCGACCGGCCGGGCGCCGGCCGGTTCGGGGTGGAGGCGGTGGACCAGCGCGGCCGCGTAGCGCACGAGGGCCGTGGCCACGGGAACCTCGCGCACCAGCCGCTTGAAGGAGAGCAGCGCCTCGCGGTCGACCACCGGCCGCGGCAGTTCGGGCTCGACGCCCGTGGTGCGCCGCACCACCTCGACCAGCTCGTCCACATCGGGCGCTGTCACCGCCACCTTCAGCAGGAACCGGTCGAGCTGGGCTTCGGGCAGCGGATAGGTGCCCTCCATCTCGATGGGGTTCTGGGTCGCCAGCACCATGAAGGGATCCTCGAGCTCGTAGCGCTGGCCGGCGACCGTGACGCCGCACTCCTGCATGGCCTCGAGCAGCGCGGACTGTGTCTTGGGGGTCGCGCGGTTGATCTCGTCGGCGAGCACCATATGCCCGAAGACCGGCCCGCGCTCGAACCGGAACCGCCGCCGCCCGCCGTCCTCCTCCAGGATGTTGGTGCCGGTGATGTCGGCGGGCATGAGGTCCGGGGTGAACTGGATGCGCGAGAAGGTGAGGTTCAGCGCGCGCGCCAGGCTGCGCACCATGAGCGTCTTGGCGAGCCCCGGGACGCCCTCGAGCAGCACGTGCCCGCCGGCGAGCAGCGCGATGAGCATCTGCTCCAGCACGCGGTCCTGGCCGACGATGATGCGGGAGGTCTCCCGGCGGATGGCCTGGACGGCTTCGCGCAAGCGGGCCGCGTCGGCGGCGGCGTCCTGGGCGGTGGAGGTCATGCCTTCGCGTTTCCCTTCCGAGGTCTGTCCAGGTCGGTGGCCGAGGTGCGAGCGACCGCAAGCCGCCGGCGTGCCCATAGCCTATCGGGGCCGCGCGCGGACAACAAGCACGCTCCCGCGCGCGCTCCCGCGTAACCGAGAAAAACGCCCAGGGGCGTTCTTCTCAGTTCGGCCCGGGTGCCGCTGCGCGCCGGGCGCGGGACGCTACCCGAACTGGATGCCCTGCGCGAGCGGCAGCTCGCCCGACCAGTTCAGCGTGCAGGTCTGGCGCCGCATGTAGCTCCGCCAGGCGTCGGAGCCCGCCTCGCGGCCGCCGCCGGTGTCCTTCTCGCCGCCGAAGGCGCCGCCGATCTCGGCCCCCGAGGTTCCGATGTTCACGTTGGCGATCCCGCAGTCGCTGCCGCCGTGCGAGAGGAACCGCTCGGCGTCGGCTACCCGGCCGGTGAAGATGGCGCTCGAGAGCCCCTGCGGCACGTCGTTCTGGACGGCGATCGCCTCGGTGAGGTCGTTCACCGTGACCAGGTAGAGAATCGGCGCGAACACCTCCTCCTGCATGATCGGCAGGTCGTCGGGCGCCGCGACCAGCGTGGGCAGGACGTAGTTGCCCTTGCGGTAGGCACCGCTCCGGAGCACCTTGCCGCCGCAGAGGATCCGCCCGCCCTCGCGCCGGATGCGCTCGAGCGCTTGCTCGTAGTCCGCCACGGCCTCGGGCGTCACCAGCGGGCCCATGAGCGTGCCGGCGGCGCGCGGATCGCCGATCCGGACCTGCGCGTAGGCGCGCTTGAGCCGCCGGGTGAACTCCGCGGCGATGGACCGGTGCAGCAGCACCCGCCGCGTGGACGTGCAGCGCTGCCCCGCCGTGCCGACCGCCCCGAACAGCACCGCGCGGATGGCGAGATCGAGATCCGCGTCGTCCATGACCAGCACGGCGTTGTTGCCGCCGAGCTCGAGCAGGTGGCGGCCCAGCCGGGAGGCGACCGCGCGGGCAACCCCGCGCCCGACCTCCGTGGAGCCGGTGAAGCTCACCAGTCCCAGCCGTTCGTCCTCGCCCATGGCCTGGCCGATCGCGCCCGGCCCGACCACCAGGTTCATGACGCCGGGGTGCCCGTGGGCGCGGAGCACCGGCGCGATCAGATTCTGCACCGCGAGCGCGCACAGCGGCGTGGTCGAGGCCGGCTTCCACACCATGGTGTCGCCGCACACCGCGGCGATCATCGCGTTCCAGGACCAGACCGCGACCGGGAAGTTAAACGCGGTGATGATGCCGATGGGGCCCAGCGGGTGCCACTGCTCGTACATGCGGTGGCCGGGGCGTTCGGAGGGCATGGTGAGCCCGTAGAGCTGGCGGCTCAGCCCGACGGCGAAGTCGGCGATGTCGATCATCTCCTGCACCTCGCCGCTGCCCTCCGCGAGGATCTTGCCCATCTCCAGGGACACGAGGTGCCCGAGCGCTTCCTGGTGCTCGCGGAGCACGTTGCCGATCTGGCGCACCACCTCGCCGCGCCGGGGCGCCGGCGTGTCGCGCCAGCGCGGGAAGGCCGCGACGGCCGCCGCCGCCGCCCGGTCGTAGTCGGCGAGCGTAGCGCGCTGGACGCGCGCGATCACGGCGCCGTCGTGGGGCGAGCACGAGGCGAGCGGCTCGCGTCCGCGCCCCGCGAGCCACCGTGCAGCATACACCCCGGGGTTGTCCTTCTTCAGGCCGAGCTCCTTCAGGAGGGTCTGGACTTTCATGCGGCTTCCTTCCCTGCATCCGGTTGGCGGGACCGGCGTGCTCGTGGCTCCGTGGTCGAGCGCACGAGTCCGCCCCCGGCGCTCTCCTGGTGCCGGGCGCGCCGCAATTCAACCGTTTACACGCTTTCGCTCGCGCGCTACAGTTCCCGGGACGTCGACCGCCCGCGAGAGGGCTCATGACGATCGTGTTCCGCCTGGTCATCCTTGCGCTCCTCGTGCTGCTGGCTCTCCTCGGCCACGGCCACCAGCTGGTTCGCCGCCTCAAGGGCGAGGCGGCTGCCGCCGGGGTGGGCGGGCGCACCGGCCACGCGAGCGTTTACCTCTGGTTTCTCTGCTACGGGGCGCTCTTCGTGCTGGCCGCGGGCCGCATGCTGCTCGGCGCGGCCCCGGGCGTCCTCGCCGCCGTCGGCATGCTGCTGATGGCCGCCGGCGTGGCGCTCCGTCGGCTGGCGCTCGCGCAAATCGGCGAGTGCTTCGACGAGTTCATCCTGGTGAAGAAGGACCACCGCGTGGTCGACCGCGGCGTCTACCGGCTCTGCCGCCATCCCCTCCACAAGGGGCTGCTGCTGGAGCTGACCGGCATGGCCCTGGTGAACGCGCAGTTGATCGCCTGGGTGCTGGTCGGCCTGGCGGCGGCGCTCTTCTTCGTGCGCGGCGTCGCGGAGGAGCGGACCCTGGCGGCGGCGCTCGGCGCGCCCTACCGGGAGTACCTGGCGCGCGTGCCGAGCCTCGTCGATCTCGTGCCGCGGGCGTGGCGCCCGTATGCGCCCGAGCGCGCGGCGGCGCCGCCAGACGGTCCGGAGCCACGGCCGTGAGGGGCGGCCGGTGCGGACGGGCGGGGTGCCGGGTTCAAGGCTGGCCGTGTCGCGGGGCGATAAGAGTTCGGATGCGGGCCGGATCGGCAGGCGGCGGGCGATCCGGCCGCACAGATTGGATGGAGGCATGGGCAAGCGAAAGAAGAAGCAGACTCCGGGTGCGCGCTACCGCATCTTCGTGGATTACGAGAACGCGCCGGACTGTCTGCCGCTGATCGAGCAGTACGACTTCGAGGGGGTGTGGATCTTCGTCGGCAGCCAGCAGAAGAAGATCCCGCTCGACCTGGTGCAGCGCATGCAGCGCCTGGGGCGCGCCGTGCACTGGGTCTCGCCCGGCGCGGTGGGCAAGAACGCGCTCGACTTCATCCTCGCGCTGCACGTGGGCATGCACCACGCGCGGACCGAGGAACCGGTCGCGTTCGCGATCTTCAGCGCCGACCGCGGCTTCGACCCGCTGATCGCCGAGCTCGGCCGGGAGGGCCGGAGCGCGGTGCGGGTGAACCCCGAAGCGGCGAGCTGGCCCCGCCGGCGCGCGCGCACCACGGTCGCGCCGGCGCCCGCGGTGCCGGTCGCGAGGGCAGCGAGCGCCGCGTCCGCCGCCGCACCCGCAGCGGCGAGCACGGCGGCCGCGGCGTCTGCGGCGAAGAAGACCCGGCGACGCAAGAAGAAGAAGGCCGGCGGCCAGCCGAGTTCCGAGGTGGCCGAGCTGGCCGACCGTGTGAAGGAGCGCCTGGCGCGCATGAGCCCGGAGCGCCGTCCGGGCCGCGTGAAATCGCTGCTCGCGCACGTCGAGAGCCAGCTTCCGAGCACGAAGAAGAGCCAGGCCGAGCCGGTGATGCGCGAGCTCGAGCGACGGGGGTTCCTCGTCGTCGACGCCGCGAGCCACGCCGTCGGCTACCCGGGCTGAGGGTCCGCGCGAGGAGCCTACGGCGTCAGCACTCGGTTGGATTGGGCGGCAAACGGACCCGCCGGACTCGGAGCAGGCGGCTTCCTTGCGGCGGCCCGGATACGCCGGTTCACTGTCGTCTGATCGGACGATGCTGTCGGCCGCGGGAAGCGATGCCGTCTCGATGACGGGGCCGAGGGCGTCGGCCGCGGGCGACTCGACGGGGCCGCCGGAGGCCTTGGCATCATGGCGGCGTGCGTCGAGCTCGGCGAAGGCGGCGGGCAGAGCGCGTCGAGGGTGCCGCAGAGGATGGCGACGGAGTCCGGTTTTTCGAGGTTGGCCACCAGGGCGGCGGCGGGGGCCAGGCACTCGAAGTCCTGGATGAGCCCCGCGCCCCGCGCGGCCGCTGCGGCGTCGTTCCTGCTGTTTCATGGCACGGAAGAAGCTCTTCTCGTGAGCGTCGTGCCGGGCGGGAACCCGGGCACCAGGAGGGATGCAGGATGATCCAGCCGGAGAGCGGCCCGCCGGGCGCGCCCGCGGCCACCAGGACCATGGGTTTTGGCCGCCGCTTGCGCAAGACCGTGCTGCTGGCGCTGCCCACCACGGCTCTCGTGGTGGTGCTGGTCGGGGCCGTCCACGAGTTCGGCCATTGCCTGGCGGTCTGGCTCACGGGGGGACGGGTGGTGGCGGTCGAGTTCTTCTTCTTCCTGGGCAGGGCCGAGACGGTATGGGCCGGCACGCCGGGCCGCGTGGGCGAGATGCTCATCACGGCCGGAGGCGGCGTGTTCAATTACCTCGTCGGCGTGGCCATCCTGCCTTTCCTGCCCCGCCTGGCCCGGGCCGGTCTTGCGCCGTTTCTGTTCGGGACCAGCCTGTCCATCGCCTGCGCCATGTGGTCGCTCACGTGGACCGCGTTTCCGCTGCTCCACCTGGCCGGCTGGCGTATCGGCGACGACTCGGTCCACTTGATCGTGGTGCACGGTGTATCCCCTGCGTGGTTCTCGACCGTTTCCCTGGCCGCGATGCTCCTTTACGTCTTCCCCATGGTCAAGCAGTTCCGTCGCTCCCTGCCGTGGCTAGAATCCGCGTTTCGCCTCCCGGCCCGAAGCGTTCCTGGCCGGTAAGCGACCGGTGTAGCTTCGCCCGTCTTGGCCACGGTCGCCGGAGGGTTCATGCGGTCGGGTTTCCGCAACCGATGCCTTGCCCCACGGGCCAGAAGCCGCCTTGTGTGGGCTTCCCGCCCAAACCCGCCGAAAAGACTGGAGCTGCGCCTCCCTCGTAACGCATTGCAGACGGGGAGTTGGCTTCCGTGGCTACGCAATGTCGGCCGCTGTGCTCCTCTCCGGCACCCTCGAATTGCGCGGCCCGCGAACCGGCACGTCTCCACCGATGCTCCGTGGGAGACGCGACCGTCCAGCGGCCCTCTTGCCGGAGGCGACAGCTTCCTGCCGATGATTCCACAGCGCGGGCACTGCCCGCGGCCCACAGCGATCAGCCGTCAGCTGTCAGCTTGCGCCCGTGACCGTGGGAGAGGCGGGACGGGCATGTCCCGCATCGCTGCGCGTTGTTCGAAACCGAGACGGCGTGGCGGGCAGGTTCACCGCGCGCCGTGCAAGCTGCCTTGGTGGATGGACTGGCGGATTTCTTCTTGCCGTGCGGAGAAGTTCGCGCCTCGGGGTACAGGCGGTTATACTGAGCTCGTCCGCGCGAACCGGGGGCACCATTCATCGCGTACGGACCGCAGCTCGGGAGGATTCCCATGCACCGTCGTGCAACGCTCGCAGTCGCATTCCTCGCCCTCGTGGCCTCGCGAGGCCACTCGCAGACCACGCTCCAGGTGCCCTCGACCCCGGTGACTCCGGGGGTCCCGTTCCCGGTCGTGCTGATCAACAATACACCGATCTGCATCGACGTATCCGTGACCAACGTTCTGACGCTGCTCCAGCCGGGCGGGGAACTGATCGCCCCCGCCCTGGTCGGCTGCGGGCCGGTCGGGTCTTGCCTTGCGAACGGCGCAAAGGCGAGTTTGTCCTACACGGCTCCGGCGACAGGCCCGGGCTCGTCCGGAAGCTTCGTGCTCCTTTGCCCTCACGGCAGCGGTGCCGCTGCGCGCATCGATGTCGGCCCGGCGAGCGCGGGGTTCCCGGATATTCACGCCTATCCGACGGCGATCCCTCACGGCCCCGGCGGTCACCACATCGCCTTCCCGGCCGGTGGATCGGAATGGGAGTTCGCGAACACGGCGAGTCAACCGCGCGTCATCTCTCCGACGCTGCGCATCTTCACGCCCGGCGGATCGGTCCCGGCGGCCTCCACGTCGTTCCCCTCGCTCACCGTCCCGGCGGGCGGAGTGGCGCGGGTCTCGCTGCCGCTCGCTGGTCTCGCGGCAGGTCCGTACACCGTCCAGGCGGACTGGATCGATCCGGGTGCGCCCGGCCCGGTTTCCGTTCGCCACGGCATCGAGTTCTCCACGGGCACGATCGTCGATCTCCACTTCCCCGGCGGCCGGGTCCTCCCCCGGAAGGGCGCGATCTCCGCGCGGATCGCGGTGCCCCGGCCTTCCCCATTCGCTCCGGGGCCGTGGCCGTACGTGCTCGCCGTCGGATACCAGCCCGGAACCACGTCCTTTCCCGGCGGCGTGATCGCGCCAGTGGCGCTGGACCCCCTCGTGGTCGGGTCCGTCGTGAACGGAGTCAACGGGTTGCTTACGGCCAACGTGGGGACCACGTCCTCGGCAAGCGTCTATTGCGCCCACAGCGTTACTTACTTCCCCGTGGCGCCGGGAATCGGGATCGCCCACCCCGGTCCCGTGCTGTCCGGGCTTCGCCTGCGCGTGGGCGCCCTGGCCATCGATCCGGGAAACACCGCCTTTGCGGCCTCTCAACCCGAGGAGCTCACGCTGCAGTAGGCACCGGACGGACCGGTACGCGGTTCCAGGCGCGGCCGGTGGCGCAGTTGGTGCTGCCGCCGCCGTCGGCGAGAATGGCGAGCTCGTTGGCGCCGGGGCAGCGCGGTTTGCCCTCGGAGCGCCACCACCGCTCAAGGCAATCGACGGCGAAGTTGGGCGTGTCGTGGGAGCGGCCGACACCGAGGGCGCCGCGGTTGGCGTGCAGGTCGTGGATGCCGCAGGAGACCGCAATGCCAACCGCGGCCGAGCGGAAGTCGTGGTCGTTGACCCGCACACCGCCTCGCGGTCCCACTTGGCGTCCGCGTTCTTGAAGAGGCCGACCGGCCGGTTCAGTGCTCCTCGAAGGGGAGCGCCGGCGTTGTCTCGGTGTGCCGGCGCCGCGGCCTGCGCGCTTCGGGGGGCGGCGGCGCCGCGGCGCCGGCCAGGCGGAGCACCAGTTCGCGGTCGTCCCGGCGCATGCGCCGCCGCGCCAGCACCTCCTCGATCGTGCCGCCGTCCCCGAGCTCGCGCACCAGCTCGAGCAGGACCGCGACACCGCGCTCCAGCTCGGGAATGAGCTGCACGGGCGGCGGCCGGAAACGCGCGCCCTCCGCGAGGCACGCCTCGATGACCGACCAGCGCGGGAAGGGCTCGAAGCCGATGCCCCGCAGCCCGAGCGCCCGGGCGGCCGCGAGCGTGCTCATGGTGCCGCCGAACGGGTCGAGCACGAGGCGGGCGCCCGGCACGAGCTTGATGCACCGGTAGGGAAGCTCGACCGGGAAGGGGGCGTCGTGGCCCTTCTTGACGGTGTGGCCGGTCGTCCGGGAGTAGGTGACGAGCCACACGTTGCCCGCGTCGCGCAGATCGGTCTCGCCGTAGCGGCCGATGTTGGACTTGTCGGCGTACGGGATGCCGATGGCCTTGGGGTCCAGACGGTAGCGCTCCGTCTTGGCCAGCAGGAAGACCGCCTCCCAGCAGTTGTTCAGGCGCCGGTCGCGTCCCGAGGGCGTGTAGTGCCCCTTGCCGAGCAGGGACTTCACCCAGGCGACGGTCTGGATGCGCCGGAATCCGGCCTGGACGGCCGTCTGGGCGACCCGCTCGGACTTGCCCTGGTCGCCGGCCGCGTCGCCGATGTTGAGGAAGAACAGCCCGTCGTCCCGGAGCACGCGGCGGCATTCCGCGAACACGCGGCGGAGCAGGGCGAGGTAGGCGCTCTCGGAGAGGCGGTCGTCGTGCGCGCGGCGGTCGTCCCCGGAGTAGCACTTGCCGCGGTTGTAGGGCGGGGAGGTGACGATGACGTCGACCGCGCCGTCCTGGACGGCCGCCATGCGCTCGGCGCTGACCGGGTAGATGCGCTGTCCGTGGAGGAGGCGAGACGGCGGCTGGCTCATGGGCTGGACGGCCTTCGGTTGGCGGCGAGGGTCCTCGGCGCGGGTGCCACTTTCACCCGCGCGGCGGCGCGTGTCAACGCCGTTCAGGAGTCCTCCACCACGAGCACGACGGGCTCGGCGATCGTGCGGATGCCGAGGGGCGCGGCGGGGTGGAAGGTCAGGGCCTGCGCCCAGAGCCGCAGTCCGCGGACGTTCGGGCCGAGCGGCCTCACGTCGAGATGCGCGGCGGCCTCGCCCGCGCCGTCGAGCACGCCGTGGTTGTTCCAGAAGATGGACGAGAACTCCAGCGTCAGCGTCGCGCGGGCCACGACGTCCAGCACAAGCTGGATCTTGCGGCCATCGCCGAGCAGCAGGCCGGGCCGGACGCCGTTCACGCTGAGCAGCACGAAGTAGCTGTTGCGCGCCTCGCCCGGGAAGCTGAGCCGGATATCCCACCGTCCGCTGCCCGCGGCCACGGGCTGGACGTTGCGGCCGTGGACGAACTCCAGGGCGAGCTGTGGCCGGTCGAGGCGCTGGAGCGAGGTCACCGCCCGCGAGGTCATGTCGATGAACCAGATGCCGGCCTGGTCGAACATGGGCGCCACCACGAGACGCTGGTCGCGGGCGCTCGAGCGGTCGCAGCGGACGGCGTAGGCGCCGTCGAGGCCGGGGGGCTGGACGAAGAAGTCCTCGGCCGCGTTCTGGCCCAGCCGGAGGATGCGGATCGGGGAGACGAACGGCTGGCAGCACGACGTGGCGAAGATGTCCCAGGAAGGCAGGTGCACATCGAACCCGTAGCGGGCCTGGAAGCCCGCGCCGACGGGCTCGATGCCGCTGCCGTTGCGCAGGATGCGGTAGAGGCGGTCGCTGGTGACGGACGTGTTCAGCACGAGGAGGTCCCCGGTGTCGGGATCGATGCGCACGCCGCCTTCCGGCCAATCCAGGTGCGTCGTGCTGGACAGCACCTTCTCGATCCCGCGCGGAGTGAGGCGATAGACGGCCTGCTGGGTGGCGTCGGCGATGTAGTGGTGGCCGTTGTGGTCGATCGCGATCCCGACCGGACTGGACAGCGGCGCGCCCTCGTGGAGCGTTCCGGTGATGGCGAGCGTCACGGGATCGAAGCGCACGATGCGCTGCCGGTCGCGCAGCACAAGCAGCACCTGGCAGTTGTCCGCGTCCATGATGAGGTCCGCGATGTCCGCGTGGCTGGGCGCGAGCAGGGTGGACCGGACCCCGCCGGAGGGGTCGATGACGTGGACGCGGTCGCCCGAGGTGGTGACGTAGCCGCGGTCGTGCCACTGGGAGGTCGCCACGGCGGGCAGCAGCAGCAGCAGCAGACAGCAAGCAGCGATTCCGGCCCGCGGCCGGCGATTGCGGACCATGTTCCTCCCCTCGTTTGCGCGGGGCCACCACGGAGAAGTCTATCTAAGCACGTGTCGGCAGGATCCCGAAAGGGAATCTCGGATCTGCTTTCGCCGCCGTGCGTGCGCTGAAGCTCCACCTCCCGGCCCGGCGCGTCGGCAGACCGAAGACGCCCGGCAGGCGCCAGATACTCCTCGGGACGGCGGGGAACAGACCCGCAAGCCCATGCGGTGGCGCCCGTTGTACAAGGTGCCGCAAGTCGTGGACGCGCGCGGCCAGCGGTCCGGAGCAGGCCCGCCTGGACTGAGCGCATGGTGTTCGCACCGCCCGCGGTCTCGCGGGCGAGCCCCGCGCTACGGTGTGGTCCTTTCGGAGACGAACGCAACCGGGTCGCCGAGCGGGCGGCTGCACGTGCCGACCACGCTGCGGGCGAACAGAAGAAGAGAGGGAAGAGGAGTGAGGAGCGAGAGTGCGGGTGCGCGTCGCCGTGCCGGTGCGCGGGTGGCGCGGGCAGGCTCAACCACCCGCTGCCGCGGTTCTTCTTCTGCGAAACGTGGCAGGCGGGATCAGTTGTCCGCGAGAAGGACGCTCTCGGTGAGGTCGGCGGGTCCGTTCGTCGCAAGCGCGGCGAGCGAGAAGTCCCGGCCGGCCGGGAAGGCCAGGTTCGAGAGCACCAGCAGCACGGTCCCCGGCTGTCCGGCGGGGGTGAGGATCAGCGTCTGGCCGGGGCCCGCGGGCACTTCGGCGTAGGCGGAGGCGGTGGTGTAGAAGACGTCGCGGGCGAGCGGATTGGCCGACACGATACTCACGTGCAGATCCAGAGCGGTCTGGGCGAGCCCGCGCGCCGCATGGTGGAGCCGCACCCGGGCGCGGCCGGGCGGGGGCGGGAACGGCCCGTCCGGATCCCGCACCTCGGCGAGCCGCGGCGTCGGGCTCGCGACGCTCGCGTCCAGCACGAACACGGTGCCGTCGGCCGCGTACCCCGTTTCGAGCCGGCTGGCCGCGACGGTTGCCGTTGCCCCGCTCGCCGTTACCACCAGCGTGCGAGAACCCGGAGCCAGGTGGACGTAGGCGCCGGGCGCCCCGGTCTGCCCGAGGTAGGTGAGACTCGGGGAGAGCGCGCTCGCTTCCGCGGCGTCGTCCACCTTGAACGTGAGTGGTCCCCGGCCCGGCGAGGCGTGGCCCGGACGCAGGCGCGACAGCGCGCGGCCGTCCGCGATCTCGTCGAAGACGAGCAGCCGCGGGGCGCAGTCGCCCGCGCCGAGCGGCCCCGGCGCGGTGCGGTTGCCGAGCAGCACCACGCTGTAGACCCCGTCCTCCTCGGCCACGAGGTCGGTGCGGTCGAGGCGGGTCGACCCGCCGGCCTCGAAGGCCTCGAACACGTCGACCCGGGCGGCCGGCGCAGCGAGGTCCACGAGGAGAGCGGGCGGCGGCGCCGGCGGCGGATCGGAGCTGAGGAACGGGAGGGCGCGCAGCGCGGCCGGGAGCATGCCGTTCACCCGGAGGTCGATCGGACCGGCGTCACGACCGAGATGGAACACGTCGAGCACGAACGTGCCCCGCTCGGCGACGAACGGTCCGTCGACGTGCATCACCGCGACGGCGGCGGCCGGCGTCCCCGTGACCATGGCCGTGTAGTCGGTGGCCGCCTCGAGCGTGATGCGGCCGGCGACGGGCGTGGCGTGGGCGGTGCGGATCTCCACGGCGTGCTCGCCGGCGGGCAGGAGGGCGTAGGGGGAAGCGGCGCGGAAGGGCACCGGGTTCGCCAGCGGCTCGCCGCCGATCCGAAGCTCCAGCGGCCCCAGCTCCGGCGACGCGTTGAGGAGTCTCAGGCGGCTCTGCGGCACGACCGCGCGCGCGTCGATGTCGTCCCAGATCCTGAGCTCCATCACCGCGTCCAGATTGGTGACGGCTACGGTCATATCGCGGCGGGAGGCGGCCGGCAGCGCGAAGGGCCCGAAGCGCCGCCGGCCGCCGGTCTCGCGCAGCGTGAACCGGACGAGCCCGCTGTCGACGGTCACCCAGCCGGGCACGGGATGGCTGCCGATGTAGCGTGCCGCGGAGAAGGCGGGCTGGCCCTCGATCTCCAGGTCGAGCGCCGGGCTGTCGGGCGAGGCGTTGAAGAAGGAGATGCGCGTGGTTTCGGGCGGGGACTGGCCGTCGGGGTCGAGCACCTGGACGGCCTCGAGGCGGTTGCCGCCGGAGCTTCCCACGAGGTTGAACGTCTGCTCGTCGCCGTCCTCGATGTGCACGCGGGCCCAGAAGACCCGCTGCACGTCGTCCCAGACCTCGAGGTAGCGCCAGCCGGACCCCATGCGGACGTACTCCGACATCTCGTAGCGGTGCAGCGTGGCGCGGAGGTAGCCGTCGATCACGAAGTGGAGCTTGCCGAGGTCGTTTGCGGCGTGGAAGAAGCGGACTTCCGTCGCGTGGCTCGAGTGCCGGCTGTGGTTGTGGCAGCCGGCGGTCGCGAACAGGAGCGCGGCGAGGATCGGAACACAGCGCATGGGGCGTCACCCGTCCGGGTTGGGGTGGTGCGGCCAGGAGGGATTCTACCCGATTTCCGGGCGTGCGGGGAGGGCCGGCCGGGCCCTTACGCGGTGTCGGTCCCGCGCCAGGCGGCCGGCAGCCGGTCGAAGAGGGACACGCCCGCGGCGTATCCCAGCACGCCCCACGCGATGCCGGCCAGGGAGTCGACGGCATAGTGGTAGCGGCAATAGACGGTGGCGAGCGTGATGCCGAGGAAGGACACCAGCCCGGCGGCGAACAGTCCGCGCGAATGGCGCCACGAGAAGAGGAGGCACACCAGCGAGACGGCCACGTGCGAGCTCGGAAACGCGCCGCCGTCGGTCTCGGCCGTGCGGTAGATGAAGTCCATCATGGGCACGAACAGCCAGCCGCCCGCGTAGTCGTCGCCGCGGAGCGAATGCGGCCCGTGCACCGGCAGGGCGACGAACACCAGGTAGGACGCGTAGAAGGTGAGGCACAGCGTGAAGATCATGCGCTGGTACTGTCCGTGCGCGCGGCGCGTGAAGTAGTAGACCAGGGCGACGGCGGGGATCTGGATGTAGTAGGTCGCGTAGAGCGCGTGCACGATCTCGTGGACGAGCGGCGAGCCGAAGGTGTGGGCCAGCCAGAAGCTCGGCTCCCCGCCGAACATCCGCCGGTCGAGCTCACGGAAGAACGCATCGAAGCTCTGCGGGAAGACGAGCGTGTTCATCCGGTTGGAGTAGACGTAGAAGAACGTGAGCAGCACCAGCGGGTAGACCTCGGCGAGGAAGCGGAGCAGCGGCCGGCGGGAACGGCGCGCCACGGGCACGGCGATCCTGACGAGCAGGAATGCGCCGAGGAAGACGGCCATGAACTCCGTGCGGTCCTCGAGGTGGGAGCCCTGGATGGCGAGGGCGAGAAACACGAGCGCCGTGTAGAGGAGCGTGAGCACGTCGACCGGACGGTAGCGCGGAACGGGCACAGGAGCGAAGTCGGGCGGTGTCATGGGCGCGAATCTTACCGTGCCTGCCGCAGGCCTGCCAGCCCTCGCGGCCCGGCGCGGCCGCCGCCCGGCCGGTCGCGCCGCGGCGCCTCCGGCCCCGGCGCGGGACGTCGCCGGCGTGGTTGACGGCCCGGCCGCATGCGCTAAGAGGAGCGCAGCGATCGAAACGTCCGCGGAGGAGGCGCCAGGCGAGCTCGGAGCATGGACCGGCTGAACGTCATCACCGACATTCTGGACGTCGCGGAGGTGCGCCGCCGTCTGCCCGAGGTTCGCCGGGCGGTGGATCGGCTCATCGAGGCGACGCGCGAGATCAAGGCGCGCCACCACGAGCTTCGCCAGCTCGAGGCCGGGGGTCGCTCGCCCCGCGTGCGCCGCCTGCGCGCGGAGCTCGAGGACCTGGACGCCGAGTGGCGCGACGCCGTGCGGCAGGTGAACGAGCTCGGCGCCACCGTCAAGGACCCCGAGATCGGCCTGGTGGACTTCTACGCCTGGCGCCACGGCGAGATGGTGTTCCTCTGCTGGCGCCGCGACGAGCTCGACGTCACTCACTGGCACGGGCTGCGGGAGGGATTCGCCGGGCGACGGCGCATCGACTTCTGAGCCCGCGGCTCCGGCAAGCCCGGGCGCGGCCGTGCCGGGACCGGGTCGCCGCGACGCCCGCTCAGTCGCCGGGCGCCTCGAGCAGCCGAAGGTAGAGCGCGCGCAGCCGGTCGCGATCCTGAGCGCGGTCCTCCGGAGTTTCCGCCAGATTCCGGGCCTCCCAGGCGGCGAGCAACGCGTTCTCCAGCTGATCGAGCGCGAGATACGCGCGGGACAGGTCGACCCAGGCTGCCCGGTGATCTCCCCGCACCAGCGCGGCCCGCTCCAGGTAGCGCGCCGCCGCCGCCGGATCGTCCCGCCCGAGAGCCAGCGCGCCCAGCCGGCAGAGCGCGGGGAAGTCCTCCGGATCGGTCCGGAGCGCCGCCTCGTAGGCCGCTGCGGCGGCTACAGGGTCGTTCCTCGCCTCGTGCATCCGACCGAGCCGGACCAGCGAGTCCGCGTGCCCGGGGTCGCGTGCGAGCGCCTCCTTCAGGGCCGCCTCCGCCGCCTCCAGGTCGTCGCCGTCGAGCGCGAGCTGCGCGAGGCTGCTGGGACCGCGCGGGTCGCTCGAATCCGCCCGTCCCGCTTCTTCCAGCAGCGCGACGGCGCGCTCGCGGTCGCCGCCCTCCAGCGCCTGCGCGGCCAGGTTGAGGCGGGCGGCCACGTTCCTGGGCTGGATCCTCAGTACCGCCTCGTAGTGGGTGCGCGCCGCTTCGGGGCGGCCGAGCGCCTCGTAGGCGCACGCCAGGTTGAAGTGGGCGCGGTAGTCGTCGGGACGGAGCTCGAGGACGCGCTCGAAGGCGGCCGCCGCCTCGGCGTGTCGTCCCTGGTCCAGCCGGTCCACGCCAACGTTGAAGGGACCCGGCTCGGGGTGATAGCGCGTGAGGCATCCGGCCAGTCCCGCGGCGAGCGCCGCCGCGGCCAGCGCGCGGCCGGCCAGTTTCCGTCGAGCGGGCAGGTTCACCGTTCCGGCTCCTTTCCGTAGCGGCGCGCCCGCCCCGCCCGGCGCCGCGCGTCGAGATCCTCCGGCAAGGTGCGGGGCTCCAGCGGCTCGTCGTCTCCCCAGAACAGCACCGAGGGGTCGGCGCGCACCTTGCGCAGGACGCGGTCGAGCTCGGCCGTGGCGTCGCGGAGGTTGCGCACGGCGAGGTAGATGTTGCGGTTGTTATCGAGCAGCAAGCGGTCGGCGCCCGCCATCAGCCGGCCGAGGTCGCTCTGGAGGGCGGCGACCACGGTGCGCGTCTCGTTGACGAACGCGACGGCCTCGTCGACGCCGGCCGCCGCCTTGCCCGCGAGCGCCTCCATTGAGCGCGCGGCGGCCTCGAGCGAGCGTTCGACGCTCTGGCGCGTCGCCCCGACCGCTGCGGCCAGCTCCCCGGCGACCGCGTCGATCCGCGCCAGCGCCCGGGTCGCTTCCTCGAGCAGGCCCTCGGCACGCGCCAGCGTGGTGCGGTCGATCCGCTCGAGCAGCGTCCGGGTCCCGGCGACGATCGCCTCCGCGTTGTCGACGTTCTGGTCGTTGCCCGCGATCTGCTCGACCACGAGCAAGATCTGGTTCAGCCGAGCGACGGGCTCCTCGAGCTGTTCCATCAGCGTACTGAGATCGGTCTCCGCGCGTCCCCGGATCACCGCCCCCGGTGCGAGCTTCGCCGGCGCGACACCCGGCGAGAGGGCCACGAACTTGCGGCCGAGGAACCCGTCGGTGCGGACGACGGCCGCGGCGTCGGCGCGCAGCTCGAGATCGCGGTCGACGGTGAGCACCACCTCGACGCGGTAGTCGTACGTTCCTGCCCGTGCGCCGCGCGCCATGCTCGTGATCCGCGTGACCTCGCCGACGCGAAAGCCGCCCAGGGTCACCGGCGCTTCGGGCTCGAGCAGGCGGACGTCATCGAAGAGCGCTCGCACCTGGCGGGCATCGCGAAACGCGCCGCGCACGCCGCCCATCAGGAAGACGAGCACCGTGGCGGCCGCGATCGAGAAGGCGATGAACAGCCCGGTCCGGATGTCCGTGGTGCGATAGTCCATCGTCGGTGTCCTCGGGTCAGAGGTTCAGAAGGTCCGCGTAGAACTCCGTGCGCGCCTGGCCGACCGTGAGCGGACCCTCGATGCTGCCGGACAGGAACTGCTGGACGATCGGGTCCGGCGCGTCCCGGATCTCGGCGAGCGAGCCGGCGGCGAGGATTCGGCCCTCGTGGAGGAAGACCACGCGGTCGGCGATGCGCTCGACGCTCGCGAGCACGTGGGTCACCACGACCGACGTGATGCCCGTCCGGTCGCGCAGCGCGTTCATCAGGTCGTCGATCGCGGACACGGCCACTGGGTCGAGCCCCGCGCTCGGCTCGTCGTAGAAGACCAGGTCGGGGTCGAGCGCGAGCGCGCGGGCCAGTCCGGCCCGCTTCTGCATGCCCCCCGACAGCTCCGCGGGCAGGAGATGCTCGGCGTCGCGCAGCCCCACCTGCTCGAGCTTGAGCTTGACGATGGTTGCCACCGCCGCGCGCGGCAGCCGGGTGTGCTGGCGCAGCGGCAGCGCGACGTTCTCGCCGACGGTCAGGGATTGCAGCAGCGCCGCGCCCTGGAAGAGGACGCCGAAGCGGGAGCGGGCGTGGTTGCGCGCGCGCTCGCTCATGGCCGTGAGCTCCGCCCCGTCGAGGACCACGCGGCCCGCCGTCGGCGGCAAGGCCCCGATCGCGATCTTGAGCACCGTACTCTTGCCGCTGCCGCTCGGGCCCAGCACGCACAGGGTCTCGCCCCGGCGCACCTCGAAGCTCACGCCGCGGAGCACCTCGCGCGAACCGAAGCGCTTGGCGACGTTGTCCAGCAGGAGGAGGGGCTCGGCCATCGCTGCCCGATCCGAAGCGGCCATCAGAAGTAGAGCGTCAGGATCCCGGTGAAGACGAAGTTCGCGAAGATCACGGTCACGAGCGTGGTCACCACGCTGACCATCGTGTTTCGGCCCACGCCCTCGGGTCCGCCGCGGACGATGAAGCCGAAGTAGCAGGGGATCAGCCCGATGATCGCGCCGAAGACCGCTGCCTTGAGGATGCCGGCGATCACGTCGCGCATCTGGATCATCTCGAGCGAGCTCGAGAGGTAGGCCTGCCAGCCGATGTCGTACGTCGTGTAGGCCACCACGAAGCCGCCGCCCATGCCGATGATGTCTGCCCAGACCACCAGGCAGGGCGTCATGACCAGGGCGGCGAGCAGCCGGGGCGCCACCAGGAAGCCCACCGGGTTGATGGCCATGGTCTCGAGCGCGAGGATCTCGTCGGCGATGCGCATCGTGCCCAGCCCGGCGGTGTAGGCGGCGCCGACGCGGGCGGTGAGTACGATGGCGGTCATGAGTGGTCCGAGCTCCTTGGTCATGGAGAGCGCCACCAGCGCGGGCACCTTGTCGACCTGGTTGAACTGCCTGAGGACGTCGGCGGTCTGGAGCACCAGGATCGCGCCGATCAGCAGCGCCACAAGGAACACGATCCCGAAGGACTTGAGCCCGATCGCCTCCATGAGCGGGACGGCGTGGCGGTACAGGCTCGAGCGGCCGCCCTGGCTCCGGGTGTCGGCGCGAACGAGCAGCGGCGCGACGAACACCCACCACAGCGCCGTGCGGGTCATCCGCCACAGGCCGGTCACGTGCTCCAGGAAGACGACGGGCGGGCGGCCGAGGCCCGCCAGCGTCTGCTTCAGGAAACGGCTCAGAGCGCTACTCCTCCCGGTACTGGAAGAACCCCCGGAGTTTCGCCAGATCCAGCACGCCGAACACCGGGCCGGGCACCCGGGCGAGCAGGAACTCCACGCCGTTCTTGCGGGCGCCGCGCACCCCCTCGATGAGGGCGGCCACTCCGGAGCTGTCCATGTGGCTCACCCGCTCGAGATCGACGATCACCTCGCGCTTGCCCGTGCGCAGCGCCGCCTTGAGCGACTTCAGCAGGGCAGGCGTGCTGTTCAGATCGACGGCGCCGCTCAGGCGGAGCCGGACCGACCGGGGGGTCTCCTCGCGGTGCAACTCGAGCGCCATCCGCCAGTCCTCGCGCGGCCGGTCCGCGCCGGGTCACCGCTCACACACGGCGCCAGGCGCGGACCGCAGGGTCTTCAGGAGCACCAGGTCCAGAAAGCCCGCCGAGCCGGGCTCGTACTCGACGCAGTCCATGAGCGCGCGAATGAAGTGCGTGCCGAGGCCGCCCGGGCGGACCTGGTCCAGGGGGCGCGGGGCGATCGACTGCGCCTCGTCGGGCCGGCAGAAGTCCCGGATCCGCACCGTGAGCCGGACCGCGTCGAACGCGACCTCGACGACGAGCGGGCAGCCGGCCGCGGCCCGCTCGGCGTGCCGGACGTAGTTGGCGGCGGCTTCCCCGACGGCGAGCATCACCTCGTGGGCCTCCTTCGGGTCCAGTCCGGCCAGGGCTCTCGCGAGCTGCGCGCGCAGCTGCTCGATCGACTCGGGAACCGGAGGTAGCGAGACCCTCATGGACGTTGCCGTGGCTTCGTCGCGCGGCGCCAGGCGCCCGCGTCCTGCGGCCGCTCCCGGGCGCCGCCCGGATGCGCTACCATAACCGCAAATCCGGCGCCGGCAAAGGGCGGCCTCCGGTTACCATGGGCGGCGGGCGCGGCGGCGGGCGCGGGCGGGATCGGGAGGCACAACCATGGAGAAGAAGCTGGGCGACAGGGTCCTGGCGCTGGCGCAGGGTGACATCACGGCGTTCGCAGCGGACGCCATTGGCAACGCAGCCAACGCGGCGCTGGCGGGGGGCGGCGGGGTGGACGGGGCGATCCACCGGGCGGCCGGCCCGACGCTGATGGCGGATCTGAGGCGCTACGAGGGCTGCCCGACCGGGTCCGCGGTGATCACACCTGCGGGGAACCTGCGCGCGCGCCACGTGATCCACGCCGTCGGGCCGCGGTGGCGCGGCGGCGATCGCGGCGAGGCGGAGCAGCTGGCCGGCGCCTACCGGCGCACGCTGGAGCTTGCTGACGAGGCGGGCTGCCGGACGCTCGCGCTGCCCAGCATCTCGACGGGCGTCTACGGCTATCCGGTGGCGCAGGCGGCACCGCTGGCGCTCGCCACGGTGCGGGACTACCTGACGCGCGAGGCCCGGGTCCTCGAGCGCGTGACCTTCGTGCTCTTCGACACGGCCACGTTCCGGGCCTTTGCGGAGGCGGCAGAGCGGCTGTAGGTCGCCCCGGGAGGGGGGCGGCATGCGGTCTTGCCCGCGGGAGGCAACGGCTTGACGGACGCGATCGACACGGCCCGGCCGGGGCGCCTGCTCGCGTGGGCGTCGATCCTGATGATGGGGTCGGTCCTGCTGAGCCGCGTCATGGGCATGGTGCGCGAGATGGTGATCGCCTGGGCGGGCGGCGCCGGCGGCGCGGTGGATGCCTACAAGGCGGCGTTCCTGCTGCCCGACATCCTGAACCACGTGCTCGCGGGGGGCTTCCTGTCAGTCACCTTCATCCCCATCTACGCGCGCCATCTCGCCGAGCGCCGCCCGGAGGAGGGCGACCGCGTCGTCTCGCTGGTGCTGATGGTCTCCGGAGGGCTCGCGCTGCTGCTCGTCGCGGTGGAGTGGATCCTCGCCCCCCGGCTCGTGCCGCTCGTGGCGCCCGGGCTGGAGGGGGCCGTGCTGGGCGAGAGCGTCCGGCTGACCCGCATCGTGCTCCCGGCGCAGGCCTTCTTCATTCCGGGCGGCGTGCTGCTCGCCGTGCAGATGGCGCGCGGGCGCTTCCTGCTGCCGGCGCTCGCGCCGCTCGTGTACAACGCCGGCATCATCGCGGGCGGCGTGGTGCTCGGGCCGCGGCTGGGCATGGCGGGCTTCTCGTGGGGCGTGCTCGCGGGCGCGCTCGGCGGCAACCTGGTGCTGCAGGCCTGGGGGGCGCGGAGCTGCGGCTTTCGCTTCCGGCCGTGCTTCCGCCTCCGCCATCCGGATCTCCGCGAGTACGTCCTGCTCACGTTGCCGCTCGCTCTTGGGCTCACGATGACGTTCTCGACCGAGTTCTTCTTCAAGTTCTTCGGCAGCCAGGTCAGCCCGGGCGCGATCGCCTGTCTGGATTACGCGCTCCGCCTGATGCTGGTGCTCGTGGCCGCGTTCGGCCAGGCGGCGGGCACGGCCTCGTATCCGTTTCTGGCGCGCCAGGCCGCGGAGGGGCGGCTGGACCGGCTCAATGCCCTGCTCGACGCGACGCTCGTGCGGTTCGGGGTTCCGGTCGTGGCCGGCGCCGTGCTGCTCGGGGTGCTCGCGCCGGAGGTGGTGTGGCTGGTCTACGGGCGCGGGAGCTTCACGCTCGACGATGCCACGGCGACGGCGGCCGCGCTCCGGGGTTTCCTGCTCGGCGCGCCAGCCTGGGCCGCCGCGGCGATCGTGGTCCGCGGCTGGTTCGCCACGCGCAACACGCTCGTGCCCGCGCTGGTGAGCACCGCCGGCGTGCTGCTGGCGCTGCCTCTCTACGCGGCGTTCACGCGCTGGTGGGGGGTGGTCGGCGTCGCGCTCGGCGCCTCGGTGGCGATGTGGCTCCAGGCGGCGATGATCTACGGACTGTGGTGCTGGCGCACGTCCAATCGCGGCGCGGCAGGCGTGGTGGGGGCGCTGGTTCGGGCAGGCGGGCTGAGTGTGCTGCTGGGGGCGGCGGCGGCGCTGCTCCGCGCGGGGCTCAGTCGCTGGGTGCAGCCGGAGGCGACGTTCGCCGGCGCGCTGGCCCTGGTGCTCGGCCTCAGTCTGGGATTCGTTGCGGCGACGTTCTGGCTCGCGCCGGCGTTCGGGCTCAGCGGGATCGTCGGCCTGCCGGGGCGCGCGGTCCGCCGCGGGGCCTCCCCGCCGGTGTCCGGGGAGTGAGCACGGCCGGGCCCAAAGGCTGCCGGGGCGCAATTCCGGCGGAGCCCGGTCCCGTCCGGCGCGAAATCGGCTATGATGGTCGCGTTCGGCTCACCCGAGAGTGCGTTGACGGAGGAGATTGCCATGCGCAGACTGTCGATCGTTCCAGTCCTACTTGCCGTCCTGGTCGTGCCGGCCGCGGCCGCGGTCCTCTACGTGCCCGGCACCTATCCCACCATCCAGCAGGCGCTCAACGCCGCCGGTTCCGGCGACGTCATCCTGGTCGCTCCCGGCACCTACAAGGAGAACCTCACCTGGCCCTCGACTGACGGCATCCGGCTGGTCGGCGCGTGCGGCTGGGCCCAGACCACGATCGACGGGAACCAGAACGGCCGGGTGATCTCCTTCGGGTCCGGGCTGACCCGCGCCACGGTGCTGGAGGGCTTCACCGTGACCGGCGGCTTCATGAACACGTCGCGCAACTACGGCTGCGGCATCCACTTGAGTTCCTCGTCGCCGACGATCCGCCACAACCACATCACGGGAAACGTCGGCGACGGGACGAGCTGGAACTACGGCGGTGGCTTCTACCTGACCGGGAGCTCGCGGCCGCTCATCGAGCGCAACCTCATCTCGAAGAACATCCTGAGGAACGGCTCCTGGAACTACGGCGCCGGCATCTACGTCGACAGCGGCGCCGCGCCCGACATCATCGCCAATCAGATTCTCGAGAACGAGAACCAGGCGGGCAGTCGCGGCTACGGCGGGGGGATCTTCGTCGGGAGCTCGACGCCGTCGAACGTCGTCTCGAACGTGATCGCCGGCAACCTCTGCCAGGCGGGCACGTGGAACTACGGCGGCGGCATCCGGGTGTACACGAATGGTGCAGCGAACATCGTCAACAACACCATCGTGAGCAACATCTGCAATCCGGGCAGCTATCGCTACGGGGGCGGCATCGAGTACGCCGGCACGGCCGCCGGCGCGATCTTCAACAACATCGTCGTCGGCAACACCGGGGCCACCGGCGGCGGCATCACGGTGACCGGGACCGCGCCGCCGAGCGACTTCAACAACGTCTGGAATAACACGGGCGGGGACTACAACGGGCTGACGCCGGGGCCGAACAGCATCGCGCTGGACCCGCTCTTCGGGGGCACGCAGGACTACCACCTCACCTTCCGCTCGCCCTGCATCGACGCCGGCTCCCAGGCCGCGCTCGGCACGCTCGCGCTCCAGGACTACGACGGCGATTCGCGCCGGCTGGACGGCAACCTGGACGGGCTCGCCGGCAACGGCGCCACGCTCGACATCGGGGCGGACGAATTCGGCGTGGGGCAGCTGGCGATCTCGGGGCCGCCGCAGCTGGGCACGAAGGTCACCTTCGACGTGACCGGGCCGGCCGGCGCGGCATGGGTGCTGCTCTACAGCCCCTGGACGGGGTCGGTGTTCCTGGACCCGTACGGCTACATGCTGGTCGGGGTGCCGTTCGGGCTGCTCGGGAGCGGCGCCGTCCCGGGGAAGGTGCCGCTCGCGCTTCCGAGCGTGGCGGCGCTGATCGGGGTCACCGTTCACGTGCAGGGCGTGGTCGCCCTCGTGGTCGGCGGCCAGCCGGTCGGGAACGCCACCAACCGGCTGGACCTGACGTTCTTCTGATCCGCGTCGCGCCGGCACCTTGCGGGCTGTTATCTCGTGCTCGTGCTCGCTCGGAATGCCGGATCTCCGCTTCCACTCGAGGTGAGCTTCCACCCATGACCGATCGCGAGGCACGCCAGGCGCGTGCTGCCCGCCTTCGCCGCGTCCACGCCGAGCGATTCGGTCCCGGGCCGCTCCGGTTCGCGCGGGCTCCCGGGCGCGTGAACCTGATCGGCGAGCACACCGACTATCAGCTCGGCTACGTGCTGCCGATCGCGCTGGACCGCGACATCTGGATCGCGTTTCGCGCGTCGGAGAGCGCGCTGGCGCGGGCCGTCTCGCTCGACCTCGGCGAGGAGGTCGCGCTTGATCTGAAGGTCGGTCCGGCAGGGCCCCCCGGCCACTGGAGCCGCTACCTGCACGGGCTCGCGGCGGTTCTGCGCGGGGTTGGCCACGAGCTCCGCGGTATCGACGCGGTGGTTCAGGGCGAGGTGCCGACCGGCGCTGGCCTGAGCTCGTCGGCGGCCCTGCTCGTGGCGTGGGGGCTCGCGCTTGCCGACGCGGGCGGGCTCGCGCTGGAACCGGCGGAGCTCGCCCACGCGGCGCGGCTGGCGGAGCACCGCTATGCCGGGGTACGTTCCGGCCCGATGGACTTCGTCGTGGCGCTCCACGGCCGCCCGGAGGGGCCGATCCTGATCGACTGCGCCGACGGGAGTTTCCGGCCGGTGCCCGGGCCGCCGGTCGGCGCCGTGCTGCTGCTCACGTGGAGCGGGGTGAAGCACGAGCTCGCCGCCACGGCCTACAACGAGCGCGTGGCGCAGTGCGAGGCGGCGCTGCGAGCACTCGGGGCGCTCGAGCTGCCGGGGCTTCGCGCGCTCCGCTCGGTGGACGAGGGCCTGCTCGAGGGGGTGCGCTCCGAGCTCGAGCCGGTGCTGTACCGGCGAGCGCGCCACGTAGTGCGGGAGAACGTGCGCGTTCTTGCCGCGGTGTCGGCGCTCGAGGCCGGGGACGCGGCGTGGCTGGGCCGGCTGCTCCGGGAGTCGCACGAGAGCCTTCGCGACGACTACGAGGTGAGCTGCGCCGAGATCGACACGCTGGTGGAGCTGGCGTGCGGGGTCGACGGCGTGTTCGGATCGCGCATCACGGGGGGCGGGTTCGGCGGGGCTACGGTGACGCTGCTCGAGCGCGATGCCGTGGAGCGGTTCCGGGAGCAGGTGGCCGCGGGCTACCGGGCGGCGCGCGGCCGCGAAGCGACGTTCCTGGAGGTGGTGGCGGGGGCGGGCGCGTCGGTGGGGGAGCTGACGGGGTCAGCGCGGTGGTGTTAAACACGAAGCACACGAAGGGAAGACGAAGAACACGAAGAAGAGGAAGAGAGAAGAAGACGAGCACGAGCACGAGCACGACGGGGCGGGTGTGCGTGAGCGTGGCGCGTGAGCGTGCGCGTGCAACTCTCTGGGGTCAGGCGCCAGAAGTTGCAGCGGCCGCGGCTGCGTAGGCGAAGACGAGCACGAGCACGAGCACGAGCACGAGAAGAGACGTGCGCGTGCGGGTGCGGGTGACGCGCGCGGAGGGCGCGCGCTGCGTGGCGCGGGCGGATTGCGCCCGCGGGGTGCGGGTGACGCGCGCGAAAGGCGCGCGCTCGGGTGGCCCGGGCGAGCTGCGCCCGCGGGGAGGCCGACTGGGGTCTGACCCCGCTCCCGGTGATGCGTGCGCGTGCGGGTGCGGGTCAGCGGGTGCGCGAGCCCGGCGCCCCGAGGAGGTCCAGCAGTTCGGGCAGGGCGCCGATCACGTGAGAGGCGGCGGACGTGACGGCGCGTCCGGCAAGGCGGCGGCCGGGCTTGAGCCGGATGGCCTGGAGTCCCGCGGCCAGCGCGCCACCCACGTCGTCCTCCTCGGAGTCGCCCACGTGGAGGCTCTCCGCGGCCGACGCATCCATCCGGCCGAGCGCCTGCGCGAAGATCCGCGGGCTCGGCTTCCGGTAGCCGGCCTGGGCGCTCGTGAGCACCATCCGAAAGTGGCGCGTGAGGTCAAGCCCGTCCAGGACGCGCTGGAGGCGCGAGTCCCAGTTGCTCACGACGCCGAGCCTGTAGCCGCGCCGGTTGAGTTCTCCGAGCGTGCGGGCGGCCCCGTCGAGCGGCGCCCAGGTCTCTGGCTGGCCGAAGATCTCGAAGAGGGTCTCGAACCACGGCTCGAAATCGACGCGAAGACCCTCGCGTTCGAGCTCGCGGACGATGATCCGGTTGTAGTCCCACCAGAAGCGGCGCTCGATCGCGTCGGAGCTTTCCAGCGACGGGGCGTGAAGCGGCGAGCGCTCCCGGTTCCAGACCCGGATGCCCACTTCCTGGAAGCGCTCCGCAGAAAACGGCGCGCCGAGCTGCGCGGCCACGCGGGCGTAGACTTCGCCCAGGGAGGGCGAGATGCGGATGAGGGTGAAGCCCGCGTCGAAGAGGATCGTCCTGATGTTCTCGATGATCATGGAGCGCGGCTCACGACCGGGCCAGGTTCCCCCGGGGCGGGGAACTTCCGTTTAGCCGGAGGTGGCGCCAGGGGCAAGGGGGGAAGTCGCGGAGGAACCGGGGGGGTGACGGGGTCGGCGCGGGGGTGTTAAGCACGAAGCACATGAAGAGAAGACGAAGAACACGAAGAAGAGAAGAAGAGGAGGAGGAGGAAGAAGTCGAGCACGAGCACGAGCACGAGCACGAGAAGAGACGTGCGCGTGCGGGCGAGCGTGTCGCGCGCGGGGTGACGGCTGGGGTCTGACGCCGTTCCGCTTCGGAACGGGGTCTGACCCTGTGTTCGGGTGCGTGCAGCTCTCTGGGGTCAGGCGCCAGAAGTTGCAGCGGCCGCGGCTGCGTAGGCGAAGTCAGCACGAGCAGAGCACGAGACGAGACGTGCGCGTGCGGGCGAGCGTGTCGCGCGCGGATGGCGCGCGCAGGGGTGCAGCCGCGACCGGCCGTGGAGCACGCGTTCTCCGGCCGCGGCGCGGAGAGGCGGGCGAGTGGCTCAACGTGCGGAGGATGCGGGGAGGATCGGCCTCCCGCGGGACCTGCAGCTCGGCTCTCCGGCGGGTTGACGGGGAATACGCAGGTCGTGCTGGCCCAACGAGTTAGACCGCTGGCTCCGCTTCTGTCGAGGGCTTCCCGCGCGCCGGGAAGAGGGAAACGCCGTGGGCGCGGAGCCGATCCCGCGATATGCTTGGGACGTCTCGTACGGCTTGCGCACCTCGAGGAGCGCGCGGGGCGTGTTCCGTCGGTGGCACAGTGCAGGAACTCCAGGAGGTCAGTCGCATGAAGAACTGCATGCTCCTGCTCGCGGGGATGGTCCTCCTCGCCGGGATCGCGTCGGCCCAGTACCACGCACCGCTGTACGTCGCGGGCGGGTACGGCTCGACGAGCACGGCCTACTGGAACGGCTTCTGGCTGCTCGACGCCCGGAACCAGAGCGCGACGCACCTGACGCCGAACGACCGGATCTACACGAGCTACAACGTGCAGATGGACGTCGACAACCGGCGGCTCGTGTTCGCTCCGTACGGCACGACCTCCAGCACGTACGCGCCGTACGTGCAGAGCGGCATTTACCGCGTCGATCCCGCCACGCAGTCGATCACCACGGTGCTCTGGGACCCCATGGCGCTCTACGGCCCGCGCCGCCTGCTCGTCAACCAGGACGGCGACTACGTGTTCGCCTGCTATCAGCGGGTGGGCAGTTCGTACACGCGTAGCTTCCTGAAGCTCACGAGCGCGGGGACGACACTCACGACGATTCTCGACAGCACGAAGCTCGGAACGACGATCAGCACGGACAGTGGCGTCGGCAGGAACATGGACACAGGGCATTACTTGTTCAACGTGCACAACGGGTCAACCTACTACTACGCCGTGTTGGACGTCGCCGAGAACGGGACCTTCACCACGTTCGGCGGCGGCAGCGGCTCCGCGAACTACGGCTGGTATGGCCTGTACACCAACATGGAGCAGGACCGCGACAGCGGGCACATCGTGGGCATGTACAGCCGCGTGATCTACCAGCTCCGGAAGGGCGATCCGAAACGGACCACCCTCTACAACGTCGGCTACCCCGGCGGCTACACGATCTACACCTACGGCAGCAACTTCGACCTGCAGACTGCCCCATCCAAGAGGATCATCGGGACGGGGTATTACACCAGTACGAATCCGACCATCTACGATCCGGCGATCTACCAGATCGACGCGGGGTCCCCGGGCTACCCGGTCACGGCGGTCAACTGCGATCCGACACACGCGTTGCACAACTCGGGCCTGACGTCGTACAAGTACCCCTACGCCCAGTGCATCTACCGCAGCCGCAACATCCAGCCCCTGAAGATCGCGCCGAAGGGATGGCAGCTTCGCTTCAGCTGCCCGGACCATCCGGGGAAGTACTACGTGGCGGCGATCAGCCTCTCGGGATACCGGCCGGCTGTGCCGCTCCCGGACGGGCGGAGAATCCACCTGGTGCCGGACCGGTTCACCGGCCCGTCCCTGCTCGGGCATCTGCGTCCGTTCTTCGACCCGGGCCCGCAGCAGCTGGACGCGAGCGGCGAGGCGATCGGCAGCCTGGACCTGTCGCTGCTTCCGGCAATCGACCAACCCATGTGGATCGCGATGGCGGTGCTCGACCCCGCGGCGCCGAACGGCATCGCATTTCTGCCCGATAGCTACGTGTTCCGCATCCCCTGAGGACTTGCGCCGGTGCCGGAGCCCAGCCCAGGCGGCCCTTCCCGAGCACGGGAAGGGCCGCGCTGTTACTGCGCCGGGGGCTTCGGTTCGTCGGCAGGTTCGTACCGGAGCGAACCGACCGCGTCCTCGTGCTCGTTCCAGGCGTAGACGCGAAAGAAGAACTCCCACTGGGGGCGGCCCGCGATCCGGCGGGGAGTGGCCGCCGCATGGTCGAGCGCGAGGCGGAAGGTGCCGTTCCGGATGGGCACCTCGTGGCGGAAGAGCGTCTTGTTCGAGGCGATCTCGTGGTTCTTGCGGAGGATGCGTGCGGCCTCGGCGGGCGGCTTGTCCGCGTGGGGCTCGAGCCGGCCCATGAGCTTGCCGCGATCGACTTCGTAGCGAATCAGTGCGGTGCCTTCCCTGACGGTCGGGCTTGTTCCCTCCAGGACCAGCGCCGCGCCCTCGCGACGCGCCGCGAGCTCGAGGTTCTGGCGCGGGAAGCGAAGCCGCATGGCGGGATCGCCGAAGAGGTTGTAGAGGTGCTGGTGGTGCTCCTTCAGCGCGGCCTCGTCGGTCTTGCCCTGCATCCAGCGGTCCACGAGGCTGCCGATCGAGCTGGTCCGTTCCTGGAAGTCTGCGCGCAGCGCAGCGAGGGCGTCGCCCAGCGTGGGATGGCGGGCGTTGGCGACTTGCGCCAGGAGCGCCTGGTCGATCAGGAGGTTGGCGAGCGGCTCGGAGATCTCGGAGGAGCCGAAGGTGGCGGCCGGCCCCCCGGGCTCGAGCATCAGCTGGGCGCACAGGCCGGGCCGGTCGGCGTGCTCGAAGTCGCCGGTCAGGCAGGTGATCGAGAAGAAAAGGGAATGGCTCCGGCAGCGGAGGCCGGCGGTATCCTCCACACCGAAGTAGCGCGAGATGCCGCGGTGCCGGATGTGCGCGAAGCTGCGCGCATTGCCGTGGCCGGCGAAGACGACCAGCAGCGGCCCGGCCTCGAAGGCGGCGCGGGTGCGCGCGGGGAACTCCGCTTGCGGCAGGAAGAAGGGGCTCGAGGGCGAGGCGTACAGGACCTCGAGGTGGTAGTGCTGGTCGAGCTCGCGCGCGAGCAGACGCGTGGCAACGGCCTCGATCGTCGCGTCCACGGCCGGGCCGAAGCCGGCGGGGCTGCCCAGGAAGTGGATCGTGTTCCGCGCCTCGCCCGGGGTGAACGTCGTCTCGTAGCGGATCACCTTGGCGAGCGCTGCCTCGAGCGCGGGGGGGTCGGCGGCCGGAATGCGGCCGACCTGGAGCGCCGGCATCCCGGTTGCCGGATCCGGCAGACCCCAGGGCTGGTCGGACTCGCAGGTCTTGCCGAGCCTGGCTGACGTGAACGCGAAGGCGGGCACATGCGCGACGTTGCCGGCGATCAGCACCACGCGGGGGCGTTCCTTGCGGATGCGCTCGAGCAGCGTTTCCTGCGTGCGCCTTGCTGCGTCGGAAGCCACGGCGTGTGCGAGGAGCGCCACCGAGACCCGATGGCCTTGTGCCTCACGGTGCTTCTTCCAGCGGGCGAGCCCCGGTTCGAGCTCGGCGGAGGTGAGCACCAGGATGTCGCTCTCGCCGGCGGCGATCGGGGCCGTTGCGGCGGCGAGGAGCAGGACGACGGCGGCGAGGAGCACAGGGTGAGGAGTACGCATGGATCGACGGGCTCCGGGGATCGGGCGGTGTTTGCGCGACGGGTGAACTTCCTACCACAGCCAGTGGCGGTCAACCAGGGCGGGGTGCGCGTGCGGGTGACGGGCGCGGTGAGGCCGACTGGGGTCTGACGCCGTTCCGCTTCGGAACGGGGTCTGACCCCCGCTCGGGAAGAGAGGAGCGAGCACGACATCGAGCACGCGTGCAACTTCCTGGGGTCAGGCGCCAAGAACTTGCACGGCGCAATTTCCTGGGGTCAGGCGCCAGAAGTTGCAGGGGGCCGCGAGCACGAGCACGAGCACGAGGAGAGACGTGCGGGTGCGGGTGACGCGCGCGGAAAGCGCGCGCTCGGGTGGCGCGGGCGGGCTGCGTCCGCGGGGTGCGCCCGCGGGGTCGAGCATGGTAAGATGCTCGTTCTGCAGGAACGGCAGTGGTGTTTCGGCCTCGGGCCGGCTGCGTTTCGGAGGCGCCATGTTGACTCGATCCGCGGTGCTCGCGCTCGTTCTGTTTCTTCCGGTCTCGGTCTGGGGCGTGGAATGCGGCACCTCGAGGGCCGCGGCGGCCCAGGAGGCCGGCTTTCCCATGCCCGGCGAGCGCCTGACGGACGCGCAGGTCGAGGCCTTCGCGCGGCTGGCCCTCAAGGGGATCCGCCAGGAGTATCCCAACAAGCCCTCCAACGTGATGGTCGGCAAGGAGTCGGTGCAGAGCCCCCGCGAGATGCACCCGGCTTTCTTCGGCTGCTTCGACTGGCACTCCTCGGTGCACGGCCACTGGATGCTGCTGCGTCTCGTCCGGCTCTACCCGGATGCGCCGGTCGCGAAGGAGATCGAGGCCTGCCTCGCCGAGAGCTTCACCCCCGAGAAGATGGCAGCGGAGGCCGCGTACTTCCGCCGGAAGCACAACCGCCCCTTCGAGCGCACCTACGGCTGGGCCTGGGCGCTCAAGCTGGCCGAGGAGCTCCGCACCTGGGACGATCCGCGGGGGCGGAAGTGGGCGGCCGCCTTCCGGCCGCTCGAGGACGAGCTGGTCGGGCTGATGAAGGGCTACCTGCCGCGGCTGAGCTGGCCGATTCGGACGGGCGTGCACCCCGACAGCGGGTTCGCGCTGGCCCTCACGCTCGACTACGCGCGCGCCGTCGGCGAGCACGAGCTGGCGGAGGCGGTGGCGAAGCGCGCGCGCGAGTTCTACGGCGCCGACCGCGACTATCCGACCCGCTACGAGCCGTCGGGCGAGGACTTCTTCTCGAGCGGGCTGAACGAGGCCGATCTGATGCGCCGCGTGCTCGAGCCGGAGGCCTTCGTGGGGTGGTTCGAGGGGTTCTTCCCGGGCCTCGAGGACGGCGAGCTGGGCCACCTTCTCGAGCCCGCCGTGGTGAGCGACGTGACCGACGGGCGGCTCGTCCACCTCGCCGGGCTGAACTTGAGCCGGGCGTGGACGCTGCGAGGCATCGCCGGTGCGCTTGCGGAAGACGATCCGCGCCGGGCGGTCCTGGAGGCTGCGGTGGAGCGCCATGCGAAGGCCGGGCTCGGCTACGTCTTCAGCGGCCACTACGAGGGCGAGCACTGGCTGGCCTCGTTCGCCGTCTACCTGCTGAGCAACGCCGGGCGGCCCGGCGCCCGTCCCCGTACCTGAAAAAAACGCCCCTGGGGCATTTTTCAGTTCCGGGCGGCACGACGGGTCTGGCTGCGGATTGGACTTGAAAATCCGCGCGGAGGGGCCAAACTTGTCAGCTCTGCGGCCGGGGTGCTCGCCTCTTCGGGCGCGCGACTCACCGGCCGAGTCGTTCCTGCGCGAGGGTTTTCCCTGTTCCGTTCTGCGAGCAATTCGAGGGCGTAGATGAGCCGCTACATCGGTCCCAAGGGTCGCATCAATCGCCGGCTGGGCGATCTCATCCTGGAGAACTCGGGCGCGATCAAGGCGCTCAACCGCCGTCCCGTCCCGCCCGGCGCGCACGGCCAGGGACGCCACAAGCTGTCCGAGTACGGCGAGGGGCTGCGCGAGAAGCAGAAGGTCCGCTACTTCTACGGCCTGACGGACCGGCAGATCCGCAACCTCTTCCAGAAGGCCGCCCAGCTCAAGGGCAACACCGGCGAGAACCTGATGGTCCTGCTCGAGCGCCGCGTGGACAACATCGTGCGCGTGGCCGGCTTTGCCCGCACGCGCGCCCAGGCGCGGCAGTTCGTCACGCACGGCCACTGGTACCTGAACGGCCGCCGGATCGACGTTCCCTCGATCATCCTCAAGGCCGGCGACGAGCTCAAGGTTCGCTCCCGTAACAGGAACGTGTACGAGAACCTGATCGGCACGAGCGAGACGACCCCGCGGGGATGGCTCGAGGTCAACCACGCCGAGCGCACCATCAAGGTGCTCGCCCTGCCGAGCTTCGACGACTGCTCGCTCCGCGTGGACATGAACAAGATGATCGAGTTCCTCGCGCGCTGATCGCGCCCTTCGCTCAGCGCGGCGCCGGTTCCTCCAGCAGCGCGGCGGCGCGCAACGCGCGGCCCTCCAGATCGGGCTTCCCCTGCCGGCGGTAGGCCATGGCCGACACGCGGAACGTGTGCGCTTCCCAGGGATCGAGCAGACAGGCCCGGCCCGCCAGATCGGCGACGCCCTCGGGTCGGCTCGTGACCAGGGCGGCGGCCTCCCGGAGAAGCGGTTTCACCTGCTCGCGCTCCGGGAAGAGCGCGTCCCGGACGTGGGGCAGCACGTCGCGCAGCCAGTCGCGGCGGCGGTCGGCGAGGCCGGGCGCGAGCTCGCGCGCGAGGAACACGGTCGCCGCCGGGTCGTAGAAGGCCAGCACGAGCCCCTCGTCCCGGAAGAGCGCCGGCACCAGAAAGCGGGTCGCGGGCGCGTCGTGGCGCAGCAGGAAGTGGGTCACGCGGTACTTCCGGATGAGGGCGCGGTGCGGAATGTCAAGGGCCAGCACGCGGCGGTACTCCTCGAGGAACGAGGGCGGATAGCCGGACGTGTTTCCGTCGATGAAGGCGCGGCGCTCCGGGAAGGCGACGAAGACGTAGCAGCCGCCGCTCGCGATGTCGTTGAAGATCTCGCCGGCGGGGCGCTGCTCGGCGAGAAAGCGGGCAGCCCGGAACGGGAACATCCGCTCCGACCAGCCGGTGCCGAAGCTCCGGCCGTCGAGCGCGGGATCGGCGAGCGGTCCGGCGGCCACGAGCAGGATCGCGGCGGCCGCCGCGGCCGGCACGAGCGCAACATCCAGCCAGGCGGCCCGGAGCGGCGGCGCGGCGGCAAGCAGCAGCAGGATTCCGAGCCCGGCCAGCGGCAGGTTGCGATGGAGGACCGTGCCCAGCGCGATCAGGGGCAGCGCGGCGAGCCAGATCGGCAGCGCCAGTCGACCGCGCGCCCGCAAGAGCCCGACGAGCGCGAGGGCGGCGGCCGCCACGAGTCCGACGCGCGGGAGGGCCCACGGCACGGACGGCGACCAGATCGCCGCGGCTTCGCTGATCGCGCCCTCGCCGAGCGCGGTCAGCGATGCCGCCACGCGAAACGGCTGCAGCAGGCCGGCCGGGCCGGCGGGAGTCAGCAGCGAGGCGAGCGCGAGCAGCCCGCCGAGGGCGAGGGACCACCGCCGGCGCGCCCCGGTCCGGGTCGCGCCGATGAGGAGCGCGAGCGCCGGCCCCAGCAGGAAGTAGACGTGCAGGTTGGCCCACAGCACCTGGAACGGCACCAGCGCCAGGAGCCGCGCCGGCCGATCGGCCCGCGGCGCGAGCAGCACGAGCAGAAACAGCGCCGTGAACAGGTCGCTCCAGAGCTCCGGGCGGAGCGCGAGCCGGTGGACCAGCAGCGGCGCCGTGGACAGGACCGCCACGGCGGCCGGCCCCGGCGGCGCCAGGCGACGGGCGAGCGCGAAGGTCGCGAGGACGGTGGCAAGCACGAGGCCCCAGCGGAGTCCGTGCAGCCCGGCGGTCCCGGCCGCCCGGTGCACCAGCGCGACCGCCACCTGGTGGAGCCACTTGTCGTTCACGCACGGGGTGTTCTCCTGGGTATGGAGCACCACGTTGGTTGGCGGCACCGCCCCGCGGTCGAGGATGAGCTCGCCCATCGCGAGGTGGAGCGGCAGGTCGAGCGCGATCAGCGGGAAGGCGGCGAAAACGGCCATCGCCGCGAGAAGGCTGCCGCAAACGAGCGCCGTCCGCATCCTGCCTCCAGGGTCCGGGCGCCCGGCGCCGAAAAGGCTCCACCAGGGGGTGGCCGGCTCCGGGGCGCGGGCGTATGCTTGGTTTTCCGGCGGGCCCCGGTCCGCGGGTCCGCCACGGCCGGGATTGTAATGCGGCGCGTGTGGCTGACAATGCAGCCGTCGGTTCATTTGCCCGGGTCGAGGTGACCCGGCCGGGAGTGCTGTTTCGGGAGACACACATGAGATGGGTGATGGTGGTCGGGCTGGCGGCGATTCTGGGTGCCCTGCTGGGTGCGGCGGTGCTGGCTCAGGTGGAGCCGGTCGCGCCGCCGCCGGCGGCGCCGCCGGCGCTCGCGGTGGGCGAGGCGAACGCCCAGCAGTTCATCCAGATGATGGTGGGGCAGGTGGCGAACAAGGACCCGCGCATCCGGTTCGCGGTCCGGGAGGCGCTGATGGCGATGGGCAGCCAGGCGGTGCCGGCGCTGAAGGAGGCCAGCCAGCTGCAGGTCGACCCGCACGTCAAGGCGTTCATCGCCCGCACGCTGGACCGCATCCAGCAGATGGCCAAGCGCGCGACGGGACGCGGCGCCGAGTTCCTCGCGGCGCTTCCGATGGGTGGGCGCGACATCGACCGCATTGCCATGGAGCTCAGCCTTACCTTCGAGCAGATGGCGAAGCTCGAACCGGTCTTCAAGAACTTCGACAAGCAGGTGAGAGAACTCTTTGCCGAGATGAAGGAGGCCGGTGGGTTTGCGGACCGCGAGGCCTGGAAGGACCTCGCGGACGAGCGCAAGCTCATGGAGGAGGAGACGCGTCCCAAGCTGGAGGAGTTTCTGGACGAGAAGCAGACCGAGGGCGCCATGCGCTACCTCCGGGGCGCCGGCGGTTTCGGCGGGATTCCGTTCATGCTCGGCGGCGAGGGCGGCGACGTCCAGATCTTCGAGGGGCCGGGGGGCACCATGGGCGTCACGATCCGCCGGGGGGAGAAGGTCGAGGGCGGCGCGGGCGAGGGCGGCGGGAAGTAGCGGCGCACGGCCCGTTTCCTCTGGAGCATCGGGACCGGGCTTCGAGGCCCGGTCCCGATTGCGTTTCCAGCGCGGCGGTGCCGGACGGGTAGCCGGGGGGTCGAGAAGCGCTGCGGGGGGTAACGCAAGCGCGGCAACTGCACCGATCCTGGCGGTTTCCCCGATTCGACGTTGGGCGCTGGCGCGCGGGCGGACTACGTTTGCGCCATGAACGTGGCGCGCCGCAACTTCACCGCCATCTACATCTCCCACCTGTCCACGGCCGTCGGCATGGCAGCCTTCATCCCGTTCATTCCCTACTACATGACGGAGCTGGGGGTCGCCGGCGAGGCCGAGCGGGGCGTCTGGGCCGGCCTGATCATGGGCGCCGCGCCGCTGATGGCGGCGGTGTTCGGGCCGATCTGGGGGGCGCTGAGCGACCGCGTGGGCCGGAAGATCATGGTCTTGCGGAGCCTCGTGGCCATCACCGTGTTCGTGGGGCTCATGGCGGTGGTCGTGGCGCCCTGGCAGATGCTGCTGCTCCGGCTGCTCCAGGGCGTCTTCTCCGGATTCGTGGCTGCCGGCAACACGCTCGTGAGCGTGTCGACGCCCGTGGAGCGGCAGGGCCGGACCCTGGGCGTGCTCCAGACCGGGCTCCTCACCGGGTTTGCGATCGGGCCGGTGCTCGGCGGGCTCGTCGGCGACGCGGTCGGCTACCGGCCCGTGTTCCTGGTCACCGCCGGGCTGGCTGCAAGCGCGTTCGTCCTGGTTGCGCTGCTCGCGCGGGAGGACCGCGACGCGGTGCAGCCGGCGTGCGACGACCGGGGGCTTGTGCACGGCATGGCCCGTGATCTGCTCGGCACGCTGGCGGGCAGCGAGATGCGCTCCTTCCTGGGATCGCTGTTCACGTTCCAGGCCGGGCTCTCGCTGATCCTCCCGGTGCTGCCGCTCTACCTAATCGAGGTCGGCGGCTACCCCGAGGAATACCAGAGCACGGTGGCTGCGCTGCTGTTCGTGGCGGTGGCGGTGCCGCTCGTCGTGTGCGTGGCGCCGTGGGGGCGGCGGGCCGACTTCCATGGGCCGGGCCGCACGTTCGTGCTGTGCACCCTGCTCGCGGGAGTGCTCTTCCTGCCCTATGTGCTGGCCGGCTCGGCGCTCGTGCTGATCGTGATGCGCGTGGTGCACGGCGTCTTTCTCGCCGGCGTGATGCCGGCCGCCTACGCGGCGGTGGCCCGGCTCACGCACGAATTCGGGCGCGGCGCGTCCATGGGGCTGACGCAATCGGCGATGCAGTTCGCGATCGCCTTCGGGGCCGCTGCGGGCGGCGCTCTGGCTGCCCTTGTGGGCGCGCGCGTGCTGTTTCTCATTGCGGGCTTGCTCGTCCTGGGCGCGGCTGGGCTGGGGCGGCTGGGCTGGGTGCGGCACGTGGACTGGGTGCAGAGCCGGGTGGGCAGCGCCGGGGGGTGAACGGGTGCGCGAGAGCGTGCGGGTCGCGGTCGCGGGGAGGCCGACTGGGGTCTGACGCCGTTCCGCTTCGGAACGGGGTCTGACCCCCTTTCTCGCAGACAAGAGCGAGCACGAGCACGAGCACGATGACGAGCGGTGCGAGTGCGCGTGGCGCGCGTGAAGTGCACGCGCGGGGCGT
>JAFGQW010000367.1 GCA_016935485.1 Planctomycetota bacterium | reverse complement strand
CGCGATCACCGCGTGCGCGCGCGTGTCGCGGAGCACCAGGGGACGGCGGGCGAACAGGGCCGTCGCCCCGTCCATCACGGCGTGGAGGCCGCGGCGGACCCGCCAGGGTCCGGTGCCGCCGCCGCCCGCCAGGCGGCGCGCCAGATCACCGAGCGCGCGATGGCCGGGAACGGGCGGCTGCACCCGATCGAGCTGCCGCATGGCGAGACGAAGCACAGCGCCCTGCAGCGGCGCGGCGAGCGCCCGGAAGGCCCGCCGGTCGAGCGCGACAACCTCCTCGGGATGGCGATCGACGAGCCACGCGAGCGCCGGTGGGGGCGTGCGGACGACCCCGACAAGCGCATCCTTCGCCGCGGCCTCCAGGAGCTCTGCGGTCCCGCGCATGACCGACCCGAGGCGAAGCATCGCGGCGGTCAACGCCGGGTTGACGGCTTCCCGGAGGTACGGCATCACCGCGTGCCGCAGCCGGCCGCGGCGCCAGCGCGTCTCGCGGTTCGTCCGGTCCTCGCGAAACGCGATGCCCTGCGCCGCCGCACGGTGTGCGATCGCGCTCCGCGGCACCTCCAGCCAGGGTCGCAGGACCACGAGGGACTCGCCCCGGTCGACCGGGAGCACGGCGCGCGGACGCATGCCGGCCAGCCCCTCCGGACCGGCGCCAGCGAGCACCCGATCCAGCACGGTCTCGGCCTGGTCGTCCGCCTGGTGGGCGAGCAGCACGTGCCGCGCCGAAAAACGGCGAGCGGTATCCGCCAGGAACCGCCGACGCGCCCGGCGCGCCCGATCCTCGAGCGACGGCCCGGGGGGGATCTCCACCCGGTCGGTATGGAGCGCAATGCCGAGCCGCCGGCAGGCCGCCTCGACCAGGCGCTGGTCCTCATCCGCATCCTGCCCCCGAATCCCGTGGTGAAGGTGGGCCGCAACGGGCCGGATCTCGAGCCGGCCCCGGCGGACCAGCTCCGCCGTCACCTCGAGCAGGGTCATCGAGTCGATACCGCCCGAGACGGCGAGCAGCACCGCCGCGCCGGGTGGCGGCCCGTCCGCGCCGCCCAGGGCGCGCAGGAGGCGGTTTTCGAGCGTCATCGTCACCGTTCCCGGCGGAGCGTCGCTCCGCACCCGCCGGCTCTTGTTTCCCCACGGCGCCGTGCGCTATCTTACTGCATCCAGTCCCGGACCCGGAACGGCGCTGTTTCGCCGGGCCCGAAGGCCGGTCCGCGGGGGGTCGTGTCCGGCGCGCTGCCGACCTCAATGGAGATTGCCATGACAGTTCGCATCGGGATCAACGGTTTCGGACGCATCGGGCGCCTGGTCTTCCGGGTCGCCGCGACTCGCAGCGACGTGGAGGTGGTGGGCATCAACGACCTCGCCTCGCCCGCAGCGCTCGCCCACTTGCTCAAGTACGACTCCGTGCACGGACGCTATCCGGGAGCGGTGACGGCGGGGGAGGGCACGCTCACGGTCGACGGCCGGACCCTCCGGGTCACGGCCGAGAAGGACCCCACCGGACTGCCGTGGAAGGACCTCCGGGTCGAGATCGCGGTCGAATCGACCGGAGTCTTCCGCCGGCGGGAGCAGATCGCCCGCCACCTCGAGGCCGGGGCCAGCAAGGTACTGCTGAGCGTCCCTTCGAAGGACGAGATCGACGCGACGATCGTGCTGGGCGTCAACGACGGCGATCTCAAGCCCGGCCACCGGATCGTCTCCAACGCCTCCTGCACCACGAACTGTCTCGCTCCGGTGGCCAAGGTCCTTCACGATCGCTTCGGGCTCGAGCAGGGGCTCGTGACCACCGTGCACGCCTACACCAACGACCAGCGGATCGCAGACCTCATCCATGACGACCTCCGCCGGGCGCGCGCGGCGGCGATCAACATCATTCCGACCACGACGGGCGCGGCCAAGGCCGTGGGCAAGGTGATTCCGGCGCTCAGCGGACGGCTAAACGGACTCTCGCTGCGGGTGCCCGTCGCCAACGGCTCCATCGTCGATCTCGTCGCCACCACGCGCGAGCCGGTGACCCGGGCCACGGTCAACGCCGCGATGAAGGAGGCCGCCGAGGGCCCGATGAAGGGTATTCTCGCCTACACCGAGGATCCCATCGTCTCCTCCGACGTCATCGGTGATCCGCACTCGAGCGTCTTCGACGCGGACTCGACCATGACGCTCGGCGACCGGATGGTCAAGGTGCTGAGCTGGTACGACAACGAGTGGGCCTACTCCTGCCGCATGGTGGACCTGATCGTCAAGATGGCGAGCTGCTGACCGCGCGCCCGGCGCCAGCGCGCTCCGAGAAGGAAGGACCGAGCCGTGTTCGCCAAGCGCACCGTCGAGGATCTCCGCCCCGCGGGCCGCACCGTGCTGGTTCGCGTCGACTTCAACGTGCCGCTGTCCGATGACGGCAAGGTGAGCGACGACACGCGGATCCGGGCGTCGTTGCCGACTATCGAGCTGCTGCGCAAGGCCGGGGCCCGGGTGGTGCTGATGAGCCATCTGGGCCGGCCCAAGGGCAAGGTCGTGGATTCGATGCGGCTCGGGCCGGTGGGGCTCCGCCTGGGCGAGCTGCTCGGGGCTCCCGTGGCGGTGTGCGACGAGACGATCGGTCCCCGCGCCGCGGCGCTCGTGGAAAGTCTCGCGGACGGCGAGGTGGCGCTGCTCGAGAACCTCCGGTTCCACGCCGGCGAGACGGCCAACGACCCCGCGTTCGCCCGCGCGCTCGCCGCGCTCGGCGAGCTTTACGTGAACGATGCGTTCGGCACCTGCCACCGCGCGCACGCCTCCGTGACCGGCGTGCCGGCGCTGCTCGGCGGCGTGGCGGGCTTGCTTGTGAAGAAGGAGCTCGAGTACTTTGGCCGGGCGCTGGAGTCTCCCGTTCCGCCGCTGCTCGCCATCCTCGGCGGCGCGAAGATCTCCGACAAGCTGCCGGTGATCGAGAACCTGCTCGGGCGCGTGAACGCGCTCGTGATCGGCGGCGGCATGGCCTACACGTTCCTCAAGGTGCGGGGCGAGCCGATCGGCAACTCGCTCCTCGAGGAGAGCTTCCTCGACCGCGCCGAGGCGCTGCTCAGGCGGGCGGCCGAGCGCGCGGTGGCGATCCACCTGCCGTCGGACCATGTGGTGGCCGAACGGTTCGCGGAGGATGCGCCGGCGCGTGTGGTCACGGAGATTCCCGCGGGGACCGTCGCGCTGGATATCGGTCCGGCCACCACGGAGGCCTACGCCGGCATCATCGCCGGAGCAGGCACGGTGATCTGGAACGGGCCGATGGGCGTCTTCGAGTGGGAGAGCTTCCGGCGCGGCACCGAGGGGGTGGCGCGCGCCGTGGCCGCTTGCGCGGGGACCACGATCGTCGGCGGCGGCGACAGCGCGGCGGCGGTGGAGCTGTGCGGCGTGGCGGAGCGCATCTCCCACATCTCGACCGGCGGCGGGGCGGCGCTGGAGCTGCTCGAGGGCAAGGAGCTGCCGGGCATCGCGGCGCTCGAGGACCGGTAGACGCACGAAGCCCGTGCCCGGCCGGGCGCCGGGGGAGCAACGGCGATGGCAAGATCGATCAAGGTGTATGCAGCCGTTCTCGGCGCCGATCTCCTGAGCCTCGGGACCGAGGTGAGGAGTGTCGAGGCCGGCGGCGCGGACGGCATCCACATCGATGTGCTCGACGGCCACTCGACGCCCTACATCACGTTCGGCCCGAAGGTGGTGGAGAGCATCCGCGGCGCCACGCACCTGCCGCTCAACGTGCACCTGATGATCGAGAAGCCGGAGCGGTTCATCTACCAGTTCGCCATGGCCGGCGCGGACCGCATCTCCTTTGATGTGCAGATCGACAATCCGCCGGCCACGATCGACGGCATCCGCGAGGCGGGCCGGCTGGTCGGCATCAGCCTGCGACCGGGCGTCGCAGTGGACGACGTGCTGCCCTACATCGAACTCGTGGACATGATCCTGGTGATGAGCACGGATCCCAGCGCGCGCGGCCATCCCTTCGTTCCCGAGGCGCTCGAGAAGCTCGTGGCGCTGCGCCAGTCGGGATTCACGGGGGAGCTGGCGGTGTACGGGGGGCTGAACGAGCAGCATGCGGCCCGGGCGCGGGAGGCGGGGGCGACGGTACTCGTGTCGGGTTCCTGCATCTTCAAGGCGCGGGATCGCGCCCGCCGCATCGCCGCGCTGCGGGGAGCCTGAGTCAGTCGCCGCGGCTCCTCGGGCGCGGCCGCGAGGAGCCCGCCCCCGGCGGCTCGCGGCCGTTTCCCCTCCTCCTGTCTTGAAGTCTCAAGCCCGGCGGGCTACAAGCCGACCAATCCGGGAGGCCGCCTGCGGCGGCGCCCGCCTGCGGCCGGGCCCGTGCCGACGGTGATCCGGACCATGGTGAGGGCGCAACCGACCGCGCGCGCTGCCCCGGGAGGACTCGACACGATCACGATCCCCAGTAGCTCAATGGTAGAGTAGGCGGCTGTTAACCGCTTGGTTGTAGGTTCGAATCCTACCTGGGGAGCCAGACACAAAACCGCGAACTTTCCGCGGCACATTGGTTAACGGAGAACCCCGCGAGCGAGAGCCCACGGGGTTCTTCTCTATCTGCCTTCCT
>JAFGQW010000069.1 GCA_016935485.1 Planctomycetota bacterium | reverse complement strand
CTTCTCCAACGGCCTTGACGCCGAGTACTCGGTGCTCGGGCGGGTGGCGCGGCGGATCTGGGCGGTGGCCATGCGCGAGCGCTACGGCGCGCGCGCGCGGAGCCAGCAGTTCAAGTACCACATCCAGACCTCGGGCCGCTCGCTCCACGCCCAGGAGATCGAGTTCAACGACATCCGCACGACCCTGCAGGGGCTGATGGCGATCTACGACAACTGCAACAGCCTGCACACGAACTCCTACGACGAGGCGATCACCACGCCGACCGAGGAGAGCGTGCGGCGGGCGATGGCGATCCAGTACATCATCCTCCGGGAGTTCGGGCTGGCCCGGAACGAGAACCCGCTGCAGGGGAGCTTCATCATCGAGGAGCTCACCGATCTGGTGGAGGAGGCGGTGGCCGCGGAGTTCGATCGGCTGACCGAGCGGGGCGGCGTGCTTGGCGCCATGGAGCTCGGCTACCAGCGCGGCAAGATCCAGGACGAGAGCCTCAAGTACGAGATGATGAAGGACTCCGGCGAACTGCCGATCGTCGGGGTGAACACCTTCCAGGATCCGCGCACCCTCGCGGAGGACTACGTGCCGCCGGCGACCGAGCTCGCGCGCGCCACCCCCGAGGAGAAGGAGGATCAGATCCGGAGGCTCCGCGCGTTCCAGGCGGCCGGCGGGGAGCGCACCGCCCCGGCGCTCGAGCGGCTTCGGGAGACGGCGCTCCGGGGCGGCAACGTCTTCGAGGAGCTGATGGAGACGGTGCGGGTGGCGAGCCTCGGGCAGATCACGCACGCGCTCTACGAGGTGGGCGGGCAGTACCGGCGCTCTCTCTGAGGGCCCGCGCAAGAATAGCTTCCGGTTTTCGCGGCTCTTCTTGCCCAGGTCCGCGCGGCGGAAAGCCGGTGGAATCTCTGATTCGAACCGGCTTCCCGCCCCACGAACCTGAACAAGAATCTCGCGACGAAACCCGGGAAGTTATTCTTGCGCGAACCCTGACCGGCGGACGGCCGGCTCCCCGCCGGCTTGTCTCGCCGGCGACACGCCGCCAGCTCCGCGCCCCGCCGCGGCCCGCCGCGCCAGAAACCGGGAAGATCCCGCCCTCCCGGAGGTCGAACCCGCCAAGCGCTCGCGGTCCCGATGGGCCGGTCCGCTTTCGGTCGGGGCCGTTCCGGGACATCCAGCGTAAGCCTCAAGTTCTTGCTCGGAAACTGGTTACGGCGGATCCATGGTTGCTGCCGATCGTGTCTACGGCGCCGTCGCGCTGGTGGCCGTCCTGGTCGTGGGCCTCCTTGTGTTCATCCTCCGGGGCGCCGGGAGCAGCGCGGAGCCGGACCTGCCGCCACCGGCCGGGCCGGCCGTCGAGGCGCTTGCGGTGCCCGCTGATGCTGCGGGCGCTGCCAGTGCGCCTGAGGTCCTGCCGCCCCCGAGCCGACCGAAGCCGGCGCGAGCGCCCGCTGCAGTTGGCCAGCAGCCCGCCCGCGCCAGCGACAACAGCCGCGCCGACCCGCTGCCGATGGCTGCGGCGTCGCCAGTCGTGCTGCCGGCGCCGCCCCCCCGGGAGGTGCTCGCGACGCTCACCGACGAGGCGGGCATTCCGCTTCCCGGCGCCTCGGTGACCGTGCAGACGCTGAGCTCGCCCAAGCGCGTGCTTACCAGCGGTCCAGTCCGCACGGACGCCGAGGGGCGGTTCCGGTTCGAGCCGCCGGAGGCCTCGAACTTCCTGCACGTCTGGTGCCCGGAGCTCCAGGCGTCCGCGCGCCACCCGTGGCGGCCGGAGGATGCGGACCTTCCGGTGATCATCCGCCTGGCGGGCCGCGCGCTGGTCGGGCGGCTCGTGGCCCATTCCGGCGCGGCACCGAACTGGCCGGGCATCAATCTCAAGGTCGTTGTTGCGCCGGCCCTCACCTCGAGCGGCGCCGACCCCGGGCCGGCAGCCGCGGGTGGCCTCGCGGTGAGCCTGGATCGCGAGACCGGCGATTTCGTGGCGCTTCTTCCGGCGGTCGGCGACCGCGACCTCACGGTCTCCGCGCTCGGCCACACCGGGACCCGGCTTCTCTGCCGGGTGCCGCTGGTCAACCGCCAGCCGCCGCCCGTGATCGTGCTGGTTCCGGACCCGCGCGGCGAGTTCGGCGCGCTCTCGCTGCGGCTGGAGGGGGAGGTCGCGGACGGTCCGCCCGCCTACCTCGAGGCCTACATGTCCCGGACGGCGGAGCGCCTGCCTCTGACGGCGACGCCGGGCGGCGAGCAGCGGACCGGGCCGCTCGCCGCCGGCCGCTACGAACTCCGGGCCGTCGCGGGAGATCGCCTGAGCGGCTGGCAGACGGCGGCGGTCGAGGCCGGCCAGGTGCATGCGCTCGGCGTGCTCGGGCTCCGGGAGCGCGGGACGCTCTGCGTCCGCCCCCTGCTTGCCGATGGATCGCTGTCCCGCTCGGCGCGCGCGCGTCTCGAGAGCGAGCGTGGGGTGCCGGTCCGCGCCGACTTCCGCGCCGATCCGCAGGGGCTCGTCGCCAGGGACGTGTTCCCCGGCCGCTACCGGGTGGTGGTCGCGGACCCGGCCGGCGGGGGTGGCGCCTGGATCGGCCCGATCTTCATCGACGTGCAGGAGGGCGGGCTCCACGAGGCCGTGTTCCGCCGGCCTTGAGGGCCCTCCCAAGAGCAACTTCCCATTTTCGCGGATCTTCTCGTCCAGGTCCGCGCTGCGGAAGACCGGTGGAATCGCTGATTCGAACCGGCCTTCCGCAACACGAACCTGAACGAGAATCTCGCGCGAAACCCGAGAAGTTCCTCTTGCTCGGGCCCTGAGGGCCCTCCCAAGAGCAACTTCCCGTTTTCGCGGATCTTCTCGTCCAGGTCCGCGCTGCGG
>JAFGQW010000366.1 GCA_016935485.1 Planctomycetota bacterium | reverse complement strand
GCGCGGCGCGCCGGGTCCATCGTGGTCTGCCAGAGCTGGTCCGGGTTCATCTCGCCCAGCCCCTTGAAGCGCTGGATATCCACACCCTCCTGGCCCAGGCGCTGGAAGAGCCCGATCAGCGCGCGCAGACCCCCGAGGCGATGCTCCGTGCCGTCTTCCTCGGTCACGATCAGGTGCGTGTCCGCCCCGTTCTCAAAAAGCGCCGGGTCGAACCCGAGTCCCCTGAGCGTCGAGAGCAGCCCGGTGAGCTCGCGCGCCTCGCGGATGTGATAGACCGCGAGGTCGGCGCGCGCCCGGTTCGCCGGCGTGTCGCCGTCCTCCCAGATCGCGATCGCCGCGCCCTTCTCCCGGCCAAGCCGCTCGCGATAGCGCTGGTAGGCCTCCTCGTCGAGCAGATACTCGCGCTGGCCGTCGGGCGTCTGCACGTAGAGCTGCGGCACCACGGCGCCGGTGGTGCCGCGCGCAACCTCGGCGAAGCGATGGCCGCGCAACTCCAGGCCGGAGACGATCGCGTCGATCCCGACCACGGTCGCAAGCAGCCGGTGGAGCGGCGCCCCCTCGAGCAGCGGCCCGCTCTCGCCAAACCGTAGCCGGGCGCCCTCGACGCCAAGCTCGATCATCGCCTGGATGAACTCGCGGTCGCTGAGAATGTACCGCTCCTTCTTGCGCTTGCGGATGCGGTAGAGCGGCGGCTGTGCGACATAGACGTGTCCGGCCTCGATCAGCTCGCGGAACTGGCGGTAGAAGAACGTGAGGAGCAGCGTGCGAATATGCGAGCCGTCGACGTCGGCATCGGTCATGATGATGATCCGATGGTAGCGCAGCTTCGTCGGGTCGAACTCCGTGCCGATCCCCGTCCCGAGCGCAGTGATGATGGTCCGGATCTCGTTGTGGCCGAGCACCTTGTCGAGACGCGCCTTCTCGACATTCAAGATCTTGCCCTTCAGCGGCAGGATGGCCTGGAAGCGGCGGTCGCGCCCCGCCTTGGCGCTGCCGCCCGCGCTGTCTCCCTCGACCAGATACAGCTCGGTCCGCTCGGGATCGCGACTGGAGCAATCGGCGAGCTTCCCCGGCAGACCGCCGCTAGTCAGCAGCCCCTTACGGCGCACGAGCTCGCGCTGCTTGCGCGCCGCTTCGCGCGCCTGCGCGGCGAGCAGCGCCTTCTGGGCGATCGCGCGTGCCGTGGCCGGGTGCTCTTCGAGGTAGGCCGAGAGCTTGTCGCTCACGACGGTCTCGACCTGACCGGCGACATCCCGGTTGCCGAGCTTCGCCTTGGTCTGGCCCTCGAACTGGGGATCCGTGCCGATCTTGACGTGGATGATCGCCGTGAGCCCCTCGAGGAGGTCCTCCCCGGAGAGCGCCTTCTGGCCCTCCTTGATGAGGTTATTCTGGCGGGCGTAGCGGTTGATCGTGCGCGTCAGCGCAGACCGGAATCCCGTGGTGTGGGTCCCGCCCTCCCGCGTGAAGATGTTGTTGACGTAGCTGTAGAGGTTGGTGGTGTAGGAGTCGTTGTACTGGAAGCAGATCTCGCACGCGAACCGGTTCTCAGATTCCGGCAGGTCCTTCGCGATGTAGATGATGTCCTCGTGCAGCGCCTCCTTGTTCTTGTTCAGATAGGCGACGAACTCGCGCAGGCCCCCCTCATACTGGAAGACCTCCTCCTGGCTGGAGCGCTCGTCCTTGAAGACGACCTTCACGCCGGGGTTGAGAAACGCCAGCTCCCGCAGCCGCTTGGACAGCGTGGGCGCATCAAAATCGGTGACCTCGAAGATCTCCCGGTCCGGGCGGAAATTCACGCGCGTGCCGCGGCGGTCGGTGACCCCGACTTCTTCCAGGGGCGAGCTCGCACGCCCGCGCTCGTAGGTCTGACGGTAGATCTTGTGGTCCCGAAAGACCTCAACCTCGAGCCATTCGCTCAGCGCATTCACGACGCTCACACCCACGCCGTGGAGGCCTCCCGACACCTTGTAGGAATCGTGGTCGAACTTGCCGCCCGCGTGCAGCGTGGTCAGCACGACCTCCAGCGCCGATTTGTTCTGTTCGGGGCGGAAGCCAATGGGAATCCCGCGGCCATCATCGATCACGGAGATGCTGCCGTCGCGGTAGACCGTGACCGAAATCTCCCGGCAATAGCCGACCATCGCTTCATCGATCGAGTTGTCGACGACCTCGTAGACAAGATGGTGCAGCCCGTAGCTGCCGACATCTCCGATATACATGGCCGGGCGCTTTCTAACCGCATCGAGTCCCTCGAGGACCTTGATGCTCGACTCATCGTAGCGCTCGATCCCTGCCGTCGCCTCGCCAGCAGGATTGGGTATCTCTGTGCTCGAACTCATGTGTTCCCGTCTTCCCCCAGCGAACCTTCGACCTTAAACTTGATGTCCGCCACGTCCGCAGCACCCGCCTCCCGCAGCCGCCGGAGAATCTCCCCGCGGTAGAATCCCTCGAGCTCATAGAGGACTGCCGACGACCGCACGCCAACCTCCAGCACTCCCGCCTGCAGCCGGACCAGGCGCGTATGCAGGCAAAACCGCTCCGGCACGGCGCGGCGCCACGCATCGGCAAGACGGCGTGCCGCCTCGACATTCTCCAGCCCCGCCTCCTGCAAGTAGCGCGCAAGGAGTCTTCCCAGCGGCTCGGGCTGCCGTGACCTCCCGCGTTGCCGCCGGGTCTCGCCAGAATCTCCCCATGGCAACATTATCAGCGACTAGCCGGCTCCCGGCCCGGCCACTCCAGCTCGCGTCATCGCGTCACCGGCATGACGAGATAAAGCAACTCGCCCTTGCGCGCCTCGTCCGACGGCGTCGTCGCCACAGACCAGCGAGAAGCCGTCTGCTCATCCTTGAAATCCACCCGCACCCGGTTGGCACCGACGAGCTTCAAGTAGTCCGTGAGGTAATCCGGATTGAAGGCAAGCTCCACCGGCTCGCCGTCATACTCGACGGCAACGTCGGTTTCCGCTTCGCCCTGTTCGACCGGGTTCGAGCGGACATTGAGGTTGCCTGCACCGAGCCGCAGCCGCACCACGCGCGCCTCCGCCACCGCGAATACCGATGCCCGTCGGAGCGCGCGGAGAAGTTCCTCCGCATCGAGCATCACGTGATGTGGCAATTCCTTCTCCACCAGCGGCAGGAAGTTTGGAAACGACCCCTCGATCTGCTGACAGTAGAGCACCACGTTCTGCGAGCGGATCCCGAATCGATTGCCTTCGACTGCAAGGTCCGCTTCCACGCCCTCTCCGACCAGCGCCTTGCCGAAGTGCCCGAGCGCTCGCGCGGGAAGCAGGGCCTCCCGCATTCCCTCTTCCTGCTGTATGTGCGGCATGCGGTAGTAGCTCAGCCGCTTGCCATCGGTCGAGACCATCCGCAGCTCTTCCCTGCAAACCTCGAGCTTGATCCCATCGAACGCATACCGGGTTCGTTCTTCCGCCGACGAGAATACGACGTGGCGGATCATGCCCACCAAATCCGCCGTTGCGACCCGTCCAGCAAGAACTCCGGGAAACTCCGGCAGGCCCGGAAAAAGCCCGGCATCGAGCTCCACCACCCGGAACCGACTGCGGCCGCTCAGGATTTCCGAGCCGCTTCCGTCGGAGCGGACGATGACCTCCGGCTCGGACAGCTCACGGAAGATCCCCATCACGTGCGCCGCCGGCAGGAGCACGACGCCCGTCCTCGCGACCGTCACGTCCGGTATGCGCACCTCGATTCCGACCTCGCAGTCCGTAGCCTTCAGGATGAGCCCCTCCGGCCGGGCATCGATGTATACGCTCTGAAGCGCGTCCTTGACCGTGCGGAGCATCGCCACCCCGCCAACGAGCTGGAGTGCCTCCTGGAGCTTTCTGCGGTTGCTGGTGAATTCCATGCTCAGCACTTCCATTCCAGAGGTTCTTGGAAGATTGAAACCAGAGAAATCCTATTCTCCACCATCCTGTCGAAGACGATGTGGAGAAGCCGGGGACGAGCCGTGGAAGTCGTTGAATTGTCGTAGGTAAAGGCGTTCGTTTCCAGCTTCTCGTGAGTGAAGAAGGAGAGTGTTTTGGGTGGAAAGTCGTGGGACGACGGCAGTGGTTTCGGAGGAAGGGCGGCCTGCGGTGGGGAAAAAGCGCGGGGGGCGGGGAAAGGACCGGATGGTTTTGCCCGCTTGTCCACCGGGAAACGGCCCGGGATAGCCACCAGCCGTAGGAGGGAGACTCCGCGGCAGCACGAGCGGAGGGGTGGGCAGCGCTCACCGGTCTGAACCGGACTGGAGAGAGGTGAGCAGTCGGGTATAGACTGAACGCAGGTTCGGGTCGGCCTCCAGCAGCGCGTCGGTGCGGCGCAGCGCGTGCAACACGGTCGAGTGGTCTCGCCCGCCGAAAGCCGAGCCGATCTTCTTCAAGGAGACGGGCAGGAGCTCCTTCATGAGCCGCATGGCGATCTGGCGTGGCACCGCTATCGCGCGGGCGCGGGCCGGGGAGCGGAGATCGGCGGTTTTCACGCCGAAGGAGCGAGCGACTTCCGCCGCGATGTCTGCCATACCGGGCAGGCGGCGGTGGTTCAAGGCAAGGTCCGCCAGCGCTTCGCGGGCGAGATCGAGGTCGAGCCGGCGAGCGCAGAGATCGGCCAGCGCGAGGACCTTGACGACGGCGCCCTCGAGCTCGCGGATATTCTCGGGGGTTACCGCCGCAACGTAGCTCGCGATTTCCGGATCGAGAGGTCGGTTCCAGGCACGCGCCTTGCGCTCCGCGATGGCTTGACGCATTTCCAGCGTGGGCGCACCGATCGCGGTGAGGAGCCCCCAGCCGAACCGGGTGAGGAGACGCTCTTCGAAATGCGCCATGTCGTGTGGTCTTGAATCGGAGCTCAAGATGATCTGCTTCCGGGCGTCGTAGAGCGCGTTGAAGGTGTGGAAGAACTCCTCCTGCAGGCGCGGCTTGTTGCTGAGGAACTGGATGTCGTCGACGGCGAGGCAGTCGAGCTCCCGCATGTGGCTGCGGAACGTCGCAAGCTCCCGGTGCTCCAGCGCGCGGATGTAGCGGTTGGTGAATTCCTCGCAGCTGAGGTACAGGACGCGCCGGTGCGGATCGGCGTCGATCAAGGACCGACAAGTCGCCTGGAGGAGGTGCGTCTTGCCGAGGCCGGACGGCCCGTGGATGTACAGGGGGTTGTAGGCGAGCGCAGGAGCGCTCACCACGCGTAGACAGGCGGCGTGGCTGAGCTCGTTGCTCGGGCCCACGACGAAATGTTCGAAGAGGTAAGCCGGATTGAGGCGCAAGCCCGAAGCCGCCGGCACGCTCTCGGCGCAGGCAGAAGCCGCGGCGCGAGCAGGATCGGCGGGAGCAGGATCGCGTTGCGGGGCGGCGGCGGCCAGCGCGGGGCGCGGCGCCGCAGGCGGGGAGAGGATGGCGACGTCGGCCGTGGCGCCGAGACTCGCCCGGGCGGCAGCCTGGAGGAGCGGGAGAAAGCGGCGCTCGATGAGCCGCTTGACGAACGGACTGGAGGCATGGGCGACGACGCGGTGTTCGGTGACCTCCGCTGGCTGCAGCCCCGCGATCCAGGCGGCGTAATTCCGGGCGTCGATCAGCTGGCGGACCTGGACGAGGAAGTCGTTCCACCGCGGATCCTGGCACGCGGACGGTGAAAGCGGCATGGCGCGCGGCCCCCGGGAAGAATCGGCCTCTGCGGTTGCTGGTGTCGCGCGCGGCGGCGGGTCCGCTACCCGGAGGAGTCCGCCGCAATCGCGCGCCGGCCTCGAATCACGAGCGGCGGAGGTTTGCCCGAGGCGCAGGGGCGCCGCGATTCGCTTGCTCCCGCGACGAACAGACCGGTTCCCATGAAGCTGCTCGCGGAAGGAGAAGCGGGGAGGAAGACCAACCGCCCTCTCGTTCAAGACGATTCAGGCGGGCGTAGGGTAGGAACCGGGAGGAGGCAGGTCAACGGAAAAACGACCGGACGCCGATACCGGCGGGAGCTTGTGCGAGCGGCTGCCCGCAAACCGAAAACGATACAAGGGGTTGCGCCAGAGCCAGCAGGATAAGTCGTCCCGAAACCACGCGGGACGCCGCCGCGCGGATCGGGCCGCGCGGGGCGAAGCCGGGGTCGAGGCGCCCCTCGAGGCCGGCGGGTCCGGCGGGCCCGTGGACCGGCGTACAGCTCCGTGGGTTGTGGTGGCACCCGAGGGTTGCACAAGATGTCGCACGGGCTCCGGAACACTGGAGCGGAGCCGCGAAGGGCCCGGGCGGTGACGGCGGTTCAGAGAGTCTTGTGTAGACGTTTCGACTGCGGTTGCCTGCCGGACGAAGGCAACCGGCAAGCGATGGCGCCAGAGCGAGTTGCGCGATGGATTCCGCGGCGCCGCCGGGTTGCGGCTGGCAGGACGGCTCCGGCGACGGAGCTCGGGGCCTTCAACTTTTCGACCGCGGATACCGAAGAGACCACAAGGCGACGGCGGAGGGGCGGTCGCGCTGCGGGCAGGAACAGCGGGGCGCGGCTGTCCGCGCCGGACACCATCGTCTGCGCGCCGCGCCGGGGTGACCCGAGCGCGGTGGGCCGGCGATCGGGATGGGCAAGGAAAGCCTCGGACAGGCCCGCCGTCCGCGCGGCGCCGAGGCCCACGAGGATCAAGCGATGAGCCTTCTGGATCCAAGGCAGAAAACCATCAGCCTCAAGGTGGTGTACTACGGGCCCGGCCTCGGGGGAAAGACCACGAGCTTGAAGCAGGTCCATCGGGTGATCGACCCGGAGGGCAAGGTGAAGCTCGTGTCGCTCGACACGGACGAGGACCGCACGCTCTTCTTCGACTTCCTGCCGATCGAGCTGGGCCTGGTGGGGCGGTTCAAGATCAAGATCCAGGGCTTCACCGTGCCGGGGCAGGTCAAGTACAACATGACTCGGCGCTACGTCCTGACGGGGGCCGACGGCATCGTGTTCGTTGCCGACAGCGATCGATCCCGCGTCGTGGAGAACGTGGAGAGCCTGATCAACCTGGGCGACAACCTCCGGGCGCACGGGCTCAACGTCAACAACATTCCTCTCGTCTTCCAGTACAACAAGCAGGACCTCCCCAACGGCGTCCCCCCCGCGGAGCTCGAGGAGAAGCTCAACTTCCGCAAGGTCCCGAGCTACCCGACGATCGCCACGCGCGGCGACGGCGTGTTCGACTCGTTCATCGCGGTCTCGAAGCTCATGGTCTCGCGCGTCATCAAGACCTACAACCTCAAAGAAGAGCAGGCCGACGAAGATCGGATCCTGAGGGAGGTGGAGACGAGACTGCGCACGCTCGGCAACGCGCCCTGGGGCGCCGCGGCGGCAGTGGCGTCGCCCGTGCCGCCGGAGACCGTGGCGGCGGCGGCGAGCCCGGCGGCCGCACGGGCCGTGGCGACGGACCATGCATCGCGGGACGCGGTGGACTTCTTCGGGAGCTTCACGAGCGCGCCGCCGGCGGGGCCGGCACATTCCGTTGCGGGCGGCGGCGCGCGCGTCCTACGCGACCCGGAACTCGTCCATCCGGTCGGCGGCGCCCTCGGGCGCGAGGCAGCGCGGCCCGCGGCCGCGGACGCGCCGCAAGAGCAGGAAGCGCTTCCCGAGCTCCGACAGCAGGCGCGAAGTCTTGGCCTTCTGCACCCGGGCCGCGGGGAGACGGCGGCGCCGCGGGCGCCGGCGCCCCCGGCGGCCGATCCGGGCCTGCCGGTCGAGCGAGTGACGGCGCGCCCGACGAGCCCTGCGGGCGGTGCGGTGGACGGTTCCTGGGCCGCGCGCAACCTGCGCCACGTCCTGCGGTCGCTCGCCGAGATCGGCCGCGGGCTTGCCGCGGGCAGCACGCTGGAAAAGACCGCGACCGCGGTTCTGTCGGCCGCCTGCCAGGCGCTGGAGGCCACCGGCGGGAGTCTCGTCGTGCGGGACGAGAGTGGAACGCGACTGCGCCCGCTGTTCCTGCACGGGTTCCGCAACGACCCCCTGCTGGTGGCGCAGCCCGACGAGGGACAGCAGTTGCTCGAGCTCCTCGAAGGGGGCGGCGATCACCTGCTGGTGAGCGCGGGCCAGAACCGGGAGCTGCACGCGGCGCTGTGCGCGAGCAGCCCGGATGTGGAGATGGCCGTGGTCGTACCGGTGGTCATCCGCAATCGCGTCCAGGGAGCGCTGGCGATCTACCTGGACGAGGCGCTGGATCTGACGAGCCGGCGCGAAGCGCTGAAGGTCCTCACGGTGCTGGCCTACCAGGCGGCCGTCGGATTGCTGCTGAACGGCACCCGCTGACGCGCGGCCGTACGCGCGAAGGCCGCCGGCGTTATGGACCAGTGCGCGGCGCCGCGACCCACGCGCCGCCCGGCGCGATTCAAGAGCGGTCGAGCAGCTCGAAGTAGAGGGCTTCGTACTGCGCGGTGATCCCCTCGGGGGGGAAGGCCGTCTCGGCCTTGCGGCGTGCTGCGCGGCCGAGCCGCAGCAGCCGCGCCGGCGACGAAAGTACCGCGGTTGCCTGTGCGGCCATACCCGCGACGTCCCCCGCGGCGCACAGGTAGCCGTTCTCGCCGTCGTCGATGACCTCGGGAGTGCCGCCTTCGCGGCTGGCGATGACCGGCACGCCGCAGGCCATGCTCTCCAGCGCCGCGAGACCGAAGCTCTCTCCGGGTTTGCCGGACGGCAGGAGGAAGAGATCCGTGTAGGGGAGCACGTTCTCGACGTCCTCGATCGGGCCAAAGAAGGTGACCCGGTCGCGCAGGCGGAGCTTATCGACGAGGGCGACGACGTGGGACATCTCGGGCCCGTCGCCGAGGAGCACGAGCCGGGCGGGCAGGGTGTGCTGGACGCGATGGAAGATCTTCACCACGTCGGCCACGCGCTTGACGGCCCGGAAGTTCGAGGCGTGGACGAGGATCTTCTCGCCGCGCTGGGCCAGCCGCCGCTTGCCGGCCAGCCGGCGGCGCGCGGGCCGGAACCGGGTGAGGTTCACGCAGTTGGGAATGACGCGGATCGCCAGGTCCGCGCCGAAGCGCCGCTGCGTCGCCTGCGCCAGGTAGCGGCTGACGGCGGTCACCCCGTCGGAGCGGGCGATGCCGAAGTGGGTGGCGACGCGGTACGACTTGTCGGCGCCCACGAGGGTGATGTCAGTGCCGTGAAGGGTGGTCACGGTCTTGAAGGTCGCCTGCGCGCCGAGCATCTCGCGGGCGAGGTACGCGCTGATCGAGTGCGGCACCGCATAGTGGACGTGGAGCATCTCGAGCCGGTGCTTGCGCACCACCTCGACGATCGTCGAGGCCAGGGCGAGATCGTAGGGCGCAAACTTGAAGAGCGGGTAGGGCAGCACGTCGACGACGTGGTAGTAGAGGTTCTTGTGGTACTCGCGCAGACGCAGCGGCACGGCGTAGCAGATGAAGTGGACCTCGTGGCCGCGGCGGATCAGGTTGAGCCCGAGCTCGGTCGCCACGACGCCGCTGCCGCCGAAGGTCGGATAGCAGACGATGCCGATGCGGAGCTTGCGGCGCGGGTGAGCACGGGCCAAGAGACTTCTCCTCAAGCGGGCGGCGGCGCTCCGGACCCGCCGACGAGCAGGCGAAGATCTCGGAGACCGGGTGGCCGCCGGGCGGCAAACGGCTCGCCGTACGTCACCCCGATCGCCTCGCCGAAGAACCGGTCGCGGGCGCGCAGCCGGTCCAGGAAATCCGGCGCCCCCACGTGGGTCCGGGGCCCCGGCGCCGCGGGATCGTGGAGCTGGGAGCGGTAGCTCCGGAGCGCCCGGAGCTTCTCGTCGTGGACGTCCGAGATATCGACGATCAGCGCCGGCGCGAAGCGCCGGTGCATCAGGTAGAAAAGCACGATCGCGGCGCGGTGGCGCGCGCCCTCGGCGGCGATGCCGCCGACGCCCGCGAGGAAGCTGGCGGCGACGGCCAGGCGCGCGGCGGCGGCGTGGTCGGGGTGGTCGTCGTCGGGATGGGGGGCGAGCAGGATGCGCGGGCGATGCCGGCGAATGGCGGCGACCAGTGCGTGCCTGCTGGCCGGGTCGTCGGCGATCGCCCCGTCCGGCAGGCCGAGATTCTCGCGCGCCGCGATGCCGAGGACCCGGGCCGCCGCCACGGCTTCCGCCGCGCGCGTCTCCGCCGTGCCGCGCGTGGCGCACTCGCCGGCCGACAGATCGACGACGACGGCCGTGCCGCCGCCGCGGGTGACGCGGAGTACCGTGCCGCCGCAGCCGATTTCGACGTCGTCGGGGTGTGCCCCGACGGCCAGGACATCGACGCCATGCGGCGGCGCGCTCGCACGCTCGGCCGGGCTCATGCGATTCCTCGGGGCGTTCGGTGCGCGCCGGCGCGGGCCGGGGTCAGGGCGCCCACGGCTCCTCCTCGTCCTCGTCCGGGGAGGGCTCCTCGGCCGGTGCCTCGAGGGGTTCGGCGGCCGCCTCCGACCCTTCGTCGGCGCCGTTTTCCCCGGCGCCGTTTTCCTCGGCGCCGTCCTCCGGGGGCGCGTCGATCTCCGCCGCCGCCGCGTCCTCGGGCAGCGCCGCGGCGGGCTCCGGGCCGGTCGCGCTGTCGGCCCCCGGCGGAGCGTCGGCGCCAAATCCCCCGAGCGTGTAGATGACGTGTCGCTCCGGGTCGCCCGTGAGGTCCTGGAGGAGACCGTGCGGGAGGTCCGGTCCGTACTTCACCAGGTAGTAGAGGATGTTGTAGACGCGTTCCTGCGGCAGGTTCCGGGGGAAGGTGTGGGCGAACAGCCGGGCGAGCTGCCGCTTGCCGACGCCGGCGGCCTCGTCGATCGCGCCGGAGACCCGGCGCTTGAGGTAGTGGAGATCGCGTTGGACGCGGCCGCGGATCTTGCGGACCACGCGGCCGATCGTCGGGTCGAACGCGGCCACCTCCGCGTCGACGGCCTCCAGATGGCGGGCGGTCTCCTCGAGGTGTCGATCCAGCGAGGCGGCGACGTCCTGGCCGCGCGCCGTCGCCGCGAAGAGGCCGTCCCGTGCGTCCTCGCGTAGGAACAGCTGTGCGGCCGACAGCCCGAACCGGTCGATGGCGCGGGCGACGGCCGCCTCGAGGAGCGTGACGCTCGCGCGCGGGTAGACGACGGGCATCGGCACGTCGAAGAGCTCGTACACCTCCTTTAGCTGGGCGTGGTAGGCCACTTCGCCCGGACCGGCCACGTAGGCCATCACGGGCAGGACCGCGCTCTGGAGGATCGGCCGGAGCGCGACGTCCGGCGAGAAGCGCTCCGGGTGCTCCTCGAGATGCCAGCCGAGCTCGCGGCGGTCCACCCGGTCGTCGGCGAGGATGCAGAAATCGGCGTAGAACTGGACGCGGGCCCGGCGGGAATCGCCGATGTGGAAGAGATGCACCATGCGGCGGTCGTCCAGCGGGGCGGCGTACCCCAGCTGCGCGAGATCCTCGCCGGCCGCCCGGAGCCGGCGCGATGTCTCGTCGGCCACATCGAGCTCGCGCCGGATCACCGGCGCGCCGAGGTCGCGAATCAGGCGCGGCTCCAGCACGACGAGCCCGGCGTCGCTGAAGAGACGCAGCAAGATCCGGTTGAACCAGCTGCCGAGGGTGTCCTCCGGCGCGGGCGCGAAGAGCGCCGCGATCTCGTCCTTGAACTCGGTCTCCGGCAGGGCGGCGAGCGCGTCCTGCAGCAGGCGCCGGCACTCGGCGTCGACGGGCACCGTCTCGGCCGGCCGCCCGTCGTTCGTGAGCGAGGTCTTCAGACGCAGGACCTCGTCGTCGGGGCCGGGCAGATGGACGGCGTTCATCTCTTCCAGATCGTGGTCCTCGCTGGCGCACCAGAACACGGGCACGAAGACGAGATCGGGGCTGGCGGCGGCAAGCCGCCGCGCCAGCGCGAGCGCCGTGACGGCCTTGTAGACCGTGTACAGCGGGCCGGTGAGCAGACCCGGCTGCTGACCGGTGCAGACCACGAGCGTGCGCGCGCGCTTGAGCGCGTCGATGTTGCGAAGCGTGGCCTCGCAGGCGCCGAGCTCCTGGTTGTAATCGGCCAGCCGGCGGACCAGCTCGGTGCGGGGGTACTCGCGGCCGATCGCCGCTTGGGCGGCGGCACGGTGGCTGGCCGGATCGAACGGCGCGCCCCGGAAGCGCGCCATCAGACGCGCATCGCCGGCGAGGTAGCGGGTGAACAGCGCCGAGAAACCCAGCGCCTCGTATTCGACAGGTTGCAGGTAGGACATGGGCTTCGTTTGTGCCTCGCTCAAAGGGGTTGTTTGCGGCAAAACAGAATAAAGCGCGGCGACGACGTCCGGAAGGGGTCGCCGGTCCACGTGCCGCGGCGGGCGACCGCCGCCAGGCCGGCCTCGTCCGCGAGCGAGGTGAGCGCCGCGGGCGAATACAGCCGGACCGATTCCCGGTAGGAGCGCACCTCGCCGGGCCGCCCGGATCGGGGAGTGATCGTGATGGTCTTCAAGATCGCGTCGCGCTCCGGATCGACGCGCCGCGCCTGGTGAATCACGCACCCGCCGCGGACCTCCCGGGTGTCGCGCGGGCCATGGCGGAGCACGTGATCGCGGTTGAGAAAGTCGAGCAGAAACCCGCCGCCGGGGCGAAGCACGCGGCGGACCTCGCGCAGCACGGCCTGGTTCTCGCTGTCGTCGGCGAAGTAGCCGAAGCTGGTGAAGAACGACAGGACGGCGTCGAACACGCCGTCCACAAACGGCAGCCAGCGCATGTCGCCCCGGACCAGACCCGGCGCGGCCCCACGGCGCTTCGCCTCGCAGAGCAGCACGCGCGACAGGTCCAGACCGACCGGCGCGAACCCGCGGTCCCGGAGCGCTTCCAGGTGGCGGCCCGCGCCGCAGCCGAGGTCGAGCACCGCCGCCGAGGGAACGAGCGCCAGCTCCTCCACGGCGAGGGCCACAGCCTGCCGCGCCTCCTCCCGGTCGCGGTGGCGGTAGAGCTCCAGGTAGTCCCGGCCGAAGCTGCGGACGTACCACGGCTCCTCGGAGCCCCGCGGAACGTCGGATCCGGCGGGCGAGCGGTCGAGGTCAGCTGCCTGCATGGCGCACCGCCTCCAGTTCCTCGGCGGCTTGCCGGGCGGCCTGCGCCACGGCGTCCTTCCAGGCGCCGGCGCCGGAAGTGGTCCGGGCCGGGGTCGAGTACGCGTAGAGGATGGACCGCGAGGCGTTGACGAGGGCGCCATGGCCGCGGGCGTCGAACACGGCGCGCAGGTCCTCGGCGCGCCCGCCCTGGGCGCCGTAGCCCGGCACGAGCCAGGGGGTGCGGGGCATGCGCGCCCGCAGCGCCGCCAGCTCGCCGGGGAAGGTGGCGCCCACGACGGCGCCGACCGGAGCGTAGCCGTCTGGCGGACCCACCTCGGCGCCCCAGCGTGCAACGAGCTCGGCGACGTGTCCGGCGACGGTGTCGGCCCCGACGGGCAGCTGCTGGAGCTCGACCGAGGACGGGTTGGAGGTGCGCACCAGCACGTAGACCCCCCCGCCGTGCCGGACGGCGGTCCGGATGAAGGGAACGATGCCGTCTCGCCCCAGGTAGGGATTCAGCGTGACCGCGTCCACCGCGAAGCTCGCGGCGCCGCCGGGCCCGGCGGTGAGGTGGCCCGCCGCGTAGGCTTCCGCCGTGCTGCCGATGTCCGAGCGCTTGATGTCGCCGATCACCAGGAAGCCGCGGCGGCGCGCCTCCGCGAGCACGCCCGCGTAGGCGACCAGACCCGGCAAGTGGTATTGCTCGAAGAAGGCGATGTTCACCTTGACGGCGGCAGCCCAGGGCTCCACCGCCTCGAGGACGCCGCCGCAGAAGAGTTCGAGCGCGGCGGTCACCCCGGCGGGCCGCTCACCGTGGCGGTCGCGGGCCGCGCGGAGGACCTCCGGGGGGAGGCGGTCGAGGACGGGATCGAGGCCGACCGCAAGGGGACTGCGCTTGCGGTCGATCGCCTCGTGGAGGCGCTCGGCGAAGGGGACGATCGCGGTCAACGCTGGGGAGCTGCCTTCCCGGAAGTCACCAGGGGGCGGACGCCGGCCTCGAAGCCGGGACTGCGGCGGTCCGGCCGCCGGCACCGGCCGGCCGGGACGAGCCGGATCCGGCCCGGCCCGGTGGCACCGGGTAATCGTAGCGCGCGCCGCGCCCGCCGCCCATAGCGCGGGCACTGCCCGCGGCTCGCAGCGATCCGCCGTCAGCGGTCCGCTTGCGCTGCGGAAGACGTGCGGGGACGGAGTCGGCCCGCCCGGCAAACCGCATGTCGTCCCGGGCCGGGACTGCCCGCCTGACGGGTTTACGGCGGAACGCGAAACGCACGCTGCCGGAGCGACAGGCGGGCTTGCCCGGCGCCAGGCGAGGGGGGGGTCGGGCGGCTGGGCGGGGTCAGTCGTGGCCGAGCCGGAGCTTCAGCTTGCGGATGGCCGCGCTCTCGATCTGGCGGACGCGCTCGCGGGTGAGGTGGATCCGCTGGCCGATTTCCTTGAGGGTCATCGGCTCATGGTGGCCGAGCCCGTAGCGCAAGCGCAGCACCTCGGCTTCGCGCGGATCGATCGCTGCGAGCAGTTCCTCGATCCGCGCGAGATCGAGCGCGTCGAGGAGCTGCTCGTCCGGGCGCCGGGCGCTCTCGTCCTCGAGCGAGTCGTGCAGCGCCTGGAGGGCCTCGCCGCCGGATCCGGTCGTCCCGGCCAGGGTCTCGAGCGCCTGCTTGATCATGCCGAGGGCCTCCGGCGGCAGGTTGAGCTCGATGGCGACCTCGGAGAAGGTGGGCTGGCGGCCCAGCCGGTGGCCGAGCTCCAGGGCGACGGTCTTCCACTTCGAGACGAGCTCGACCATGTAGGAGGGGATCCGGATGGTCTTGACCGTGTTGACCAGGGCCCGCCGGATGGCCTGCTTGATCCACCAGGTCGCGTACGTGCTGAAGCGGGTGTTGGCGGCGGGATCGAAGCGCTCGACCGCCTTGAGCAGCCCGAGGTTGCCCTCCTCGATGAGATCGAGGAGCGAGAGCCCGCGGTTCGTGAACCGCTTCGCGACGCTCACCACGAGCCGAAGATTGGCCCGGATCATCTGCTCCCGGGCCGCGCCGTCGCCCGCGCGAACGCGCCGCGCCAGCGCGCGCTCCTCCGTCGCGGTCAGGAGGCGGACAGCATGGATCTCGGCGAGGTAGGTCTCGAGAACGGACTCCGGGTCCCCACGCAAGCGTACAGCCACGTCCTACCCTTCTCAGCGCCTGTGAACACGAAGGGAGAAGAGCACTCCCCACCCAGCGTCTCTCACCCACCTTATCGAAAACCGCGGCGCCCGGGTTGAGCGACAATCCGGGTCGTATAAGCTAGGAAAGCGCTGGGCCTTGTGTCGATCGCCCCGGCGGTGGCGACGCGGGCATGTTTGCCGGCCCGCTTCAGTAGGCGTTGCGGTGGATCAGACCGCGCACCACGGTCATCAGCAGGATCCGCACATCCAGCCCCAGGGACCAGTTGCGAACGTAGTACAGGTCGTACTGCAGCCGCTTGCGAAGGCTGGTGTTGCCGCGCCAGCCATGCACCTGGGCCCAGCCCGTCATTCCCGCCTTGATCCGGTGGCGGAGCATGTAGTTCGGCACGGCCTGGCGGAACTTGCTGATGAAGACCGGGCGCTCGGGACGCGGTCCGACGAGGCTCATGTCGCCCTTGAGCACGTTGAGGAGCTGCGGCAGCTCGTCGAGGCTGGTGCGGCGCAGAAACGCGCCGGTCCGGGTGCGGCGGGGGTCGGCGGGCGCGGTCCACTGCGGCCCTGTGCGCGCCTCGGCGTCGGGATGCATCGTCCGGAACTTCAGCATGGGGAAGACCCGCCCGTCCAGGCCCATGCGCTCCTGCCGGTAGAGCACCGGTGCGCCCGAGGTCAGGCGGATCCAGAGCGCGATCAGCACCATCCCCGGCGCGAGCAGGACCAGGAGCAGCGCGCTCAGGATGAGGTCGAGGAACCGTTTGAGCACTCGATCGGGACCGCTCATCGGGGTCTCGAGAAGCGCGATCATGGGCAGGCCCTGGAACTCGAACGCCCGGCTGCGCAGCACGAAAAGACCGAAGTCGTCCGGGACGAGCACCACGTCCGGCGTCTCCCGGGTCAGCCGGTCGAGCAGCGCCTGCAGCTCCCCGTACTGCCGGTAGGAGACGGCGCTGACGACCAGCTCGATCCGCTCTTCCTCAAGGATCCGGCCGAGGTCGTCTCCGGCGCTCCGGACGGGCAGCCCCCGGAGCTCGGCGCGGGCGGACGGCGCGCGCAGATCGAGGAACGCCACCGGCTTGTAGAGCGAGTAGGTCGAGCTCCCCAGGCGGTCGCAGATTCCCTGGGCCTGGCGGCCGACGCCGACGATCAGGCACCGCCGCGCGAGCATCCTCCGCACCGCGCGCGACCGCAGCACGGTCCGGACCAGAATCCGCGCGCCCAGCAGGAAGACGGCGTTGACGCCCACGAACAGGAGCAGCGTGAGCCGGGAGTATTCGAAGCCGCGGTAAAAGAACGAGGCCGCGGCCACGAGCACGCCGGTGACAAGCGAACTCTTGAGCGCGGCCCAGGCTTCCGTGGTGATGCCGGCAAGCTCCTCCGGACGGTAGAGGCGGGCCCAGCGGTTCGCGATCAGCGCCAGGATCACGACGACCGGGGCGGCGGCGACGTAGCTCTCGAGCTCCGGGACGCCCTTGGCCACCTCGAACGGGAAGCCCGAGAACCGGAGCCGGTACGCCACCAGCAGGCTCACGATCGTGGCGGTGCCGTCGACGGCCGCCAGCCCGAGCAGGAAGGGAAAACTCCTTCGCCCGATCATGCGCACGATCTATAAAAGGACAAGATGTCGGCCTGCCGGCTCCGCGTCCGAGATCCGGCCGCCCGCAAGCCCTGGGCGATCCAGGGTAACCCATTTATCGAGCGGGGCGGCACAATACAATAGACGGGGTCACGCCGGGCCGGGCTCGGGCGACAACCCGCGAACCGGCAGCGGCAGGTCTCAGAGCGGGCATCGCTTTTGGGCGCGCGGGGATGTGGATCGGGCCGCGGCGCGTCCGGCACCACCAGACGATTGGAGGTCACCTTGAAGGAGGAGACTTCTCTTGCCGAGATCATCCAGGAGAAGGACTTCCTGCCGATCCTGGAGGCCAACGTGCAGGGCTTCATCCTGTCGTGCAACGCGTTTCTCGAGCACAAGATCGACAAGATCAACAAGCGCGTCATCGGCTTCCTGAACGAGGAATCCGAGCTCCTCGTGAGCTTTCTTGACGACTACGAGGCGCGCAACAACCGCCTGTTCTCCTATTTCAGCGAGCTCGTGGCGAGCGTCCGGAACCTCATCAGCGTCTGCTACCTCCAGCGCCACATCCTGCGGCGCTACTTCCGCTACCACCTCGATGACGATGTCGCGCAGGTGGCGCAGTTCCATCTGAGTTCCGGCGAGTCCTTCGAGTTCCTGATCTCGTCGGTCAAGGATCTGGTGCGCGAGATTATCCGCGAGGCGCGCGACGAGCTGGGCATCAAGCTGCACGACGACGCGGAGAATCGCCACAACCTGCCGGACCCGCTGCCCAAGTCGACGCTGCCCCACAACGTCGGCCAGGACACGATCGGCAACCTCGAACAGCCGATCGTGGAGATCGCGACGGTCTACCTGCAGGCGGCGCGCGACGTGCTCTCGATCGGCAGCGTCGACGGCGAGTCGCCGGACACGATTCGCGCGTTCGTCATCCAGAACCTGCCCGAGGCGCGCGTGCGCAACCTGGAGGCGGTCGTCCACGGCCTGCAGTCGAAGTACGACACCTACGTGAAGAACACGCGCATCGAGCAGTCCGATTCCACGCTGCTCAAGCTGCGGGGGCACATCTCGATGGCGCTGCATCTGCTGGAGTACTCGACCGGGCTGGTGCACTTCTACGAGCGCCACGAGAACGACGTCCGCTCGGTGGAAGCCAAGCGGCGGATCTCGCGGATCGTGGACAAGAACAAGATCCTGCGCCTGATCGTGAACTACGGCTACCGGTTCGCGCGCGGGTACATCGAGCGCGGACAGCAATACGCGGACAAGCTGCTTGAGGAGTACTCGAGGATTATCAAGCTCGAACTGCCGATGCCGGAGGGCATCTACCTGCACGCGCGGCCGGTGTCGCTCATCGTCAGCATCGTGCAGCACCACGGGACTCAGGTCCAGATGGAGATCGAGGGCGAGAAGGTCGACGCCAACTCGATCATCCAGGTCCTGATGGTCTCGGGCAACAACTCCAGGACCCGCACCGTGACCTTCTACGGCGACGAGAAACCGCTGAACGACCTCCGGGACCTCTTCGCCGCCCGCCTGGGCGAGGACGGGCTGGATTCCCTGCCGGGCTCGCTCGGCTACCTGAAGAGCGCGTAGCGAACGTGCGGGCCGCGCGGC
>JAFGQW010000365.1 GCA_016935485.1 Planctomycetota bacterium | reverse complement strand
CGGATCCAGGAGCAGCTCGCCTGGCTCGCCGAGGTGCTGAGCGACCTGTCGAGTCGCATGAAGAGGATCGCCGACCAGCGGCGCGGCGGCCTTGGCGAGTTCGCGGACGCCGGCGCGCCTGGAGATACCTTGTCCTGGTCGGCGCTCCTCGGAGACGAGTCGCCGCCGGCTCCGGCCGCTGCCCCGAAGTCCCGGCGGCCCGCTCCCGGCGGCCGGCCCACGATCCGCTACGCGCAGTTCGTGGAGTTCTCGACGCACGCGGAACTGGTCAAGTTCGCGACGCTTCCCCCGATCCGCGCCGAGGACATCGCGGCGGTCGACTGGGAGGACCTCGAGCGCCGGCTGCTCGGCTGACGCCGCGGCGCCTGCAGGCTCACCCGCGCTCGCCGGCAGCGCGGCGGCGCGCGCGCTGCTTGCGGCCGAGGAACAGCGCGAGCGCGATCCACACGGCGCTCGCCGGAATGCTGAGCAGCGCGATCGTGCCCAGTCCGTGGCCGAGCCCGCGCAGCCCGTCGAAAAGCCGGGCGGAAACCGCGTCTCCGCCGCGGTAGACCACCGTGTCGATGAACCCCTTCGACTTGTACTTCTCCTCGTCGCTGACCAGCGTGAACAGCGTCTCCCGGGTGGGCTTCGAGAGGCCGTAGTGCGTGCTCCGGCGCACGACCTGGAAGACCACGACGGTGGCGAGGACGGGCGCCGCGCCGAGCCCGGCGAACCCGACCGCGAAGATCGCCGGCAGGACGGCCAGCGTCAGACCGACGCCGATGCGCCGCATCGCCCGCTCGGCCAGGAAGAACTGCATCAGCAGCGTGAGCGCCTGCACGGCCACCTCGATGTAGGCGAACAGCCGGGTGCGGACCTCGGTGCCCATGGCGGCTTCCTGGACGACGGTGGCCTGGGCGAAGTAGAGCACCGTGCCGGCGTAGGTGTCGAGGAAGATGTAGCCGCAGATCGCCAGCAGGTATGGCGAGCGCAGGACGGCCAGAAAGCCGGTCAGGAGACCGCCACCGATGCGCTGGCGCTCGCGGGCGAGCGCCTCGTGCGGGGGCCGGCCGGTGGCGGCGCTCCGCGCCACCCGGCGCTGGCAGTAGACCGCGCCTTGCAGCAGCGCGGCCGAGAGCAGTAGCAGCGTCGCGATGCCGAGCCGCTCCACGAGCTGCGCGGTCGCGAGCGCGCCGACGAGGGCGCCGATCGTGCCGCCGCCGGCGATGAAGCCGAACAGCCGGCGGCCCTGCTCGTTCGTGAAGGTGTCCGCCATGAAGCTCCAGAAGACGGAGATCACCATCAGGTTGAAGACGCTCACCCAGACGAAGTAGACGCGGCCGACCGCGCCCTCCGCGCCCGGCCACAGCGCCAGGACGCCGGCGAACGCGAGCAGGTTCAGGGTGAAGAAGTGGTACACGGCCGGGATGAAGATTCGCCGCGGATAGCGCATCACCAGCGCCCAGTAGACCGGCATGGCGCCGAGCATGGTGACGAACGTGGCCGTGAAGAGCCAGGAGAGCGCGCGGAGGTCGCCGGCGATGCCCATGGCCTCGCGCACGGGCCGCAGCACGTAGTAGCCCGACAGCAGGAAGAACGCGTACGCAAACGACCAGAGCGTGACGGTCCATTCGCCGCGGCGAATCCGGAAGAGACGCGCCATGCCGGCGCGCGCGCTGCCGCCGTCTGCCTCCCGAGGTGCGTGCGCCAAGGGGCCTCCGAGCGCTGCCGAGGAGCGGCAACCGATCCCGCGGCCGAGCCTGCGCTCGACCCGCACCACCGCCGCCGGTTGCCGCGCGGAGCGAGTCTACCGGATGGCGAAGCGGCCGGGAAGGAGGGGCCGAGGCCGGCCAGCGCCGCGCGCGATTCGGATTGTTCCTTGCCCTCGGCGGCGCCAGGGACCAAGCCTCCCTTGCCGGCCGGATCCTCGGTGGCGATCGGGGCGGCGTTCCGTCTTGCGCAGAGGAGAAGTTGTGATGCGATTCTCGTTGCTTGCCCTCCTGATCGGCGCTTTTCTTGCGGCCGGCGCCGCCGCCCAGGACGAGTCCGAGACCTACCGGGCCATCACCGCGGAGGACCCGACGATCACCGTCGCCGAGCTCAACCTGCGGCTCACCCCGCTGAAAAAGGCCGAGCTCGAGGCCGAGGTGAGCGCCTGGATCGACCTGCTGCAGCAGAAGGTCCAGGCCATCACCGATACCGACATCGCCCAGACCCGGCTGAAAACCGAGCTTGGCGAAGCGGTCGCCGGGGAAGGGGAGGATCCGCAGGACTTCGAGGCCCGCAAGAAGCGCCTCGGCGAGGAGCGCGACGGGCTGCTGGAAGCCCTGGGCAAGCTGCGCGAGGAGCGCACCGCGCTGATCGATCGCGTGAACGCCGTGCTCAAGGCCTTCAAGGACAAGGGCGGTGACATCGAGGAGTTCCAGAAGTACGTGGCCGCCGTGAGCGGCAGGATGCCGGAGATCGACGTCACCGACACGGGCGCCACCTGGGCGGCGGTCACCGGCTGGCTCCAGTCCAAGGAAGGGGGGCTGCGCTGGGCGAAGAACATCGGGTTCTTCATCCTCACGCTCATCGTCTTCATCCTCCTCGGCCGGATCCTGGGCGGCATCGTCTCCCGGGCCATGAGGGGCTTCCGGAGGACCTCCGACCTGCTGCGGGAGTTCTTCGTCAACAGCGTGCGCAAGCTGACCATCTTCATCGGCGTGGTCGTGGCGCTCTCCTACCTGGAAGTCGAGATTGGACCGTTCCTCGCCGCGATCGGCGCCGCGGGCTTCGTGGTCGGCTTCGCGCTGCAGGGGACGCTGTCCAACTTCGCCAGCGGGGTCATGATCCTGCTCTACCGGCCGTACGACATCGGCGACGCCGTGAGCGTCGCGGGAGTCTCGGGCTCCGTGGACGCGATGACGCTCGTCTCGACCACGGTCCGCTCCTGGGACAACCAGCGGATCGTCATCCCCAACAACAAGATCTGGGGCGATGTGATCACGAACATCACCGGCAACACCACGCGCCGCGTCGACATGGTGTTCGGCGTCAGCTACGGCGACGACATCGACCAGGCGCAGGCGATTCTCGAGGACATCGTCAGCCGGACCGAAGGCGTGCTGAAGGACCCGGCGCCCACCATCAAGATGCACGAGCTGGCGGATTCCTCGGTGAACTTCGTGGTGCGGCCCTGGACGAAGACCTCGGACTACTGGGACGTCTACTGGGCCGTGACGCGCGAGGTGAAGAAACGCTTCGATGCCGAGGGCATCTCGATTCCTTTCCCGCAGCAGGACGTCCATCTCCACGAGGTCAAGCCGAAGCCGGCGGGTTGAGCAGCGGCGAGGTGCGCGATGGCATCGGCGCGGCGATTGCCCTGCGGCAAGGTGCCGTGGGAGCTCGTGGCCAGCAAGGTATGCGGCGCGCTGCCGCCCGAGGTGCTGCGCGGACCGGCGTGTGGTGAGGACGCGGCGCTCGTTCGTATGGGGGACGAGCTGTGGGCGGTCGCCTCCGACCCGATCACGTTCACGGCCCGCGACGCGGGCCGGCTCGTGGTGCTGGTGAACGCCAACGACGTCGCGGCCAGCGGGGCGCGCCCGCGGTTCTTCACGGCCGTGGTGCTCGTCGGACCCGAGGCGGCCGAGCCCGCGCGGATCGCCGGAGTGCTGGCGGAGATTCGCACGACCTGCGCCCGGCTCGGCGTCACGCTGATCGGCGGCCACACGGAGGTCACCCCGGGATTGCCGCGCGGAATCCTCGTCGGCACCATGCTCGGCCGGGTCGTGGACCGGCCTCTCGCCACGGGCGGACTTCGCGAGGGGGACCGCATCGGGATCACCAAGTTCGCCGGTCTCGAGGGTACCTCCATCCTGCTCGGCGAGTTCGGCGAGCGGGCGGCGCGGGCGTGCTCCGCGGACGCGCTCGCGGCGGCCGCGAGGATCCTGCACGGCGACTGGCTGAGCATCGTGCCGGAGGCGGAGATTGCCTGGTCGGAGGGCGCCGTGACCGCGCTTCACGACGTGACCGAGGGCGGCGTGGGGGAGGCGCTGCACGAGATGGCCGCGGCGTCCGGGCGGGAGCTGTCGGTGCGCGCCGAGGCGATCCCGGTTCTCGAGGCGACGCGCGCGCTCGGCGAGGCGCTCGGGATGGATCCCCTGGGCCTGATCGGCTCGGGGGCGCTGCTGGTGGGCTGTGCGCCTGCGGGAGCCGACCGGCTCGAGGCCGCCTACCGCGCCGCCGGAATTCCGTTCACGTGGATCGGCCGGGCCGGCGCGGCGCAGGCGGTGCCGTCCACCGGGGTGGCGCGCTTTGCGCGCGACGAGGTGCTCAAGGCGTGGCTGCTCGACGGGATCGACGCCGTGCTCTTCGACATGGACGGCACGCTGGTCGACTCGAAGTACGACTGGCCGGCGATCCGCGAGGCGCTCGAGATCCAGGGACACTCCATCCTTGACGAGCTGGATGCGATGCCCAGCCCGCGGCGCGAGGAGAAGTGGGCGCTCCTCGAGCGGTTCGAGCGCGAGGCCTCCCTGAAGGCGCGGCTGAAGGACGGCGCGAAGGAGCTGGTGGCGGTGGTGCGGGCGCGCGGTCTGAAGACCGCGCTGGTGACCAACAACTCCGGCGGGAGCGTCGCCCTCATCCTCGAGCGCTACGGTCTCCAGTTCGATGCGCTGGTGACCCGGGACTCGGGGCTGTACAAGCCCTCCGGAGCGCCGCTCGTCGAGGCGCTGCGGCAGCTCGGCGTGGCGCCCGAGCGCAGTCTCTTCGTCGGCGACTACCTGTTCGACGTCGTGGCGGCGCGGGCGGCCGGCTGTGCGCGCGTCGGCATTCTCTACGACCCGGAGGGCCGTTTCAGCCGGGACGCGGATTTCACGTTCCCCGACGTGAACGCGTTGAGGCGCCATCTGGAGTTCGTGCTCTGACCGGAGCGCAGGAAGAAGAGAAGAAGAGGAACCATGCAATTCGTTGGGGTCAGGCGCCAGGAGTTGCAGACGTCGGGGTCTGCAATTCGTTGGGGTCAGGCGCCAGGAGTTGCAGGGGGATCGGCACGAGCACGAGCACGATGAGGGAGGGTGCAGATGACGCGCGCGGAGGTGGCGCGGGCGGGCTGCGCCCGCGCGTCACGGCGCACGGCGAGAGGAAGTCCGCAAGTCGATCCGGCTGCGCAGCTTGCACGGCGCGCGGTGAACCGCTCCAGCACGCCGTCTCGTCTTCGAACAACCCGCGATGATGCGGAACACGCCCGTCCCGCCTTTCCCACGGTCTCGCGGCACAAGCTGACAGCGGAGAGCTGATGGCTGTAGGCCGCGGGCAATTCCCGCGCTACGAAGAGATTTCCCGCCAGGCCGGCTCCATTTCGCGGCGGCCGTACTCGATAACTACCGGTGAGAGCAGATGGCGCGGGACTGGTCCATGGGAGGCCGCACGTGGACTCGACGAACGACGCTGCTCTCGCTGCATTCCGGCGGAGCGCCGCGCAGGCGCTCCGTCCTGTCGCCCGGCAAGAATGGTCGGGCGCTCCGTCCGGCCCGGCCTGTGCGCCGGTCTGCCCGGCCCTGAAGGCGCGCCTCGAGCACGCCGCGCGACGGGCCACGCGCGGCAACCCGAAGCGGCGGTGGGTCGACTGGATCCAGGAGCAGCCGCTCGCTGCGCTCGGGCAGGTCGCGATTGCGACGGCCGTCGGCACCGCGCTCGTCGTGCACCACCGGATACAGCTCGCCTGGTGGCTGCCGCTCCTGGCGCTGCTCGGCCTCGGCCTGCTGCTCGTCGGCGGGCGGATGCTCCTCACGGTGGTCGCGCAGGCGCTCGCCGCCGCGGGGCACGGGGGCGCGAGTTCGGAGGAGGCCGCCGCCGCTCTGCCGCCGTCCCGCCTCGACGTCCACATCATCGCAGTGCTGCTTTCCCTGTCCGCCGCGTGCTTCATGCCGCTCGTCCTTGCGAGCGGCTGGCCGCTCGTCGCCGCAGGAATCACGGCGGCCGTCCTCGCCGCGCTGCTCCTGAACCGCTTCGTTCCCCGCGTCGTCCAGGGCCCGGCGCAGTCACTGGTACGGCTTGGACTCGGAGTTTCCGCCGTGAGTGTGGTGGTGCTTGCGCACACCGGCGTCTTCAGCGCCGACACCTGCGTGGCGGGCCTCCAGCTCGGGCTGCTGGCGTGCCTGCCGGGCGTCATCGACAACATGCAGCACCTGGCGCGCGACCGCGCGAGCGGGCGCCGGACGCTCGTCTCCTCGTGGGGCGTTCCCGCCGGCCGCGTCCAGATCGCACTGATGTGCCTGGTTCCCTGCAGCATGAGCATCTGCTGGGCGCTGGCCGGCGCATGGGGCGCCGCGCTGCTGCCCCTGCTCAGCTTGCCGCTGGCGTTCTGGCTCATCCGTGACGTGAACCTCTACTTTCCGGGCCCGATCTTCCGGAGGTTCCGGCCGCGTGCGATTGCGCTGCATCTCACCTTCGCCGTGCTGCTCGCGACGGGGCTCCTGATCTGAGGCGCTGCCGGGCGGAGTAGTGCGCCCGCGGGGGTGCGGGTGCGGGTGCGGGTGTCGCGCGCGGGCTGCGCGCGCTCGGGTGGCGCGGGCGGAGTGCGCCCGCGGGGGTGCGGGTGCGGGTG
>JAFGQW010000364.1 GCA_016935485.1 Planctomycetota bacterium | reverse complement strand
GCGGGCGGCCGCCAACTGGACCTACAACCGGTTGGCCACCTACATCACGTCGTTTCCGGTCCGCGATCTCACCAGCGGTTTTCGCGCCGTGCGCGCGGACGTGGTGCGCCGGTATCTCTACTTGCTGCCCAACACCTTCTCCTACCCGACGACCCTCACGCTGGCGCTGCTCCGCGCGGGCTTCAGCGTGCACTATCTCGACACCGAGACCGGACGTCGTGCGGGGCGCTCCAAGATCCACCCGCTGCGTGACGGCGCGCGGTTCTTCATGATCCTGCTGAAGATCGCGACGCTGTTTTCGCCGCTCCGGATCTTCCTGCCGCTGGCACTCGGGATCTTCGGCCTGGGAATCGGCTACTACGTCTTCACGTTCCTCACCGCGCACCGCTTCACGAACATGGGTCTGCTGCTCGTGGTGCTCGGCTTCCTGATGTTCAGCCTGGGGCTCATCAGCGAGCAGATCGCCCAGCTCCGCTACGACCGCAGCGAGGGCTAGATGCGCGTCGTGGCGTTCGGCACCGCCAGCACCGGGGAAGGGTACCCGCGGATGGAGGTGCTGCTCGACGGCCTGGAGCGCCAGGGCGTGGCGGTGGTCCGGGCGCTGCGGCCCCTCTTTCGCGGTCCTGCCGAGAAGCTCCGGGTGGCGGGCGGCGGCGTCGGCGCCGCCGCCGGGATGATGCCGCGCCTGCTTCGGGCCTACACCGGGCTGGGGCGCGCCTGGGCGGCCTTGCCGCCGCACGACGCGGTCCTGGTGGGGGCGCTGGGCCACCTGGATCTCCTCTGGCTCCGCTGTCTTCCCGGAGGCGACCGGGTGCCGGTCGTCTTCGACCCGTTCGTGAGCCTCCATGACACCGTCGTGCGGGACCGCCGCCTGGTGCGGCCCGGCGGGCTCAAGGCTGGCGCGTGCCTCGCGCTGGACCGCCAGGCGTGCCTGCTGGCCGATCGCGTCCTGGTGGACACCGACGCCGCGCGGGCCCGCTTCGCCGCGGAGCTGGATCTGCCGCCCGACCGCCTCGCCCGCGTCTATCAGGGCCAGGACGACCGCGTCTTCCGGCCGGCGGAGGGCGTGCCGGCGGGATCCGCGGCCGGCGCCGCCGTCGAGGTGCTCTTCGCCGGGACCTACGTGCCGCTCCAGGGCATCGCGACGATCCTGGAGGCGGCGGCGCGGCTCAAGGGGTGTCCCGTTCGCTTCACGCTCGTCGGCGACGGCCAGGAGCGGCGCGCCGTGGTCGCGCGCGCCCGCCAGCTCGGCCTGGACTCCGTGTGCTTCGTGCACGAGTGGCAGCCGGCGCATGCGCTGGCGGCCCGCATGCACCGTGCGGACGTGTGTCTCGGGATCTTCGGGGACGGCCCCAAGGCGGCGAGCGTGATCCCGCTCAAGGCGGTCGCCGCGCTCGCCGTCGGTCGTGCGCTCCTCACGCGCGACTCCCCGGCCGCCCGCGAGCTGCTCGCGCATGGCCGCAGCGCGTGGCTCGTCCCGCCCGCCGATCCCGAAGCGCTGGCCGCTGCGATTCGCACCCTTGCTGCGCAGAGGGAGCTCCGGGAGAGCCTCGGCGCGGCCGGCCGCGGGGTCTACCTGGAACACCTGAGTCCCCCGGCGCTCGGCAACGCGCTCAAGGGCGTTCTCGAGGCGCTGGTGGAGGAGAGGAGAGGAGTTCTTGTCGCCGTCTGACCGGATCCTGGTGGTCACCCAGCAGCTCGGCTCCGTCCGGACCGGGGTGGGCACCTATGCAAACCACCTGGTCGCGGGTCTCCGGGACCGCGGCCTGAGGGTGTGCGTCGCCACGTTCGCGGAGAGCTGCGGGGAGCTGGCGGGCGTGGACTACGTGCGCCTGGACCGCGTCGGCTGGGATCCGACGCCGGGTGCATGGTACTCGGTGGCGCGCGGCCTGGCGCGCAAGCTCCGCGGCAGGCGGTTCGACCTCGTGCACTTCACGGATGCGCGCGAGGCGCTCGGGCATGTGCTGAAGGCGCCGGCGGTGGGCACGGTGCACGACGCCTATGCCCTGGATTGCCCGCGCTCGCCGCTGCGGCTGCGCCGCGACCACCCCGACTGGGCGCGGCGGGCGATCTACTATGCCGTGCTGCGGCGCCTCGAACCGGTGGCCTACCGCCGGCTCTCATTCGTGATGACCAACGCGGAGGACACCCGCCGCAAGATCGTGGCCGGCTACGGGCTCGATCCGGGTCGAGTGCGCACGGTTCGCTACGGCATCGACGCCCCGGGTCCCGTCGCGCCGGAACCGCTCGAGGGGAATCCCGCGGTGCTGTTCGCCGGCAGCAACTTCTTTCGCAAGGGGCTCCACCAGCTGGTGCTTGCCGTGCACCGCACGGTGGGCAGCCTCCCCGGATTGCGGGTGCACGTGGCGGGCGCCGATCCGAACCGCAGCGCAATCGAGGCCCTGGCCGCACGTCTCGGGGTCGCGGACCGGCTGCGTTTTCACGGCCGCGTGCCGCGCCCCCGGCTGCTGGCCATGATGGCCGGGGCGGAGCTGTTCTGCATGCCCAGTCGCACCGAGGCCTACGGGCTCGTGTTCCTAGAGTCGATGGCGCTCGGGACCCCGGTGATCGGCGGCCGTGCCGGCGGCACCCCGGAGCTGATTCGGCACGGGGTGAACGGGCTGCTGGTGGATCCGGAGGACGCCGGGGATCTGGCCCGCCAGCTGATTCGCTTGCAGCGGGACGAGCGGCTCCGGGAGCGTCTGGTCCGGGGCGGGCGGGAAACGCTCGACCACCACTCGGTGGACGCGATGCTCGAGGCGACGCTGGAGGTCTACCGCGGGCTCGGTGTCGGCGGTGCGCCGACCCGTGTCCCGAGGCGCGATCCCCAGGCCTGCGAGACGGTCACGGAGGCGGTCTCGTGAGCCTGCCCGTGAGCCGGACTGCGGGGGCAACCGGCGCTTGATCTCGGCGGCGTGGAGCGGTTCGCGCCCGCAGCAGCCCGCGGCGCGCGGCAGGCCAGGTGCGCGCTACGAACCCGGCTCTGCGGCTTCCGTCGCACCGGGCGTCGGCCGGCCGCCGAAGAGTGCGAGCGCGTTCCGGGTGGTCGCGCGGGCGATCTCTGCGGCTGGCGCGCGACGGAGCGCCGCGAGGAGCACGGCAGCGGCGCGGACGAAAGCCGGTTCGTTGCGCTGCCCGCGGAGCTTCTGCGGCGGCAGGTAGGGCGCATCGGTCTCCACCAGCAGGCGATCGAGCGGGATCCGCACGGCGGCCTCCCGGAGTGCGGCGGCGCGGGGATAGGTGAGGTTCGCGGCGAAGCCGACGTGCATCCCCAGCTCGAGGAACCCCACCGCGTCCTGCCAGCGGCCCGAGAAGCAGTGCAGGACGCCGCGGAGCTGCGAGAAGCCCTCGGCCCGGACGGCCGCGAGCGTTTCCGCGAACGCTTCCCGGCAGTGAATGATCACCGGCAGGCGGCGCTCGGCGGCAAGACGAAGCTGGCCGGCGAAGCACGCGCGCTGCTCCGCGAGCGGGTGGTACTTCTTGAACAGATCCAGCCCCGTCTCGCCCACGGCCACGACGCGCGGATCGTCGGCCAGGTCGCCCAGCGCGGCCAGGGCGTCGGCGACATTCCCGCCGGAGCCCATCGGATGGATGCCGGCGGCGGCGCGCACCACGCCCGGGTGAGCGGCCGCGAGCGCGAGCGCGCGCCGGCTCGAGGCGACGTCGACGCCGGGGTTCACGATGCCGGCGACGCCAGCCGCCGCGGCGTGCTCGAGCACGGTATCCCGATCCTCGTCGAACGGGCGAAAATCGAGGTGCGCGTGGCTGTCGATCAGGACCGCGTCGGGGTCGGGGGGAGCAGGGAGAGTGTCGGGCATCGTTGGCAGGCGAAAGGCCCTGCGGGGCAGGGCCTCTCGCACGCGGGTGGCTTGCGGGCTACGACTTCTGCTCCGCGCCGGGCGCGGGCGCCTTGGGCTCCTCGCCCGGCAGCGGCTTGCCCTGGCGCTCGAACTCCATCTTCAGGCGGTTCCAGGCCTGGTAGGCCTGGTTGCGCACGCGGAAGTCCGGCGATTTGCCGTCCTTCATCATGGCTTCCTGGGAGTACTTCCACAGCAGCGGATAAGCCGCCTCGTCGCCGAGCATGCGCTGCAGGCTCGCGAGCGCGTTCGTGCGGGCGTGCTCGTAGTCGTCGTTGGCGATCACCCACTCGAGGGTGGCGCGCGCCTCGGCCGTCTTGTAGTGGGCCAGGCCGTTGATGTGGTGGCACCGCGACGACTTGTCGGGGTCGAGCTTCGCGCCCTGGAGCAGCATCGGCTCGACGCGCGGGTCCTTGGTCTCGCTCAGCAGGTAGATGACGTAGAACCGCTCCGGGAAGTTCTGCTGCTCGAAGTCGCCGGCCACCGGGACGAGAATGTCGATGGCCCGGTCCTTGTTGACGGAAAGCAGCGCCTCGGAAGCGATGCGCCGCACGAGTCCGGGCCGCTCCCGGTCGACCACGATCTCCTCGAAGTAGGGGATCACCGCGTCCTTGCCGATCGCGCCCAGCGCCATCATCATCGAGGAGCACAGGCCGACGTCGTTGGTCGCGGCGGCCACCTCGGCCTTGAGGGCGGGAATGATGAGCTCCGGATTGAGCGCCTTCATCTCGTTTTCGGCCTTGTTCCGGAGCTGATCGGCCTGCTGGTGGAGTACATGGTCGCGCGTGGCCATGGCTCGGTTGGCCTTGCTCACCGCCGCCTTGAACTCCTCGATTGCCCGCGCCACCTTCTCGTCTTCGGTCGCGGGCGTGGTGGGGAAGATGACGATCGACTCCTCCCGCAGCGTCCGGCACAGGCGGTCGTGGAACTCGAGGATGTCCCGGATCTGGTTCCTGAGCTCCGCGATCTCCCGCTTGAGCTCGGCGATGTCGTCGGTCTGGGCGAAGGACGGGCTCGCCGCGGGCAGCACGACCGCGAGGCCGACGGCCAGCAGGACACAGATGCTCTTTACGTTTCGCATGTGAGGTGCTCCAGTGCTCTTTGCGGGGTCCTCGGGCACCCTCGGACGCCCATCGTCGGGAATGCCGTTCCCTTTCGGAACAAACGTTTCGATTCTTGACCTCGACTCTTCCCGGAGGACCGCGGCTCCCGATGCCCGGGGAGTCCTCGGCGCGGGCCGGGAAGGTCGCTTGGGGGCCGCCCGATCGGCGCGGATCAAGCGCCCGGAACGAAGAAGGTAACCCCACGGTCGGGGCTTGTCCAGACGGACCCGACGGCGCGGGGAGACTCCGGGACATTTTCCCGCGGGAAGGCGACGGGGACTATCATTTGGCCGGCCGCCGTGCGCGCGCCGGCGCCGGGGCGGCGCTTCGCCGGTCCAGTCTGTACCACGAGGCGCGAACTTCTGCGGACGGCGGGAAGAGATCCGCAAGTCGATTGGCAAGCGCCGGTTGCACGACGAGCTGCGAGCCCGCCGGGTGTGCGGCACGGATTCCGAAAGACGTGCGGCCAGGCGTGGCCTTCGTCACCCGCTGTGCAAGCGGCACCGCCGCGCAAGCGGACAGCGGAGAGCTGATCGCTGTGGGCCGCGGGCAGTGCCCGCGCTATGGAAAGGGCGGTTGAGACCATGATCGATCCGAGGTTCCTTCGCGACAACCCCGAAGCCGTGGAGCGCGCGGTGCGCCTCAAGCGCGAGTCGGCCGACGTCGAGCGGATTCTCGCGCTGGATCAGCGCCGGCGCGAGCTCGTGGCGGGCGCCGACGAGCGCAAGGCCCGACGCAAGACCGAATCCAGGCGCATCGCCGGGATCCGCAAGGCGGGCGGCGACGCGGCGGAGGCGATGGAGGCCGTGCGGCAGCTGGGCGAGGAAATCCGGCGCCTCGATGCCGAGCGGGCTGCGCTCGAGGCGGAGCTCGAGCAGGAGCTGCTCCGGCTGCCCAACCTCCCGGCCGACGACGTGCCCGAGGGCGAGGGCGCAGCGGACAACCGGGAGGAGCGGCGCCATGGCGAGGCGCGCCGGTTCGACTTCGCGCCGAGAAACCACCAGGAGCTCGGCGAGGCGCTCGGCATTCTCGACCTGAAGGCCGCGGCGCGCACCTCGGGCAGTGGGTTCTTCTTCCTCCTCGGCGCGGGGGCGCGGCTGGAGCGCGCGCTGATCGACTTCATGATCGACCTCCACGTGCGCGAGCACGGCTACCTCGAGGTGCAGAGCCCGTTCCTGGTTCGCCCCGACTCCTGCACGGGGACCGGACAGCTCCCGAAGCTGGCCGACGACATGTACCGGATCGATCGGGACGATCTCTACCTGATTCCCACCGCCGAGGTCTCGCTCACCAACCTGTATCGCGAGCGGCTGCTCGCCGCCGCCGACCTGCCGGTGAAGCTGGTGGGACAGTCGCACTGCTTCCGGCGGGAGGCGGGCAGTCACGGCAAGGAGACGACCGGCCTGCAGAGGGTCCATCAGTTCCAGAAGGTCGAGCTGGTCCAGCTGGTCCGTCCGGAGGCCTCCGCCGCGGCGCTGGAGAGCCTGACCCGGGACGCGGAGGCGGTGCTCCAGCGGCTCGAGCTCCACTACCGGGTGGTCACCCTCTGTGCGGGCGACCTCGGCTTCGCGAGCGCCAAGACCTACGACCTGGAGGTGTGGGCTCCGGGGCTCGGGCGCTACCTCGAGGTCTCCTCTTGCAGCAACTTCCTCGACTTCCAGGCGCGCCGGGCCGGCATCCGGTTCCGGGGCGAGGACCGCGCGGTGCGCTTCGTGCACACGCTGAACGGTTCAGGACTGGCGTTGCCGCGGCTGATGATCGCGCTGCTGGAAACCTTCCAGTGCGCCGACGGCACGATCGACGTGCCGCGCGCGCTGCGCCCGTGTCTCGGGGGGATGGAGCGGATCGGGTGAGGGGTGCGGGCGGGCGGCGCGGGGATCCGGGCGGGTGACGGGGTCGGCGCGGTGGAGTTCAACACGAAGAACACGAAG
>JAFGQW010000363.1 GCA_016935485.1 Planctomycetota bacterium | reverse complement strand
GTCGGCGAGCCGGTGTTCAGCCCGGACGGCGAGTTCGTCGCGCACGCCGGCCGCGAGGACGGCAAGTGGCGGATGATCATCGGCGAGAAGGAGAGCGAGGCCTTCGATCACGTCGGCCCGCCCGTCTTCGCCGCCGACAGCCGCTCGCTCGGCTTCGGGGTGCGCCAGGGCCGCGAGCTCCGCTGGGTCAAGACGGGCGTGCGCTGAGCGGCCCGCGGCCCGGGATTCTCACGCCGGGACCCCCCTGCGCTTGTGGCCTGGCGCACAGCCCGGGTAGAATGGGGCTCCGGTCGAGGGCGAGGCGCGTACCGGAGGGCGAAACCGCCCGGGTGCGCCCGCTCTCGCTCCCTCCGACCCACGAGGAGATTTCCCGATGTCCCGCCCCGCCGTGATCCTGCTGGCTCTCGTCGCATCCATCTGGCTCGCGCCGCGGGCCGCTTCCGCCCAGACCGCGCTCCGCTTCGACATGGGCATCGCCACATCGCCCGTGGAGCGTGGCTTCACCCAGGTGCTCTTCACGACAACCTACACCCAGGCGGCCGGCTACGGCTGGGTGACGCCGCTCGGCCGCGGCTTCGACCGCTTCTCCGTCCAGCCCGCCATCAAGACCGATCTGCCGGCAGCCCTGATCCAGGACGGTCTGACCGCCACGAACGACGGCGTCTTCCAGGTGGACCTCCCGGCGGGCCAGTACCTGTGCGTCGCCTACCTCGGCGACACCGGCACGTCGCGGGCCTTGACGCCCCGCGACCACCTCGACGTGCTCGTGAACGGCGTCGAGGTCGTGAGCGACGCGTACGCCCGCACCGCCACCATGAAGGCCCAGATGACCCAGCTGGCGATCGGCGGCGTGAAGCGGGTGCGCTTCCTCGCCTCCCCGCAGAACGGCAACCTCCAGATCACGTTCCACTGCGACGGCACCGGCACGAGCACCAACTCGGTGCTCGGACTCGAAGTCTATCCCTACACCGCCCCGCCCATCTCGTTCGACCACGCCTCGCGGTCGCTCAAGGCGAGCCCCGCCCACCAGACCGCGCTCGGCCCCGCGCTCACCGCCATGAACGCCCACGACTACCCGCAGGCGCGCACGCTCCTCGATGCGGTGCCGGATCCGCTGGCCCGCGCCTGGGGATACGCGTGGCTCACGGGCTGGCTGACCGGGGCGGAGGACGACGTGGACCTCGAGCTCCTCGCGAGGACCCGGGCGCTGCTCGAGGGCCTGAACCGGCCGGACGACCCGTCGGTCGCGGTGCTGCTCCAGGATGTGCGCGACATGGAGCGCGGCGCGCTGATGAACCGGCTCCGCGGCTACCCTTCCACCTACCATCCCGAGAGCCTCGACAACATCGTCTTGAACCTCGCGGCCGCGGTGGCGCTCTTCGAGCAGATGGACGACGACATCCTCGGCGCCTCGAAGCCCGCGCTCCCGGAGTGCCCCTTCTATCCGCGGGCGCGGTTCCTCATCGCGCGGAACATGTACAGCCGCTACACCGGGGTGGGCGACCCCCAGGCCGAGTGGGCCGCCTTCTGGCTCGGCATCCTCCAGAACGAGTTCGCCCCGAAACTCGCCCTCTTCCCGAAGGCGGCCGAGCTCGAGGTGTTCACCTTCTTCGCGACGCGCTACGCCACGAACGGCGGCCTGGTCCAGAACTGGCGCGGGCCGACGAGCGTGCCGACGTTCGATCCGGCGACGACGTGGTGGGCGCCGCACACGGAGCTCGCCGACCCCGCCGCCGCCCCGAAGTGGGCGCAGCACCTCCGCGCTTACCTCAACCAGTTCCGCAGCGCCGGCACCTGGTGGATGAACACGCGGCTCCACCAGGGCGAGATCGGCGGCGGCGGCGGGGACGACGTGGAGGGCGCGGGGCTGCTGTCGCTCCCGTCCATCGCCCGGAACGAGCCCGGTCACGCGCTCGAGCGTGGCATCAAGGAGTGCCTGGAGAAGGTGCTCTTCGGGCCGGAGGTGAACCAGCAGGAGGGCTACTTCGCCAATTGCGGCGACGTGGAGCACGCCGGCGAGTACACGGCATATCCGCTCTTCGCGCTCCTGCCCACCAACTTCGGCCGCCCCTCCCACCTCACGATGGCGATGCGCGGCATCCGCAACATGGACGAGACCGTCGATCCCGCGCCCTGGACCACGCCGGTCGGCACGGGGCTCCGCCACTTCAAGTCCTACATCTTCGGGGCGACCAGCGTGTGCGGACCGGCCCGGGACATCCCCTGCAACATCCGCGCGATCATCCCGGGGTTCTTCCTCACGGACTACAACAACTCGCCGCGCACGGTGCAGCTCTTCGAGGAGCTCGCGCGCGCGTGGGCCGCCAACGCCATGAGCACCGACCTGGGCAAGCCCAAGGGGATCCCGCCGACCGCGGTCTCGCCCACGAGCCCCCCCGTGTTCGGCACGAGCGGCCAGTGGTGGACCAACGGCGGCTACTACGACCTCCCGAACGGAACCGCCTACTACTCCTACCTCTACGCGCTCTTCCTCGCCGCCTACCACAATTCGACCGCGCCCGACCGCCACGTGCTGCTCGAGCCGATCCTGCACTCGGGCTACCTCGCCTACGCCAACATCAAGGGGCAGCTCAGCAACACGCAACCGGGCGGAGACAAGTGGACGGCCGACACGTTGAAGGGCCCGATCGCGAGCATCGTGGCCGAGGCCTACCCCGCGCTGGCGGCGGACCCGACGCTGGCGCTCACGGCAGCCGACCTCGCCAAGCTCTCGCTGGTGATCAGCACGGACGCCGCTCCGTACCTCCAGTACCTCCACGCGAGCGGGACCGGGCCGAAGGACAAGCAGATGCTCCAGGACACCTTCGAGCGCGCCCGCGTGTGGATGCGCTACTTCTGGCCGCTCGGCACGAGCAGCGTCTCCTACACCGACCGCATCTACGTGATGAACGCCGGCTCGCACCAGCTCCTCTACTCGGCGATGATGGGCGGCTCCTTCAGCGTGAACCCCTCCTACGTGCTCTCCTGGGTGAACCCGAACCCCGTGGCGGGCGAGCTCGATGTCGCCCCGCTCGTGAACGGCTACACGAACGCGTCGCTCGACATCCTGCTCTTCAACTTCGCCTCGAAGAAACAGGACATCGCGCTCCGCCTGTGGCGCCGGCTCGAGTTCGGCAAGTACTCCGTCTCGATCGGCAACGACGCCGACCAGGACGACCGGATCGACGGCACGCCGCACACGTACTTCACGGTCGACTACGACGCGCGCGGCATGACGATCACGCTGCCGCAGGTGCCGGACGGGGTGCTGCAGAAGGTGGAGTTCCGCAAGCTCTCCCCGCTCCCGGGCAGCGGGGCGCTCCTCCCGGATCTCGCGGTGAGCGACGACGACGTCGCGCTCCGGCCCGGCGGGAAGATCGCCGTCACCGTGCACAACCTCGGCAGCGCCGATGCTACGGGCGGCACGCTCGAGCTCTGGGAAGAGGCGCGGCTGCTGGGCACCCACCCGCTGCCGGCGATCCCGGCCCCGAACGACCTCACGCCGCGTGCGACGACGGTCGAGGTCCCCTACCGGCCGGTGCTGCCCGGAAAGGCGCTCACGGTGCGGGTGAAGCTCGCCGCGGCCGTGAAGGAGGTCACGCTGTTCAACAACGAGACCACCGTGAGTCTCGCCGTGCCCGCACCGACGCTCGCACTCCAGAACCGGACCGGCATCACCTCCTTCGATGTCACCCTCGATTCCCCCCACGATCCCGGCAAGTTCTACGGCATCGCGCCGGGGGTGTCCGGGACCGCACCCGGCACGCCGCTCGGTTCGGGGCTCAAGCTCCCCCTCAACTGGGACCTCCTCACCACGTTCGCGCTCACGACCGGCGCGGCGCTCTTCCGGAACGCGATCGGCACGCTGGACTCGAGCGGCCGCGGTACGCTGGAAGTGCGGGTGCCCTACGACCCGCGGCTCCACGGACTCGCCGTTCACTTCGCCGGCGCGACGCTCACCGCCGAGGGCTTCCGCGCCACGAGCCCCGCACTCCCCGTGCTGCTCCAGTGATGACGCCGCCGCGCGCGGGCGCGGCGGCCCGCGCGCTGCGGCTGCCCCAGCGCCTCCGGAAGTAGCCGGGCACGACCCTGTCCGGACCGCTCCGAGCGTGCTATCCAGCAGGACCCGGACTCCCCATGCCCCATCCGGACGAGAGGAGCCATCGATGAGCTGCCGACTGCCGTGCCCCGTGCCCGTCCCCCTCGTCCTGCTCGTGCTGCTGGCGGCCTCCGGCTGCCGTCTCGGCGTCGATCCGGTCGAGTCCGCCAGCGACCGGGACGCGATCGAAGCGCTCCGCCGGAAGGGGCTCCGCGCCGAGAAGATCGCGCTGGACGACTTCGCCCGGGGAGTCGCGCCGCGAGACTTCCTCGCGCGCACCGGCGCCGCCTACAGGCCGAGCCACAACGAGGACCCGGCGATCCCCGCCCAGTGCTGGATCGAGACGGGCTACGGCACGCAGAACGCCTGCCTCTACTGCCACACTGACTCTCTCGCGAAGATCGGCCACGGCAACGCCTACCCCCTGGCCGAGGACCAGATCCTGTACAGCTTCCCCACGCCCGCCCTCAACCACATCCTCTGGCGCAATGTCATCGCGCCCGACGAGATCGATGTCCGCCTCGCCGCCGAGGGCGTGCCGCTGCCGGCGCTCGACGACGTCGCCTACGTGCGCACCGACAACTGGACGCCGGCCTTCCGCCGAGCGCGCGCGGGCTCGGGCACGGGCTGGCGGAACACGGAACATCCCGACGACCCGTTTGCGCTCTTCCCGGCCCTCGACCCCGCGGACCTCTTCCCGTACGACGCCGCCGACCCCACGGCGGGAGGCACGCACGGCCACGTCGACCCGCAGGGATTCGTCCGCGACCGGGACGGCCGGCTGACCGGCTGGCGGGCCGTGAACTTCTTCCCCTACGGGATTTTCACGCCGCTCACCGGCAGCGTGAGCGGCGTCTACATCCGCCTGCCGCGCATCTTCATGACCCGCGGCGGCGTGGAGGATGCCGCGATCTACGAGGCGAACCTCAAGCTGCTGGAGCGCCAGATCAAGAACCGCGTCGTCGCGGAGCGCACCTACCACGGCGACGCCTCGGGCGTGCCGGTGCGAAAGGGCTTCTACCCCGCCGGCACGGAGTTCGCCCACCCGCTCCACTATGTCGATCGCCACGCGGACGGGGAGGTCGGCACCGAGCTCGACGGCGTCGTGGACCCGGGCGCCCCGACCTACGAGTTCCCGGGCCTGCGCGCCAAGCGCGTCAAGGAAGTCCGCTACATGTACAAGTGGAAGGAGGTCACGCTGGCGGAGCTCGCGCCGCCCGAGGATGAGCCGGAGTTCGTGCTGGGCCGGGAGGGCCAGGGCTGGGTGGACAACGCGGCGGGCTGGATCCTGGCCGGCTTCATCGAGGACCGCCAGGGCGTGCTCCGGACCCAGACGACCGAGGAGCTCATGCAGTGCATGGGCTGTCACGGCAAGGTCGGCAACACCATCGACTCCGTGTGGTCCTTCCAGCGCAAGCTCCCCGGCGCCCGCGGCTGGGGCGAGATGGACTACGGCCGCTACGACTCCCGCCGGCCGGAGGCGACGCGCCTCGAGGACTACGTCCAGCCCGACGGGACCGCGGGAGAGCTCGGTCACTTCTTCCACTCCGTCTCCGGCGCCGACCTCTACGGCGTGCTGCCTCGGGAGATCGCCGCCGACCTCGAGCGCCACGCCCTTGCGAACGACCTCGCGCGCGTACTGAACCTCCGCCATCCGCTCGCCGAGATCCTTGACGACGAGCGGCTGAGCGCCATGGGGCGGAAGGACCGCGAGAGCCGCCTGCGGGAGCGGCAAGCGATTCTGCGCCACTACGCGCGGAGCCTGAGCTACCTCGAGCACGACCGCGACGAGGACGCCTGGTACATCAAGGGGGCAGTCTTCTATCCCACCGACCACACCATGCAGCTCAACATCCAGCTCTACCGAAAGATCGTGCTGGATCAGAGCTTCCACCTCGGCAAGGACGTGTTCGGGACGGAGCGCACCCACGTGCCTTTCACATTCCGTTCCGACGGCACGGTGCTCGATGCCCGGCGCGAGGTCATCCCGGTCGGCGCCGTGATCACGAGCCGCCCCTACGACCGCGACGGCGTGGGCACGACGCCCACCGGGATCGTGGCGGTCAACGAGGACGGCGTGCCCGTCGACCGGGACGGCAATCCGGTCGACATCGGCCTCAACCCCGAGCGCGCCGTGGGCCACCACTCGACGGGCGGCACCTTCGAGACCCTCTACAACCCGATCCTCGGCGACCGGCCGGTGCGGAAGGCCGGCCGCTGATCGGCTGGCCGCCGCGCGGCGGTGCGGCGGCCTTGCCGGCGAATGGTTCGGCCTTGACGCAGGCCCGGCCGTCGCTACGATTCACGCTCGCGGGATGGCGTCGCTTGGAAGTCAAGCGGCCGATCGCGGGAGATTCCAGTCACGCTATTGAAGAGGATGCCGTCATGATTCGCCGGTCGTCGAGATCGCCGCTTGGTTTCCTTCCGGTTCTCGCGCTCACCGTGCTGGCCGCGGCGCTGCTGGTCACCGCCGCCGCCGCCGCGCCGGCGCAGGAGGCGGACACGCTCGCGAAGGACGCCGACAAGGCCCTTCGCACCGCGCAGCGGGAGATGTTCCAGGGCAACCTCGACGCCGCTCAGAAGCACCTCGCCACCGCCGGGGAGCTCATCCAGAAGCTCAAGGCCGCGGATGCCAAGCACCCGAAACTTCGCGGGCTCGAGAGCGGACTGGCCCGCCAGCGGCAGGACCTCGCCCGGCGCCTGAAGACCGCGGCGCCGAAGGAAGCGCCAGCGGCCGCCGAAGGCGCGAAGAAGCTCCCGGGGGGCGTGACGCACCGCCTGAAGAAGATCGATGAAGCCGCGGAGAAGGCCGCGCGCGTCCTCGCCGGCAAGGCATCCGACGACTGGAAAGTGAAGCAGTACGCCTCCTTTGTCGAGTCCGCTGAGGGCATCCTGGCCGAGATCCGCGAGAGCTACGGCGCGGAGATCCCGCCCGGCCACCCCGACGTGAAAGCGCGCGAGGAGACGCTCGCCCGGATGAAGGCGGAGCTCGAGGCGCTGAAGAAGGGCGCCGCCTCCGCGCAGGCCGATGCGGCCAAGGCCGCGGGGCAGCGCGACGCCCAGAGCGCGGAGTGGCTCGCGAAGCTCCAGCCCTACGCGGCCGGACCCGGCAACTTGAACCACGACCCGGCCCGCTACCTCATCGCCGGCGGCACCGCCGAGCTGAGCGATCTCGAACGGCGCAAGAAGATCTTCGACGAGGCCGAGGCGGTCTTCGCCGCCTACCGGAAGACCGAGTTCCCGGCCGGGAAGACCACCGAGCTCGAGCTCGCGGAACAGCGCCTCGCCTACGGGCTCGAGAGCTTCGCCAGGGAGTACCGGGACCGCCTCCAGAGCTTCTTCGAGGAAGCGGACAGGAAGCTCGCCGACGCGGCCGCCTGGCTCACGGCCGAGGAGGGGAAGGAGGACGGGAAGCGGAAGCCGCTCACGCTGCAGAAGGACATCCTGCCCGATCTGAAGAAGATGATCGCCGCGGCCGCCACCACGGTCGCGAAGGGGGATGCCAAGGTCACCGCGCTCGAGACCCGGCTCGCCGATGTCACCAAACGCAACGACCGGCTCCACCAGCTCCGCAAGGAGCGGACCTTCATGACCGCCGACCGCTTCCAGGGCGACGAGCTCGCCGCGATCCGGACGAAGGCCGCGGAGTTCCTGAAGAAGGACCACGACAAGGCCGAGGTGCTCCGCACCACCGTCATCAGCGAGGACTGGAAGGAAGAGCGCGTGCTCGAGCACACCGACACCACGAAAACCGCGCTGCGCCATCGCGTCACCCGGAGCGTCACCGCGCAGATCGGGGCCCGGGAGGGCGGCGAGGCATTCCTCTTCACGATCCACGTCGCCAAGGACCGGCGCGAGGACGGCTCCTTCGGCCCGCTCTACGGCCACGTCATGTTCATCGATCCGATGCTGGAAGAAAACGTCAAGAAGTAGAAGCACCGACCCGGGCGCGGCCGGCCCCCCCCGCGCCCCCAGCCCCCGGCGGCGCACGATGCGCGCACGACTGCTCTTCGTCGGCGACATCCATCTGGGCCGCGCGCCGGCGCGGATCCCGCCCGCGCTCGAGGACTACGGCATCACCGCGCGCAGCTGCGGGCCGGCCGCCGCGTGGGAGCACACCGTCCGGCACGCCGTGCGGGAGGTTCCTGACGCGGTGGTGCTCGCTGGCGACGTCGTGGAGTCCGACAACGCGCGCTTCGAGGCCTACCGCCACCTCGCCCGCGGCGTCGAGCAGCTCGTCGCGGCCGGCATCGCGGTCTGCGGCGTGACCGGCAACCACGACGTCGAGGCGCTGCCGCGGCTTGCCCGTGCCGTCGACGCGTTCCGGCTCCTCGGCGCCCACGGCACCTGGTCCACCCACACGATCACGCGCGACGGCCACCCCCTGCTCCGCATCGCGGGCTGGTCGTTTCCCCGGCGCGTCCACCCCGACCGCCTGCCGCTCGACACATTCCCCGCCGCCGGCGACGTGCCGGTGATCGGCGTGGCGCACTGCGATCTGGATGCCGCCGAGAGCCCCTATGCTCCGGTGTCGCGCCACGCGCTGGCGAGAACGGGCGCCGCCGGGTGGTTCCTCGGGCACGTGCATAGCCCCGATCTCGTGCCGGGCCCGCAGCCCATCGGCTACCTCGGTTCGCTCGTCGGCCTCGACCCGACGGAGGCCGGCCGGCGCGGTCCGTGGTGGGTCGAGGTCGGGGAGGACGGCCGCATCACGAGGCTCGAGCACCTGCCGCTCGCCCCGCTCCGCTGGGAGGCGATCGACGTGGCGGTCGACGCCGACCTCGATCCGGACGACCTGCTGGACTTCCTCGGGAAGGCGGTCCGGGAGCGCGCCACCGCGCTCGGCGCGGAGGAGCTCGCCGAGGTCCGGGTTCTCGGCGTGCGGATCCGGCTCGCCGGGCGGGTGCGCGCCCACCGCCGGCTCGCCACCCAGCTTGCCGAGCTCACCCGCGAGCCGCTCGTGATCCCGCTCGGCGAGCGCGCGGCGTTCCTCGATCGGGTCGTCGACGACACGGCCCCGGCCGTCGAGCTCGGCGCGCTGGCCGAGGGCGGCGATCCGCTCGCACTGCTCGTGCGCGACCTGCTCGCGCTCGAGGCACGCGACGAGCGCGGCGTCGAGCTGATCCGCGCCGCCGCCGGCCGGTTCCAGGCCGTGGCGAACCGGCCGCAGTTCGCTCCCTGCGGCACCGGCTGGCATCCGGACGACGAGGCGATCCGGACCCTGCTGCTCCGCGCCGGCCGCCGCGCTCTCGAGTCGCTGCTCGCGCAGCGGGCCGCGCCGAAAGGAAGCCAGGCATGAGGATCCGGAGCGTCACCGTGCGCCGCATGCCCGGGATCGAGACGCCCTTCACGATCCCGGCCGACGACGGCGGACTCACGCTCCTCACCGGCCCGAACGGCTCGGGCAAGACCACGCTCTGCCGCGCGGTGCGCGCGCTGCTGTGGTCCGAGCCGGACGGCCCGTCACCGCTCCACGTGGAGGCGCGGCTCGACATCGGGGGACGCGCGATGCACGCGGAGCGCGAGGGCCACGCGGAAACGCGCTGGTCCGAGAGCGGCGAGCCGGGTGTCGAGCCGGGGGCCGAGCCGCAGGCGCGTCCCGCTCTGCCCCCGCCGCAGATGGCGGCGTGCTACACGCTGGGGCTCTTCGACATCGTCGCGCGCGAGGGCGAATCGACCGATCGCGCCATCGCCGCGGAGATCCTCCGGCAGACGAGAGGCGGATACGACCTCGACCTGGTCCTCGAAGAGGTGGCGCGGGTCGCGCCGCGCGCCGGGCAGAAGGAGAAGCAGGAGCTCGCGGAGCTCGACCGCGAGCTCGGCCGGCTGAAGGGCGAACGCAGCGACCTCGCGGCCCGGGAGGATGCGCTCGAAGAGAAGCGAGAGCGGCTCCGCCGGGCGCGCGCGGCCGGCCGACAGCTCGAGCTGCTGCGCCAGAGGAGAGCGGTGCTCGAGGCCGCGCGGGCGTGCGACGCGGCGCGAGCCGAGTACGAGCAGTTCCCGCCGGCGCTGGCGGCGATGACCGGCACCGAGCGCGAAACGCTGGACGAGCTGACCGACCGGATCGAGCGCACGCGGCGGGAGCTCGACGAATGTGACGCGGCGATCGCCGCCGCCGAGGAGACGATCGAGATCGCCGCGGTCCCCGAGGGCGCGGTGGCTCCGACCGAGCTCGCGACGTGGAAGACGCGCGCCGCCGCGCTGGCAACCCGCGAGACCGAGCTCCGCAACGCGGCGCTCGAGGAGGCCCGGGCCGAAGCGGAGCTCGCCGAGGCGGGACTGGAGCTCGATCCCGGCTGGGATCCGGAGCGCGCACCGCGCTTCGACGTCGCGGCGATCGACGAGGCCGCAGCGCATCTCAAGCGAACCGCGGCGTGCGAGGTCGAGATCGAGGCGCTCTCGAGCGTGCTGGCGCACGAGGACCTGCGCGCCGGGCCGGCGCCGGCGCCGGCCGAGCCGCGGCCGCTCGAGCGGGGCATCGAGGCGCTCGAGGACTGGCTTGCGGATGGCGGCCGATCCCCCGGCGGACGGGGCGCGGCGATCCTCGTCGCGCTCGGACTCCTGGCCGGCGCCGCCGTGGCCGTGTTCGTGGCGCTCGAGGTCACGCCGCTCGGCTGGATTCCGGCCGGCGTGATCGCGCTGAGCGCGGTTTGGCTCCTCCAGCGGAGCGCGGTGCGTGGCGCGGCGCGGGCCCGCCTCGACGAGGAGCGGCGGGCGCGCTTCCTCGCGACCGGCCTCGTGCCCCCGAGCACCTGGGAACCGACTGCGGTCGCCGGGCGCCTGAGAGCGCTCCTGGACGAGCTGGCGCGCGCGCGAATCGATGCGCTGCGGGCGCACTTCCGCAGGCGCTTCGAGGCGGCGCGTTGCGAGCGCGAGCGGGCTCGGAACGAGGACCTGCCTCGCGAACGGGAGCGCCTGCGGGAGCGGATCGGGCTCGTCCCGGGCGCCGGCGCGCTCGAGATCGCGGAGTTCGCCCGGCGCGTGCACGCGTACCGCCTGGCCAGACAGAAGCTCGAGGCGAGCCGGGCGGGCCGGGAGCATCTCGCCGAGAACCGCGACCGCGAGCTCGCCGCGCTGAACGAGTTCACCACGCGCTTCCGCTACGCGCCGGCCGCCGACGCCGCCGAGTCGACCCACCACCTCGAGGATCTCGATCGGCGCTCGCGCGACGCCGCCGCCGCGCGCGAGACGATCGCGCGCGAGAAGCAGCACCGCGACCGCCTCGAGAAGCAGCAGGCGGAGCTCGACGGGAAACGCCGGGCCGTGTTCGAGGCGCTTCAGCTCGCGCCGGACGACGAGACCGGGCTGGCGGAGCTGCTCCGGCTCCGGCCCCGGTTCCTCGAGGCGCGCGACGCGCTGCAGAATGCCGGCGCGAACCTCGCACTCCGGCGCCAGGACCTGGCCTCGAACCCGCTCGGCGCGGAGTTCCCGGACGTCGACGCACTGAACGACCCCGAGCTCGCCGAGCGGATCGCCGCCCTGGAGGTCGCCTCCGCCGGAGCCGACGACCTGGCGAAGGAGATCGGCGGCATCGAGCGCGACGTGGAGCACGCCCGGGCGAGCTCCGCGTTCGAGGACGCGAGCGCCCGGCGGCAGGCGGCGCTGGAAGCGCTGCTCGAGGTCCGCGACGAGGCGATGCTCCGGGAAGCCGGCCGCCTGCTGGTGGAGGCGGCGCGGGATCGGCACGAGCAGGTGAGCCGCCCCGAGGTGCTCGAGCGCGCTCGCGCGCTGTTCGAGCGCTTCACCTCAGGCGCCTACCAGCTCGAGTTCGGGTCCGGGACCGCCGGCCCCGCGCTGCGCGCCGTCGAGACGAGCCGCGACCGGAACCTCGGTCTCGCGCAGCTCTCGGACGGCACGCGCGCCCAGCTCCTGCTGGCCGCGCGGGTCGCCTTCGCGTTCGAGAACGAGCGCGGCGTGAAGCCGCCGCTCTTTCTGGACGAGACCCTCTCGACGAGCGATCCGGAGCGCTTCCATGCCATCGCGGCGAGCCTGGCGGAGCTGATGCGGACGGAAGGTCGGCAGGTCTTCTACCTGACCAGCAATCCGGCGGACGGTGCCTTCTGGAACCGCGCGCTCGAGGCGGCCGGGCTGCCGGCGGCCCGGCCCTTCGACCTCGGCACGCGCCGGCGCGCCGATGCCGCCGCCTCCGCGGACATGCTCGCGGCGGTCCCGCCGCCCGAGGCGCCCTCGCCCGCGGGACTGACCGCCGCCGAGTACGGCGCGCGGCTCGGCGTGGCGCGCTTCGATCCGTGGCAGGAGGCGGCGGAGATCCCGCTCTTCTATCTGCTGCGTGACGATCTCGCGCTGCTGCACCGGCTGGTGCAGAACCGGATCGAGACCGTGGCCGCCTGGCGGACCTACCGGGTTCGGCTGCGTGCGGAGGGGCGCATCGACGAGGCCGGTGCCCGGCGGCTCGAGGCCCGCATCGAGGCCACCGCGGCGTTCCTTTCCGCCTGGAGAATCGGCCGCGCTCGGCCGGTCCACCGCGAGGTGCTCGAGGAGAGCGGCGCCGTCACCGACAAGTTCATCGACGACGTAGCCGCGCTGGCGCGCCGCCTCCACGGCGATGGGAAGGCTCTCGTCGCGCAGCTCCTCGAGCATGAGATCCGGGGGTTCCAGCAGCGCCAGGCCGAGAAGCTCGCGGAATACCTCGAACAGCAGGGCCACCTCGACCGCCGGGATCCCCTCGACCCGGAGGCCATCCGCCGGCAGGTGGCGGAGGCGCTGGGCTCCGGCGCGAGCGCGGCCCTTCCGCTCGCGGAGCTGAGCGCTCTGGTCGACGTGCTCTGGCAGCTGGCCGGCCCTGAGCAATGACCACCACCTCTACCGACCTGCGCCTGACTGCCTGCCTCACGCCGCAAGGACGCGGAGGCGCCGTTCGCATTCCTGGCGACCTACACGGACCGGCTGTCCGCGCACGGCAATGCCCGGCACCTGCCGCTCGGCGAGGCGCTCCGCGCGTATGCCGGCGCCGCGAACAAGGCGCGCTTGCTCTCGCTGCTGCTCCCGGTACAGCGCGCGGCCGAGCGCTGCGACTGGCTGAGGCAGATGATCGACCAGGGCGAGATCTTCCGTCCGCTGCGCTGGTCCGCCGCGGAAGCCTTCCGCTTCCTCGGCGACGTTCCCGAACTCGAGCGCTCCGGCGTCGTCGTGCGCATGCCTGCCACCTGGCGGACGGGGCGGCCGCCCCGGGCTGGCGATGCACGGCCAGACCCCGGTCAAGAAGCGCCGCGAGCTGGTCCGGCGCTTCCAGGAGGACGAGTCGGTGCCGTTCTTCGTGCTGTCGCTCAAGGTCGGCGGTGCGGGCCTCAACCTCACCGCCGCCTCGCACGTGGTGCACTTCGACCGCTGGTGGAACCCGGCGGTCGAGAACCAGGCCACCGACCGGACGTTCCGGATCGGCCCAGACCCGCCACGCGGCGGGGCAAGGCCGCACCGAAGCCGCCGGGGCCCGCCGTGCGGCGGCGCGGTGCCGCCGTCAAGAAGAAGGTGCGGAAGGTCAAGATCCGCCGCCGGGCGCCGGAATCGGCAGCCAAGCCCGGATCGCAGGCAAAGACCAGGAGAAGGACAGCGGCGCCGCGAGGCCGCGGACGGCCGGCCTGACCCGTGGCCGGGACGCACGGCACGGATTCCGGAGACGTGCCGCCAGGCGTGACTCCGGTTAGCCGCTGCGCCGGCGGCACCGCCGTGCAAGCGGACGGCGGATCGCTGTGGGCCGCGGGCAGTGCCCGGGCTACGTGGTTGCCGCCAGCCCGTCCGTCGGCTATCGTGGGGCCGGGAACGGTACTCTTGCAGCCTCGAGGGCGGTTGCAAGGTCTTGGCGGCAGACAGTGACTTCCGGCGAACCGGGCGGATCGCCGAGCCCATCGACCCAGGAAGCCGGGCCGTGTTCGCGGACCGCGCGGCTTCAGGGTCGGACCCGTTCGACGTTCCGGCCGGACTCCCGACTCAGGAAGGCTACCCGGCGAGGAGCATGACCATGACGCAATCCCGAGCACTGCTGGCCATCTCCGTCGTGATCGCGCTGGCCGGCGCCTTGAGCGTCGCGGTGACGGGCTGCGGGGGCGGGGGCGGCGGCAACCACTCCAGCGCGAGCCCCGGACACCAGGACGCCCTCACCTTCGAGCGGCTCTCGCGGCGCGTCCGCTGGCGGCCACCGCCGGCGGGCAAGGGCGAGACCGAGATCGTGGTCCAGTTCGCGGTGCGCGACGCGACCGGCCGCGCGTACGGCGCCGACGAGGTCGAGGTCGAGATGCAGATCGACGAGCGGCCGCTCGATCCCGAGGCGGTGCTCGAGCGCAGCTCCAGCCTTCTCGAGTCGAACATCCGCTACGCGCTGGTGCTGGACGCGAGCGCGTCGATGCTCATCCCGGACAAGCAGCCGTTCACGCAGATGCGGACCGCGGCCGCGGACAGCGTCACCGCGCTGCTCAAGGCATGGGAGGGCAACTCCGGCGCCGTCGCCTGGACCTTCCTCTGGTTCAGCGACGTGCTGAACCGCCCCTTCGGCGGGCCGCTCGAGCCGGCGCACATCGAGCAGATTCCCGAGCCGCAGCCGGGCGACTTCACCAAGCTCTACGCCGCGGTCCACGAGATGGCGCTCGCCATGAAGAACGAGCACGACCGCGAGCTGTTCGCGGCGGGTGAGCTGGACAGCCACGTGCTGGTCGTGCTGTCGGACGGCCAGGACAACCACAGCTACCAGGACAACACCGCGCTCCGCCCGGCGCGCGGTGTGCTGGGCGGCGGCGTCTACTACCAGACGTTCGGCTACCGCCCGGTGGAGATGGCGGATGTCACACGGGTCATCGCGAGCCATCCCAGACTCACCGTGCATGCCATCGGGCTCGGCAACCGGATCAATGTTGACGAGCTCAGGAAGCTGGTCACGGCGGAGCGGGGAGGGAAGCTCCTGACGGGCTCGGTGCTCGACCTGCCTGAGCTCTTCGCGGCCGTCACGCGCGAGTTCGCGACCGTGCAGACGCACGGCGCGCGCGTGCCTCTCAAACCCGGCGACTACACCTTCCGTTGCGAGGTGATCTCGAAGGCGGATCCGCGCCACCGCGGTTCGTTCGTCTTCGCGTTCCACACGGGCGACGGGGACGCCGGCGTGCGGCCGCGCGCGCCCGCGTTTCTCGACCGGCCCCCGGAGACCGTGGTCGTCGGCGACTGGTACCGGCACGGGGTCGACGTGGATGCGCATCCCGGGGCGGCGGTCCGGCTGTGGGGCGCTCCGCCCTGGCTCCAGCTGGACGACGCCGGCCGGATGCTCGTGGGCCTGCCGGACGAGGCCGACCTCGGGCGCTCGCCGGTGATGACGCTCGAGGCCACCAACAGCGAACCCCCGGCGGCGGAGCACCGGTTCTCGGTGGACGTCCACCTGCCGTGGACGGCGGACCCGTCCGGCGTGACCGGCGACCTCGGCGCCGTGTGGGGCGCGGAGGGCGTGGGCTTCTTCGCGGCCGGAAGCGGCGGCACCATCCTCGAGCGCCCGGCGGCGGCGGCCGTCTGGAGACCGATGGGGCCGGTGCCCACCGCGAACAACCTCGGCAGCCTCGCCGGCGTCTGGCGCGACCAGAACCAGACCCGCACGCTCGCGGCGCTCTACGCGGCGGGCGGCGGCGACTTCCTCCGCTATCTGCCGGGGCGCGGCTGGGAGAAGCTGCTCACCGGCTATCCGCAGTGCTTCGCGGACGTGTGGGCCGCGGCCGAGGACAGCGTGTTCGCCGTGGGCAAGGGCGGCGCGGTGCTCCATTTCGACGGCACGCGCTGGGCGTTCCTCGACCCCGGCACGCGGACCGATCTCAACCGGATCTGGGGCGCGACGCCGACCGGCGTCTACGTGACCGGCGCGGGCGGGCTGGTCCTGCACCACGACGGCCTGGCGTGGCACGAGATGGTGAGCGGCACGATCGCCGATCTGTTCGGGATCTGGGGACTCTCGAGCCGGACGCTGCTCGCGGTGGGGCGCGGGGGCACGATCCTCCAGCACGAGGACAACCGCTGGCAGCCCATGAACTCGGGCACCGTGGAGGACCTGTGGGACGTGTGGGGCACTGCGGCCGACGACGTGTTCGCCGTCGGGGACCAAGGCACGCTGCTCCACTTCAACGGCGCGGTCTGGAAGAAGATGGACAGCCGCACGACCCGGGATCTGTGCGGCGTGTGGGGCGCGGACTCCAGGCACGTCTACGTGGTCGGCCGAGGCGGCGCGATTCTCCGCTACGGGCGCGATTGACCGCGCGCGGGCGGCGGGCGGCGGAATCCGACCGCTTCGCTCCGCCGCCCACTGTCCGCAACGCGACGAGACCGAGGCGGGGCGCGCGAGGCGGACACCGCCGGGGCCCGCCTCGCCGCCGCGCTGCTCGTGCCTCTTCCGCGTCGCTCGCGCCGTGCGGTGTGCTTCCGGCACCGCGAGCCGCGCGAGCGCCTCTCCCCCGAGCGGAGGAACCCTCCCCAACCGCCCTCCTCGCTCGGACCTCGGAGCCGAGCGCGATCAGCCCTCGTACTTGAACGAGACGTGGACCCGGGCGCGGTAGGCCACCACCTTGCCGTCCTCGACTTTCATGTCGAGCTGCTCCACTTCCGCGACCCGCAGGTCACGGACCGTCTTTGCCGCGCGCTCCACCGCGCTGCGGGCGGCCTCTTCCCATGATTTCTCCGATGTGCCGATCAGCTCGATAACCTTGTAGACGCTTTCCGACATGGCGAAACGCTCCAATCTCGGTTGTCCTTGCGCCACATGGTAGCCAGCAGGACCGGCGATGGGAAGAGCGTTGCGCGGGGTTTTGTTTCGGGCCGGGGAGACGGCGGGCAGCGGGAAGCTCGTCCGGTCGCTGACGTTGCTCAGGCGACCTCATCCTGGCCGACCAGCATCATGCCCGCCTTCTGCAAGACCTCGCCGGCCCAATCGCAGTTGTCGACGTTCAAGGCGAGAACCGGCTTGCCGTCGAGGTGGTCGATCAGCGAGTAGACGTACTTGATGTCCACCTCCGCGCGCAGCAGGCAGGTGAGCACCTTCTGGATGCCGCGGTCCTTCTCCTCGGGGAGCGCCACGCCCAGGAGCTCCGATTCGAAGACGCCGTAGCCCGCGGCCTCCAGCGCCGTCCGGGCCAGGTAGGGCCGGTTCACCACCATGCGGATCACGGCGTGGTCCGCGGCGTCCAAGATCGAGATGGCGCAGATCCGCACCTCGGCTTCCCTGAGCCTTGCCGTCGCATCCTGCAGTGCTCCCAGGCGGTTGCGAAGGAAGATCGAGAGCTGCTGGATGCGTGGGGTCGAGCGGTCCTTGGCGATCTCCACCATGTGCGGCCGCCTCCGGAAGCGGGGTTCGAGCGGTCCAGTATCCCGCAACTCCGGGGTCGCGGCAAGCGCGTGGGCGTGGATTGACGCGGCTCAAGGGCCCGGCCGGGAAAGCCGAAGAACCCGAGATGGAGAGCCTTCCATGACGGACGATACCGGCAAGACGAACGAGATCGACGACGGCAGTTTCGAGGACCTGCGCGAGGCGTTCCTCAACCTGGCCAACCTCATGGACCGGCGGGACAACACGGGCGGCGGCAAGCTCAGGCGCGAGCAGTTCGACCACATCGTCATGCTGCTCGTGCAGGCCGGGCTCGACCAGGAGGTGGCCGACGAGGAGCTGCGGAACGTGCTCCGGGGGCGGGAGAGCGTCGTCCTCCGCGGCATGGGCCTGACGGCGTAGCCCCCGCGGGCGCCGCCCGCCCGCGCCACCCGAGCGCGCGCCCTTCGCGCGCAACCCGCACCCGCACGCTTCGTGCTCGTGCTCGCTCTTCTCCTTGCACCGCGGGCCTGGGGTCAGACCCCGTTCCGAAGCGGAACGGCGTCAGACCCCAGGCGGCCTTCCCGCGCGCGACACCCGCACCGGCACCCCCACCCCGCCACCCACCGGAACCGGACTGTACTCTCTCGGAGGCCGCGTTCTCTTGACCCTGCCCCGGCGTCCGCATATTCATTGCGCGAGGGCAACCCCCGGACCGGCGGGCGAGGCATGGAGAACCCGTTCCAGAAGATCTACGACGAGGCCCACCGGCAGTGGCCGCGGTTCCCGGACGTCGTGGTCCTTCCGGATGGCCACGGCGGCTGGATCGTGGACCGCTTGCCGGCCTGGGTAGCGGCCTGGTCGGACGAGGCGGTAGACGCGCTCGCCGGCCGGCCGCTCGTCGACGCCCTCGACGGCGCGGCCGAGGCGATTGCCCCGGTGATTGCGGCGGTGCACGCCACCGGGCAGGTGGTGCGCGACTACTGCCTGGAGTTCAGCGACGTCCGGGGCCGGACCCGCGGCATCCTCGTTCACGCCGAACGGGTCGACCGGTATCCCGGCGCCGCCGGCGCCGCGGTGTTTCTCCGGCTGCACGACGTGACCGACGCGATCACCGTGCAGCGCGGCACTTCGGACCTTGCTCCCTACCACGGGCTCGTGGCTCGTTCCCGGGCGATGGCGGAGGTCTTCCGCAAGATCGAGCGCTATGCGCCGGTCGACATGCCGGTCGTCATCACCGGCGAGACCGGCACCGGCAAGGAGCTCGTCGCCCGCGCGATCCACGACCGGAGCCCCCGCCGCCAGAAGGCGTTCGTCGCGCTCAACTGTTCGGCCATCTCGTCGGATCTGCTCGAGAGCGAGCTCTTCGGCCACGAGCGCGGCGCGTTCACCGGGGCGGTCCGCACGCACCGGGGGCTCTTCGAGCAGGCCGACGGCGGCACGATCTTCCTGGACGAGATCGGCGAGATGGGGATCGCCACCCAGGCGAAGCTGCTCCGGGTGCTGGAGTCGGGCGCGCTCGCGCGGGTCGGGGGCGAGCAGGAGATGACGGTGGATGTGCGGATCGTGGCCGCAACGAACGTGCCGCTCGAGCTGGCGGTGGGGCTGAAGCGATTCCGCGCGGATCTCTACCACCGGCTCTCGGTGCTCCGCATTCACCTGCCCCCGCTCCGCGAGCGCCCGGAAGACATTCCACTGCTCGTCGACCATTTCCTCACGGAGCTCAACCAGAAGTACGGCAAGCAGATCGTCCGCCTCACGCAGGATGCCGCACGGCTCGTGGAGCAGTACGAGTGGCCGGGGAATGTCCGCGAGCTCCGCAACGCCCTGCAGCGAGTCTACGTCGAGACCGACTCGCCGATCATCGGCCGCGCCGCATTTGACGAGTGGATCGAGGAGCGCAAGGCGCTCGCGCCCGGACACTGGAACCTGGAGGCGGCCAGTGCGCTCGCGGGGCTCGTCCCGAACCCGTTCGAGCGCCTGGCGCTGCCGCCTCCTGCGGCAGCGACCTACCTGCCGGCGCTGTCGCCCCCGCACCACGCGAAGCCCCGATCACTGGACGAGGACGACATCCGCCGCGCGTTCCACCAGGCCGGCGGCAATGCTACCCGTGCGGCCGAGCTGCTCGGCGTGCACAAGGCCACCCTCTACCGGCGGATGAAGCACCTCGGTCTGGATCGGCACGCCCTCGAGGCGTGAGCCAACCCGCGGGCGCAGCCCGCCCGCGCCACCTGAGCGCACGCACTTCGCGCGCGACACCCGCACCCGCACGCCGACCGACCCGGGAATGGGGTCAGACCCCGTTCCGAAGCGGAACGGCGTCAGACCCCAGGCGCCACTCTCCCCGCGACACCCGCACCCGCACGCCGACCGACCTGGGAATGGGGTCAGACCCCGTTCCGAAGCGGAACGGCGTCAGACCCCAGGCG
>JAFGQW010000068.1 GCA_016935485.1 Planctomycetota bacterium | reverse complement strand
GAGAGGAGCGAGCACGAGCACGAGCACGAGCACGACCGGGGTGCGGGTGCGCGTGGCGCGTGCGGGCTGCGCGCGCGCGTGGCGCGTGCGAAGAGCGCCCGCGGGGCGCCCGCAGGACATTGACGCCGGTTCTGCGGGTCCGATAGACTGCACGAGGATCCCGGCATCCCGGATTCCCCGGAGGCGAGGAGGCGCCGCTTGATCAGCAAGAGCGAGATCCGTTTCGCGGCCCGCCTGGTCCACCTGGGGCTGGTGGGGCGCGCGGACATGCAGAGCGCGCTCTCCGACCTCGAGCGCCAGCGCCGGCACTGCCTCGAGTCCTCGCTCGACGACGTGCTGGTGGAACGTGGCCACATCACCGCCTCGGAGATCCCGCTGCTCCAGGAGGACGGCAAGCGGTCCAGACCCGTTCACGTGTGCGGCTACCGCATCCTCGAGGAGCTGGGTCAGGGCGGCATGAGTCGGGTCTACCGGGCCCGCCCCCGCACCGGAGGCCGGCCGGTCGCCCTGAAGATCCTGCATCCTCACATCGCTCGCAGGCCGCTCCAGGTGCGCTGTTTCCACCGGGAGGCGGACCTGCTCATCCGCTTCGAACACCCGAATCTGGTCAAGGGACTCCGGGTCTGGGAATCCGAAGGCCTGCACTGCTTCACGATGGAGCTGGTGGACGGAACCTGCATCCAGGACCGGATCGCCGCGGGCCACCGCTACGAAGAGAGCGCGGCGCTCGCGGTCGTCCTGCAGGTCGCGCGAGCGCTCGCCTATCTCAGCCGCCGCGGCATCACGCACCGCGATGTCAAGCCGGGCAATCTGCTCGAGGGCGCCGACGGCCGGGTGACGCTGATCGACCTCGGCCTGGCCCGGAGCGTGGAGGCCGGTCCGGTCCAGCCGCCGGGCACCACCGTGGGCACGGTGCAGTACGTCTCGCCCGAGCAGGCCTGCGGCGCCGCGGATCTCGACGTGCGCGCGGACATCTACTCGCTCGGCGTGTCGCTCTACCAGATGGTCCTCGGCGACGTGCCCTTCTCGGGCGCGTCGGACCGCGAGATCCTGCGCCAGCAGGTGTCGCGCTCGCTCCAGTCCCCGCGGACGAGGGACCGCCGGGTCACACCGCACCTGCACTACTTCATCGAGAAGATGATGGCCAAGGATCGGGCGCTGCGCTATCAGCACCCCGACGAGCTGATCCGCGACATCGAGGACAACCTCCGCGGCCGCGCGGAGATCCTCGGCCGCGTGAAGGCGCCGCCGCCGAGAAAGCGCCCCCCGGAGGCGCCGGCCCGGCGGGGCCGCGCGCGCGACCGTCGCGACCGAAGGTAGGCCGGAACCGCCGTGGCAGCGATGCTCAAGACCGCCCTCCTCCTGCTCGTCGCGCTCGGCGTGCTTGGGCCGGAGCGGCCGCTCGCCGCCCAGACCGGGGCCAAAGAAGCGCGGGCGGAGGCGGTGCGCCTGAACCGCGAGGGCATCGGGCTTCTCGAAGCGGGGCAGTACCGCGAGGCCGTCGCGGTGCTCGAGGCCGCCCGCCAGCGCCTGCCCCAGAACGAGAGCATCTTGAAGAACCTGGCGTCGGCGTACACGCACCTGGGCGTGGAGTACCTGAACGCCGGGCGCTATGCCGATGCGCGCCGGGCGCTCGATCCGGCCGGCGCGCTCGATCCGGCCGGCGCGCGGATCACCTACTACCGCGGATTCCTGGCCTTGAAGCAGGGCGACTACCGCGAGAGCGCCCGCCTCCTGGAGAGGTCCGTCGCCACGGACCCCGACAACCTCGCCGCCTGGGAATCCCTGGGCCATGCGCGCTATCGCCTGGACGAGCTCGAGGCGACGCTCGCAGCCTGGCGGCGGGTGCTCGAGCGCGAGCCGGAAGGGCGCGGCGTGCTCGCCGATTGCCTCGCGCGCGCCCGGGCGGAGCTCGGGTTCCGGCGCATCGCGGCGGTGGGCCGCAGTCGCCTGTTCCAGGTGCGTCTCGACGGGACGCGGCCGGGTTTCGAGTGGGTGGCGTCCGAGGTGCTCCAGTTCCTCGAGGAAGGCTTCAACCAGGTGTGCGCCGACCTCGGGTTCTACCCCCGCGAGGGGGTCACGGTGGTTCTCTACAGCGACCAGGATTTCGAGCAGGCCACCGGGGCGCACCACTGGGTGGGCGGCACCTTCGACGGCGCCCGCATCCGGATCAAGGTGCGCGATTTCTCGCGCCAGCGCGCCGCGGTCCGCCGCGCCGTGGTGCACGAGCTCACCCACACGGTGGTGCACCAGCTGGCGCGAGGCGCGCCGGTGCCCGCCTGGATCAACGAGGGCATCGCCCGCTACGAGGAGGGCATCACGCGGGAGGACGCCGACCGCACGCTCCGCCGGCTTGGCGGCGCGGCCGCCCTGTTTCCGCTCGCCAAGCTCGAACGGTCGTTCACGCACCTGTCCGGCACGAACGACGTGCAGCGCGCCTACGCCCAGAGCGGCTCGTTCACGCACTTCCTCGTCGAGATGAAGTCCCCGCGCGGCGTCGGCCGGTTCCTCGAGCGCCTCGGCGATCCGCCGGTGGGAGGAGCGGAGGCGGCATTCCGGGAGGTCTTCGGCCTCGGGCTGGACGAGGCGATGGCGCGCTGGCGGGCCACGCTCGGCGAGTGATCGCGCACGGCGGCCGCGGACGGGCGAGGAGCCGGACTACTTGGCGCCCTTGCCCGTGAGGCGGCCGAGCGTGAGGAAGAGGATGCTGAGGTCCAGCAGCATGCACATCTTCCGGAGGTAGAGGAGGTCGTAGGCGAGCTTCTTGCGCACGTCGGCGTGCGTCTCGTCGTACTTGTAGCAGATCTGCGCCAGCCCCGTGATGCCGGGCCGGACGGACAACCGCTGGTCGTACTGGCGCAGCCGGGTGCGGAAGTAGTCGACGAACACCGGCCGCTCCGGGCGCGGTCCCACGATGCTCATCTGCCCCTTGATCACGTTGATGAGTTGCGGCAGCTCGTCGAGGTGGGTGCGCCGCAGGATCCGGCCGACCGGCGTGATCCTGGGGTCGTCGGTCTGCGCCCAGACGGGCCCGGTCGCCGCCTCGGCGTCGACGTGCATGGTGCGGAGCTTCAAGATCTCGAAGAGCTGGCCGCTCTCGCCGACGCGCCGCTGCTTGAAGAAGACCGGCCCCCG
>JAFGQW010000362.1 GCA_016935485.1 Planctomycetota bacterium | reverse complement strand
GTGGATGACGTTGCCCACCAGCTCCGTGCCGCCCCCGTCCTCGATCCAGATGCCGTTGCCGCAATGGGTGCAATCGGTGCCGTTACCCGAGACCACGTTGTTCTCGATGCGCGGCGCGCCGCGCACGTAGATCCCGCCGCCGCCGTCGGCGCCCTTGTTCGCGACGACGAGGTTGCCCCGGATCGTCGGGGAGCCGACGCAGTAGATCCCTCCGCCGCGGAGATTGAAACCGTTCGTGATCGTGAATCCCTCGAGGATCGACCGCCGGGTCTCGGACGCGGCGAAGAGGAACACCGAGTTCGGGCTGGTCGTGCTGCGGCCATCGACGATCGTTGTGTGCGGTCCGTGGCTGCTTCTCACTGTGATCGCCTTGCCGCCGAACCGGAGGTTGTTCTCGACGTAGCGGCCGGGCGCGACGAGCACGATATCCCCGGTCCCGGCGGCGGCGATCGCGGCCGAGATCGTCGCGTATTGCGAAGGCACGTGGAGCACGCGCTGCGCGGTCGCGGAGATCGCGAGCACCGCCGAGATCGCGAGCCAGAGGACAGGAATGCGCATGACGCCCTCCGATTGATTCTCCCCCCTCGACCCGGGACACGGCGTCGCGGCGAAGTTTCATCGCGATCTTCCCGGCGTGCGCCCGGGCGTTCTGGCCTCGCGCCAGTATACTCCTACGCCGGGTGAAACGATAGAGCGCGTGGCGGTCGCTGCCGGAACGAAGTTGCGGCGGCCATGCCTGCGGGCCGGCACGGTTCGAGCCGTAGGGGGGGCCGCTCGCCGCGCGTGATGTTCGGTCCCGGGTTTTTCCGGCCGGCTGTTGCATTCGCCCGGAACACCGCCTATCATCGGCGCTGTTTTCGCGGAGCAGGGCTCCGGCAACCTGGAATGACCGTCATGCGCAAGTACTCGAGGCACTGAGTGGCGGCTGTGAGGGGGGAACCGTGTGGGTTCCTTCCCCGGACGCGGATCGGGCCGGCAGCGGTCGGATCCGGGTCGCCGGCACCGCTCCAGCCTGGAAGTCCCTCCTGATCTCGACGGCGCCGGCCCTCCCGGCGCCTCCGACCTCGACTCGCCCGATCTTCTCCGGCACGGCTGCCGATCCGTCGTTGCCCGCTCCGGGCGGGCATTCCCTACCAGGAGAGGTCGGTATGAAACGCTTGATCCCGCTGGCCGGATGGCTCCTGGCCGCCATCCTCGGTCTGCCGGCGCCGCAGGTCGCCGGACAGATCCCGCCTCCACCCGAAACTGCGCCAGCCACGGCACCGGAAGCCGCGGCGTCGGCTGCACCGCAGGCCGTGCCGCCGGACAAGAGCAGCACCAGCTTTGCCGACGCGACCCGCAAGGTGACCGAGACGCTGGAGCAGCTCGGGATCGAGTTCTACGGCCATTTCCGCCTGGACATGGCCCACGATTCGGCCCGCACCCAGTTCGGCGACACCGCCTTCTACGTCCAGCACTACCGGGCCGGCCAGGCGGACGACGAGATCAACATCCACGCGCGCCATTCGCGGCTCGGGCTGAACTGGCGCGGTCCCGAGATCGAAGGCGTGAAGGCCTTCGGCAACATCGAGATCGACTTCCTGGGCAAGGCGCTGCAGCCCAACACGGAGACCCAGGAACTGCAGGCAACCCCGCGGCTGCGGCACGCGTACATGCAGTTCGCCTTCGGCAAACACTGGTCGCTGCTTGCCGGCCATACCTCGGACACGTTTGCGCCGCTGAACATGAAGAAGCTCAACACGCTGGTCGGCTGGGGGCAGGGCAACCTCGGCTTCCGCCGGCCGCAGCTCACGGGCATCACGAGATTCGGCGGCGGCGGGGAGAGCGTCTGGACCGCCAAGCTCGGCCTCGCCCGTCCGCTGGCGACGGACCAGGACGGAGGCGGAAACGACGACGGCGAGGATGCAGGATACCCCGACGTGCAGGGGCACATCGGCTTCGCAGTGCCGCTGGTCGGCAAGGAGAAACTGCAGCTCGGTGTCGGCGGGTTCGTCGGCTGGCGCGAGGTGGATGCGACGGCGAGCAACAGGCTGCCCCGGGATCGCCGCTACACCGCGTGTGCCGCCTGCCTCGATTTCGTGATCCCGATCCTGCAGAACCTGAGTGTCTGCGGCGAGGTGTGGTGGGGCCGGGGACTGGACGGCTACCGCGCCGCCATCTGGCAGGGCTACTCCCTCGACGGGCCGGACGTGAGCGTGATCCGGGCCTGGGGCGCGTTCGCCAACCTCGAGTTCAAGCCGCACAAGCGCTGGCGCCTGGTGGCCGGCGCGGGTATGGACGACCCGGAGAACGAGGACTTCACGGACCCCAATCCGGCTCGCGCCACGAAGGACCGGACCCGGAACGTCACGCTGTTCGGCAACGTCGTCTACAACTTCTACAAGGGGGCTTCGGTGGGGCTGGAGTACGACTACATGAACACGGACTACGTCGAGCGCCGCAATCGGGTCAACCACCGGGTCCAGGCCACCGTCATGCTCAAGTTCTGAAGTCTCGAGCCGGGACGGCGGGAGAACCGGAGCCGCTTCCTTCCCGGTCCGGATCGTGACGGACGGGAGCAGCCCGGCGACCCCGCCATTGCCAGGGAGATGCCATCATGCCGATTCTCGTTCGCTGTTGGATCATCGTCCTCGCTGCCATGCTGGTCACGGCTTGCGGCGGCGCGGACCAGGAGTCCGTTCCCGCGGCCGTGCCGCTGCTGACGCTGGGCCACGTCGGACACGACCATCAGATCGCGCTCGGCGTGGCTGCGCTCGAGCCCGAGAAGATGCGCCAGCAGTGCGGCATCCATCTGCAGGAGCTCAAACCCCGCGAGGTCTACCGGATGATGGAGGGCGAGCGGCCGATCGCCGAGCTCCACGTGAAGAAGGTGGGCGGCGGCTCGAAGATGCCGGAAGCGATGTCGCGCGGGGAGCTCGATGTCGGGCTGGGGGGCATTGCCGCCATTCTCTTCTTCATCGACAAGGGAACCGACATGAAGCTCCTCTGTCCGCTCAACGTGGACGGCGACATGCTGCTGGTGCAGCCGGAGTTCCCGGCGGCGACCTGGGAGGAGTTCGTTGCCGCCGCCAAGGTGTCCCCGAAGCCGCTGAGGATCGGCTACAAGGAGCCGGTGGCCGTGGCCAAGCTCATCTTCGAGAGGGCGTGCGCGGCTGAGGGGCTCCGGTGCGTGGCCGCCGGGCAGGGCAAGGCGGGCGAGGTCGAGCTCGTGAACCTGCAGGGCGAGGCCAACGTCGTGCCGAGCCTGGCCTCGGGCGCGGTGGAAGGCGCGGTGGTCAACGAGCCCGGTGGGAGCATCGCCGTCTACAAGAAGGCGGCCCGCATCGTCTGCCAGCTGTCGGAGCTGCCTCCGGAGGGGATGTGGAAGTCGCATCCGTGCTGCGGGATCTGCGCCACCGGCACCGCGATCGCCAACCACCGCGCGGTGCTCCAGCGGCTGGTGAAGCTGATCCGGGCGGCCACCGAGGTCATCAATGCCGACAAGGAGCGGGCGGCCGAGCTCGCGCACCAGTGGACCAAGCAGCCGCTCGAGGTGGAGCGGAGCAGCGTTCCGAACATCGTCTACACCGTGGACGCGGGGGACGCCTACCGCCTCGGCATGGAACGCTGGTTCGAGATGATGCGGGAGCGCGACACGTTCCAGGGCGTGCTCAAGGAACTGTCGAACGCGGACGCGTTCGCGCGGGTGCACGACCTCTCGTTTCTCCGGTCCGTGGAGTAGACTCGCGACATGGACACCGGCCGTCACCCCGCCGCCACGCTGCTGAGGCGCGTGGGACTCGGTGCGATTCCCTTCGTGCTGCTGCTCGCGGTCTGGCACCTCGCCTCCCGGAGCGCGGGGACGCTGCTTCCGGCCATCGGGGAAGTGGGCGAGGTGCTTGCCCACCCGTTCCGGGAGCCGCCCAACCTCGACTCGCTGCCGCTGGCCACGAGCGCGCTCGTGAGCCTGCTCCGGGTCGCCTTCGGGTTCGGCGCGGCGCTGGTCACCGCCGTCCCGCTGGGCATCCTGGTCGGCTGCAGGCACACGGCGCGCGAGCTGTTCCTGCCCATCGTCGAGATGAGTCGCTCGATCAGCCCCGTGGCGTGGATGCCGCTCACGATCATCCTGCTCGGGTTCTCTTCCCTCGGCTCGGTCCTCTACGGCACGCGCGCCTGGGAGTACGGGCTGCTCGACCAGGTGCAGCTTGCGATCGTGGCCGTGATCTGGTGGGCGAGCTTCTTTCCGGTGTTCCTCAACACGATGCACGGCGTGGCAGGCGTGCGGCGGCTGTTCATCGAGGTGGCGCTGGCCAACGGGGCGCGCCGCGCGGCGCTGCTCCGGCACGTGATCGTGCCGGCGGCTCTCCCGGCGATCATGGTGGGCATTCGCCTCGGCGTGGGCCGGGCGCTGATGGTCATCGTGGCAGCCGAGTTCTTCCCCGGCACGCGCGCCGGTCTCGGCTACTTCATCACCACGTCGCACCAGGTCGCGCAGTACGAGTACGCGCTGGCCAGCGTCGTGGTCATCGGCCTGGTCGGGCTCGTGGTCAATCTCGGGCTCTACGCGGTCGAGAGCCGCGTGAGCCACTGGCAGGCGAAGGAGCGGTAGATGGCGCAACCGGCCGCCATCGCGGTCCAGGGCCTCGGCAAGGTCTTCCGCCGCGGGGACGGTCTGTCCGTGGCGGCGCTCGCGGGCCTGGATCTGGTCGTGGAGGAGCGCGCCTTCGTGACGCTGCTCGGTCCGACGGGGTGCGGCAAGACCACGCTGCTTCGGATCCTGCTCGGGCTGGAAGCGCCGAGCGGGGGCAGCGTTCGCGTGGCGGGTCGGGTGCCCGTCGAGGGGCAGGTTCCGGCCGGCGCCGTCTTCCAGCAGCACTCGCTGCTGCCGTGGCGGCGTGCGCTTGCGAACGTGATGTTCCCGCTGGAGATGCGGGGCGTTCGCCGCCGCGCCGCCCGCCGGCAGGCGCTGGATCTCCTCCGGCTGGTGGGTCTTGAGGAGGCGGCCGGGGCCTTTCCCCACGAGCTTTCCGGCGGCATGCAGCAGCGCGTGGCCATCGCGCGTGCGCTCGCTCACAACGCGTCCATCCTGCTGCTGGACGAGCCGTTCGGAGCGCTGGATGACCGGACCCGGCGCCTGCTCCAAGCCGTGCTGCTCGACATCTGGGAGTCCCGGCAGCTCACCGTGCTGTTCGTCACGCACAACATCGAAGAAGCGCTGACGCTCGGCGATCGGATCCTGGTCCTGGGGCAGGGGAGGATCCTCGAGGACCACGCCGTTCCGCTCGCCCGGCCGCGGGATCCACTGAGCGATGCCTTCGCCGCCGAGCTGCTCGCGCTCCGCCGGGTGTTTGCGGCGGCTGCGGAAGGAGCGGCGCGGGGGAGAGATCGATCGATCGAGGCGTGAGGGTTCCGGCGTGATGCGGCGGCTGCGCCGCGAACACCGGGCCGTCCGCCGGATCCAACCGGCCGGACCCGCGCCGACCGATGCTGGATCACCACCTGCCGACGACGTGCAGGTTCGTGAGCCGCGTGCCGATCAGCGCCTGCGTGGGGATTGCCATCTGCGGGAAGCTGGCCGGCAGCGCGACCGAGAAAGCGACGACGCCGATTGCGGGCAGCGCGCCGAGCGGCACCACCGCGAGGCCCGCGGGGCTCAGGTGCAGCGCGCCCTGCAGGCCCGGGGATCGGCAGCGGCGGACTGACCGTGGCGCCGCTCATGCCCCAGAACGCCAGCTCGGTCGGCTTGCCGGTGAGCTTCACGTCGACCCGGCCGCCGGAGGTCGCACTGCCGATCGTGTAGAGGTGCGGGAGGAACTCGTCCGCGCCGATGTCGACGGCGTCTCTCGCAATGCGCGGGATTTCCCTCGAAGTCGGTCGCGGCGAGACCCGGCGCGTTGTGGTCGCCCCGGTCCATGTACGACGATTGGAGCGGCAGGAGGTGCACGTCCCCGCTCGCCGCGTCGACGAACTGCGGGTCGAAGCTGAGCATCGCGGCACCCCAGGTGTAGGCATTCGGCGACGAGGAGGACGCCAGGTGGATGCCGGCCTGTCCGCCGCGGATCACGCGGTGGGAGAGCGTGAGCGCGGGGCTCAGTCCGTACGCTTCGAGCAGGATCTCCGTGCTGCCTTGTTCCAGAGGATCGAGTTCGCGATGTTCACGCGCGCGGCCCAGATCACGGGGCCGCCCACGCTGTTGCCGTGGACCGTGTTGTTGACGAGCGTGACCGGGTTCGCCGCCGGCGAGGAGGCGGCAATGCTGATGCCGACGCCCGGATAGGGGAACATGTTGTTCGTGTGGATGACGTTGCCCACCAGCTCCGTGCCGCCCCCGTCCTCGATCCAGGTGCCCTTGCCGCAGTGGCGGCAATCCCTGCGCGGCGTCCCGGGCTTGATGCCGGAGGGGGAAGCGGCTAGCGTCCGCGCAGCAATAAGACTTGCGTTTTCCCCTTGCATCGGGTGGCGAGGGTGCAATGATACCGGCATGGACACCAGAGTGGTTCGCGGGATCCAGCGGAAGTTCCGCGCGTTGCGTTTCGGGATGGATGAGCGCATGCGCCGGCAATGGGCGGCGGTGGAAGCACGCGACCTGGAATGGGGTGGCGTGAGTGCCGTGGCAGTGGCAACAGGTCTGGCGCGGCCGACGATTCATGCCGGCTTGCGGGAGCTCGATCTGCTGCCGAACACCCGCCACGAGGCAGAAACTCGGGTGCGCCGGGTCGCCGGCGGACGGCGTCCTTTGGCGGAAACGAACCCGGGGCTTCTTCCTGCTCTGGACGCGCTGATGGATCCGGTGACGCGCGGGAGCCCGGAGTCGGCGCTCCGGTGGACGTGCAAGAGTACGCAGAAGCTGGCGGACGAGCTGACCCGGCAGGACCATCCGGTGCGTGCGCGCACCGTCGCGGCGGTCCTGCAGGGGATCGGCGATAGCCTGCAGGCCAGCCGGAAGACCCGCGAGGGGGCGCTCCATCCGGTCCGCAAGGCCCCGTTCGCGGCCAACAGCACTCGTCGCTGGTGGACGCACATGGGACAGGCTCGTTTCCCCAGGGCGCGCAAGCTGTTGATCACGGCGGACGGGGGTGGGAGCAGGCGCTATCGATCACGGCTTTGGAGGGTCGCGTTGCAGGATCTTGCCGACGCCCTGGAACTTACGCTCTGCGTCGGCCACTCCCCGCCGGGAACGAGCAAGTGGAACAAGATCGAACACCGTCTGTTCAGCTTCATCACACGGAACTGGCGCGGTCGTTCTCTCGTCACGCATCAGGCGATCGTCAACTTGATCGCCAGTTCCACGACGCGGACGGGCTTGGTCGTGAAGGCGGCCCTCGACACCGAACTCTACGAAACGGCGGTCAAGGTCAGCGACGAAGAACTGGCGCGATTTCGCCTGAAGCGGGACCGGTTCCACGGCGACTGGAACTACACCCTCACACCGCGCTCGTTGGAAGTGTCAGCGTTGTTTCTGCGCGAGCCCCAAGTCGTTGGCATGTAGAGGATAACGGGGTGGTCATCGGACTCGTGCCCAGATGGGTTTGGATCACTTCTAGGCGGCGCGATTCGGCTCCCAGCTCCCGTCGAACAAGCCCGAAGGTCTACGTGCGGCCTCGCTGGCGCTCCATGGGACGTCCCCACTCGGCCGTCCTCCCGCCAGCAACCCCTGCCCCGGATCCCGGTTCTCGTGCGTCAGACCTTCCCGGCAACAGGGAACGCGCGCCTGGGGCTTGGGGCGTGCCGTACTTGACTCCCGGCATCCGGATCGCTACTGTTCCCATCGGGATTCCGCGGTGCTTTCCCGTTGCCAGAGGTGATTGATGGGACTTGCTCTTGTGGTCGGTGGCAGTCGCGGCATAGGTCGCGCCATCGCGGTAGACCTTGCCCGCGCCGGGTACGACATCTGGCTGACGTATCACCGGAACTGCGAAGCTGCCGAGGCCGCGCAAGCCGAGGTGGAACGACTGGGACGAAAATGCAAGATCACCGCCGTTGATGCTGCGCATCACGAAGAGACGAAGGCTGCTTTGGCGGATGCCGCCGACAAGAACCCTCCCGACGTGGTTGTGTTCAATGCCGGCATCACACGAGACAACCTGATGGTATGGATGACCCGCGAGGAGTGGGACGCGGTCTTGACAACGAACCTCGACGGCTTCTTCAATGTCATCACCGCTGTGCTGTTTCCCATGCTCCGGGAGAAGCGGGGGCGGATCATCGTCATCTCTTCCACGTCCGGCCAGGCTGGACAGCCGGGCCAGGTCAACTACTCTGCGTCCAAGGCCGGGTTGATCGGCGCCGCCAAGGCGCTCGCTCGAGAAGTGGGACCGAGGAACATCCTCGTCAATGTCGTGGCACCGGGCGTCATCGAGACCGATATGACATCCGAGCTGCCTCGCGATCAGATCGTGGGGATGATACCCTTGCGACGATTCGGACGCGTCGAGGAGGTCGCGGCAGTGGTCAGATTCCTCTGTTCCGACGAATGCACCTACATCCATGGCCAGGTCATCGGGGTCAACGGCGGACTGCTGACGTGAGCCCGTGATGCGATTCGAGGAGGCGGGACTTCGCGCATGGACCGGTACGATCAGGTTGTGATCGGAAGCGGTGTAAGTGGGCTTACCGCCTCGGTACTCCTGGCACAAGGCGGCAGGAAAGTCCTCCTGCTGGAGAAGGCACCAACCATCGGCGGCGCCCTGACTCGGTTCTATCGAGAGGGCGTTCCGTTTGATACGGGCTTCCACTTCACGGGAGGGTTCGCCGACGACGGACTACTGCACGAAATGTCGAAGGTGCTCGGGATCCGGGACGCAATCGTGCCGATCGTGCTCTCGCCGGATGCCGCATTTCGGTTCATCTTCGAAGAGGACGGCCGAGTCTATGATTTCCCGTACGGGATTCCGCGATTGCTGGAGCGACTCCAGGAGTACTTCCCCGCCGATGCCGCGGGCATTCGTCAGTATTTCGGCATGCTCAAGCAGGTGTGGGACCGGACGGGCGCGATGGAGCTGGCGGCCGTACTGAGCTCTGCCATGTCTACCGCGGTGATCAACGAGGACCACACCAGCCTGCAATCCGTGCTCGACGATCTTCTGGACTCTCCTTATCTGAAAACACTCGTGAGCGCATTCTGCATGTGCTACGGCGTCAAACCGACGGAGGTATCCTTCGCGAATCACAGTCGGATGTGCCACGGGCTGTACGAATCAGTTGCGCGTATCGAGGGCGGCGGTGGTGCGTTCATTCAGGCATTCGCGCGCAGGCTGACGGAGCTGGGTGTGGACGTCCGGTGCGGTCGTCACGTGGCGGAGTGCGCAGACATCCGTGGGGATGCTGTGCATCGGTTCATCCTGAACACCGGGGAGGAAGTCGAGCTGGAGAGCTGCGTTCTCACGATTCATCCGAAGGAAGTCTTGAAGATTCTCCCAAAGCGTTTACTCTCCCCCGCGTTCGTCACCAGGATATCGGATTTCGAGTCATCGTGCGGGTTCTTCACTGTATTCGGGGTCGTGGAGGCGGGCTGCAAGGACGATGCCATTGAAAAGAGTATTGTCTCTCTGTTGCCCTCTACCGACGTGAACGAGATGCTGGACCCGTGGCATGAAGGCGACTCGGCCCTGGTGGTCATCGGGTCCGTGGAAGACGTGGCCGGAGTGCCGGTGAAGACACGATGCGCGTTCGAGCCCTCGTTCATGACGGAAGTCGCGGAATGGACGGACTCGCGAACCGGGAGGCGATCGCCCGGCTACCTGGAGTACAAGAGAAAGCGGGCGGCGCGCATGCAGGAGCGGATGAACGCCTTGCTCGACGAGCAGAAGGGGTGCTTTCGCTTGCGTGCCTCGGCCTCGGTCCTGACGTATCGTGATCATCTGCACAGCCCGGACGGTTCGGCATACGGGGTGAAGCAGAAGCTCGGGCAGATCAACCTGCTGGGCAAGCTGCCGGTGAGGAATATGTACATAGCAGGCCAGAGCGCAGTTCTGCCCGGCGTGCTCGGAGCGATGCTGTCGTCGTTCTTCGTCACCCGGGCCGTGCTCGGTAAGGCGACCTTCGGCAACATTCTCTTGACGGGCGGATGTTAGGTTGCGACGAGTTGTCATCACTGGAATGGGGGCGGTGACACCACTCGGGTCGGACGTGCGCGCCTTCCTGGAAGGCCTGCTAGCGGGCAGGAGCGCCGTTCGCTTCATGGAAGGCTGGGATCGGTACCGGGGACTGCGCAGTCTGGTCGGTGCACCGGCGGAGTTGCGCGAGGCGACCGCGATCCCGCGGAAGGATCGACGGTCGATGGGGCGGATGAGTCTCTTCGCGGCGCAAGCAGCGAAGCAGGCTGTGCTGGATGCCGGACTCAGCGAGAACGAGCTGGGCAGCGGTCGCACGGGGTGCGTAATCGGTTCCACGATGGGAAGCGCGTGCAGCATCAATGAGACCTTCGAGACGATGCTGCCGGAACGGGATCTCAGCAACCTCACGGCGATGCAGTTTTTCAAGTGCGTTTCTCACTCCGCTGCGATGAACGTGGCGCAGTACTTGAACATCGCCGGGGTGGTGATGGCTCCATCGGCCGCGTGTGCATCGGGGCTGCAGGCAATCGGCACGGGTTACGACCTGATCCGCCTTGGCCGGCAGGAGATCGTTGTTTGCGGTGGGGCAGAGGAGCTTCACCCGACCGTCACGGGGTCGTTTGATATCTTGTTCGCCACCTCGGCAAGATACAACGACGTGCCGGAGAGGACGCCGCGCCCATTCGACCGGGACCGGGATGGACTGGTATGTGGCGAGGGGAGCGGGATCGTAGTGCTGGAGGAGTACGAGCGTGCGCGGCGCAGGAATGCGCGCATGCGCGTCGAGGTCGTCGGCTATCACACCTGTGCAAGTGGGTCGCATGTAAGCCAGTCGAACCATGCTTCGATGATCGCGTGCATGCGGGAAGCACTTGGCCAGGCCGGGGTGGCTCCGGGGGAGATTGACTACATCAATGCACATGCGACGGGAACCGAGCATGGAGACGCGGAGGAAACTATCGCGATCCGTGAAGTATTCGGCGGGGCCGTACCGGTGAGCAGCATGAAGGGAGCCCTGGGACACACGCTAGGTGCCTCCGGGTGCATCGAGATCATCGGTTCCGTGGGAATGATGGAAAAGGGCGTACTGTTTCCGACGCGGAACCTGGAGAATGTCGCGCCGAACTGTGCGGGCATTCTGCATGTGAGGGAACCGCTCGAGCGGCAGATTCGGCTATTCTTGAAGAACAGCTTTGCGTTTGGCGGTATCAACGCGGCGCTCGTGTGCCGCGCGGTCTGAGCTGGTGGATCGGTGGAGGAAGATGAAGAAAACCCTGAGCGAGAAGGAAGTCATTGCACTAACGAATAGGGTGCTGGCGGAGTCGTTCGAGATCGAGGAAGAGCGATTGCTTCCGGAGAAGCGCATCTTTGCGGACCTCGGGCTGGACAGCCTCGACACGGTCGACCTGGTCGTTGCGTTGCAGAAGAGATTCAGTATTACGATTCGGGAAGACGAGCGCGTGCGCAGCATTCGATCGTTGGGCGACCTTTATACGTATATCATGACGGTGCAGCAGGAGCAACAGGCGGGGACGGAGGGGTGAGTGTGGTGTCACCCAACGACTGGCGGTGCGGCAGGGACTTCGTGTTCGATTCGGGCGAAATCGCGAAAACGGTGGCCCGACGGGGCCTGCTCGCGCTGGAGATCGAGGTGGATCCGGGGGGGGATGTGCGGGAGATCTGGGACGTCGTCGGTCAGGCGAAGGCGCTGGGCGCGAGATGCGTTTCCATCGTCGGAGACGAGCCGATGGGTCACGCGGAGGTCCTCGATCTGGTTTCGCGGATCTGCAGCCTGAGGATGCAGGTGGCCATGTTTACGGACGGCGCCGGCATGAGCGCGGAGGTCGCGCGGTTCCTACTGGCGAACGAGGTCAGGGTGATTCTGCGGCTTGCATCAGGACGGGCGGGTCTGCGGAAGCAGCTGACCGAGCCTGGTGGGCATTGCGGCGGCTTGCCGGAGGCGTTCCGGAGCTTGAGAGACGCGGGATATCCAGCGCGGAACGGTGTTCTGGGTGTGAGCGTGATCGTCGGCGCGGAGAACTACGCAGAGTTGCCGTCCTTCTGGCGGTGGCTTCGCGAAGAGGACCTGGAACCACACTTCGAGCTGCCGAAGGCTCCGGTGAATGGCGCCCGCAGTTGGCAGTCGCCGGTCCGGGCGCACGAGCTTCATTCTATGCTGCGTGTGCTGGCGGAGAGTGACCGTAGCTTCGGGGGACTGGAGTGGTTGCCGCAGCCGCCCATAGCGGGGTCCGCCTGTGTGCGAAACCGCGTGTCGTGCTTCGTTACTGCCTCAGGGAGCGTGATGCCGTGCCAGGGCGTCAGAATCTCCATCGGCAGTGTGCGGGAGAAGAGCCTGGCGGAACTGCTTCGGGAAAGCGAGATCCTCCAGGACCTCCGGGATTTTGCGGACACGATTCGGGGGCCGTGCGTTGACTGCGAGCAATTCGGCCGATGCCATGGTTGCCGAGGGACGGCGTTTCGGCTTACCGGGGATTATCTGGCATCGGACCCATTGTGCTGGCGGAACGCGGATCGGCAGGCAGAGATCGAGTGTCTTCCATGTGGCGTAGCGGGTGTGGTTCCGCATCAGAAGCCGATGCGCCTCGTCGAGACGCTGGTGAGCATCGGGGAACGGAACGCCGTCGTAGAGCTCGTGGTGCCGGAAGACGGACCGTTTATCGCCGCGAGCGGGGTCTTGGAGCGTGCGGCCTACCCCGAGATTGTCGCCCAGGCGGCCGCCGCATGGAACGGGTTCAAGAGCCGCCGGCATGACGGGCTTCCACGTGGTTACCTCCTCGGCATCAAGCGGTTCCGCTTCGACGGCGCTGCACGTGCCGGAGACCGGCTTGTGGTCTCGCTGTTCAAGGTGGCGAGGTTCGGCGATTTCGGTATCATGGAGGGAAAGGTATCGAAGGGGACGCATGTCCTGGCCAGGGGGGAAATCAAGGTGTGGCACGAGAATCCGCGTCAGACGCAAGGACGCCGGTTTCCCAGTGACAGGGAGTCAGTGGTGTCCGGCGTTTCTGCGCCTCCGGAGCTACCGACGGGATAGCGCGGGCTTCGCCCGGAGCCCACAGCGATTGGCCGTCCGGTGGGAGCTTGCCCCGTGGCGCGGTTGGCAAGATGGCGCCGGAAACCGCCCTGCTCCCGGGGGACTTCGTGAACAAGAGCGTCGCGGCGAAATCCGGGAAGCTACTCCTGCGCGGGCCCTGGCTCGAAAGTCATCGGCCCGATCGGGAAGAAGGGCACGTGCCTTCCGGCGCAGGATCCTCTTTCCGTATCATTAGGGCACATCCGACCCAGCCGAGGGGAAGCCGTTGCTCGCCGACGTGAAGGAGATCGAGGTTGGCGTGCTGGCCCTGCCCGGGAGGGCCGGGCGAGGCGCGAATGCCGCGACTGAAACGGCGTGCTCGAGGATCGCCGGGTCGGGGTGGCCGCCGCCAAACCGGGCGAGCTTGGCTACGCGAGGTTCGCGATCTTCCGCGCGAGGTCGCAGACCGGAGCGAAACGCCACGTTTGTCCTGTGCGGTCCTTCGTGGCCAGCCTGCGGGGCGGGATCGGGCGCCGCTACCGCCCCTCGAAGCGGTCGCGGCCGGCCACGAGCGCGCGCATCTTCAGGTCCGCGACGCGGCGCGAGAGCATCCAGAAGCCGCAGTCGGGATGGACGTAGCGCAGGCGGTCGGCGCCGAGCACGGCGACGGCGCGCTCGATGCGCCGCGCCACCGCGTCGGCCGACTCGACCTCGGTGTCCTTCACGTCGATGACGCCGATGCCGAGGCCGAGCCCGGGGCGGGTGACCTCGGCGAGCGCCTCGAGATCGCCGGCCGGGCGCCGCGCGATCTCGAGCACCAGGTGGTCGGCCTCGAGCGCGTTCAGGAACCCGAGGAGCGGCGCGTAGGCGCCCTGCTGGATCGTCTGGCCGGCGTAGTTGCCGAAGCAGAGATGGACGGCCGACTCCTTCTGGACGGCATCGAGCACGCGGTTGATCGCGGCAGCGGCGAGCGGGCCGTCTTCCGGCGTGCCGGTGAGGTTCGCCTCGTCGATCTGGACCACGTCGGCATCCACCGCCGCCACCTGGTCCCGGAGCACATCGGCGAGTGCCATCACCAGGGCCTCGAGATCGCGGTAGTGATCGTCGGCGAGCATCTTGGCGAGCATGTAGGGGCTGGTGACCGTGAACTTCTTCGGCCGGTCGGTAAGGTCGCGGAAACGGGCGTAGTCGGCGGCGAGGTCGAGCGTGCCGGGGCCGATCGGGCCGACCACCACGCCGGGCGGCGCTGCCCGGAAGGCGGTGCCGGCGCGCGCGCGCCAGGCGGCGAGCTGGGCCGCCGTGAGCCGGGTCGCGACGCCGTCGAGGGGGCGCACGAAGTAGTCGATCATGCCGTTGGTCTCGGCGTGGTTCACGTCCCAGCGGCAGAGCTCGCCGTCGGCCACCACGTCGATGCCTGCGAGCTCCTGGATTTTCAGCACGGCAAGCATTGCGTCGCGAAGACTGTCGCGGTTGCTCACGACCGTGAGCCACAGCGGCACCGGGTAGCTCCCGACGACCGTGGTCCGGATGGCAGGGCATGGGTTCATCGGTGGTTCTCCTCAGGCGGCGGCATTCCGACAAGCCGGGTGCTCGGCGACCCGGAGAAGAACGGCGCCGGGGCTGCTCATGATTCCGCGCCGCCATGCGCGGCGGGGACGGTCAACTCGGCGGTGGAGAGGGGCAGCGGCCGGCGCGGGCGCCAGCCCGTCAGGCGTTTCACCTTGCCGATGTCCGGCACGCGGCGCAGTACATCCTCGTAGCCCGCCGGGTAGGCGTCGGCGTACGGGAGGAAGTGAATCGGGCTCGAGCTCGAGTTGGCCGCGATGACGCGCCCGGCCAGCGTGCGGATGGAGATCTCCTCCTCGCCGCCGACGTTGAAGATCTCGCCGGCAGCGTTTGGGTGGGCGGCCAGCCGGACCACCGCTTCCACCGCGTCGAGCACGTGGAGGAACGTGCGGGTCTGCTGGCCGTCGCCGTGCACCAGCAGGGGCAGGCCGCGCTGTGCGCGGGCGATGAAACGCGGTACGACCATGCCGTAGCGGCCCGTCTGGCGCGGCCCGACGACGTTGAAGAAGCGGATCACGACCGCCTCGATCTCGCCGCGGCGGTGGCGGGCCAGCGCCATCGCCTCCTTGGCCGCCTTCATCAGCGCGTAGGCCCACCGGCCGCGCGAGGGCGGCCCGGGGCGGAGGTCGTCATCCTCGCGGAACGGCACGCGCTCGGGCTTGCCGTAGACCTCGGAGCTCGAGGCGAGCACCACCCGCGCCCCCGCGCGGGCCGCGGCGTCCAGCACGGCGGCCATGGTGGCGACGCCCTCGGCGAGAACGCGGTCCGGCGCCTCGAGCACGCGGTGGAGGCCGACGGGCGCCGCCAGGTGGAAGACGAGTGCACCCCGCGGCATCAGCGCCGCCAGCAGAGCGGCGTCGCTCGCGTCGCCGCGCACGAACCGAAAGCCATCGTGGCCGCGGAGGGCGGCCAGGTTCGCCTCGCGACCCGTGCTGAGGTCGTCCAGGACCGTCACGCGAGCTCCGTCAGCATGGAGCCGCTCGGCTAGGTGGGAGCCGATGAAACCGGCGCCGCCGGTGATCAGGACAGGTGGCATGGATGCTCTTCCAGGCTCGATCTTCTGGATCCGGGCGGTGGACGTCCGGCGGGCGGCCGGGCTTCCGGAAATCTGTGGTCCGGGCCGGCGCGCTGGATCCTGCTCCCTAGTCGTCCCGGTGCGCCCGGAAATCAACCCGGCAGGCCGCCGTCGACCCGGAGACGGCTGCCGCGGGGGCTTTCGCGACGCGCCCGGTTGCGGGCCGGCGCGGCCGGCCGGGATTCTTGGCTCCCGGCGGCTCAGTCGATCACCAGCACCTTCGGATCGGCGATCGTGGCGATGCCGAGCGGGGCCCGGGGGTGCAACGTCGCCAGCAGGACCCACAGCCGGATGCCCTTCACGGCCGGGTAGACCGACCTGAGGTCGAGCTTGCCGCGGGCCCTGCCCAAGGGGTCGAGCGAGCCGAGATTGCCGGTGAGGAAGGGAGCGAGCCATCCGTTCAGGCTCGCAACGGCGAAGGTGTCGATGATGAGCGGAATCCGCCGCCCGTCGGGCAGCGGCAGCGCCGGCTGCACGTCCGTGAGCGAGATCGCCGCCACGTAAGGGAATCCGCCCTCGGTCGGGATGCTGAAGCGCAGCTCGTAGACCCCGGGCGCGGTGCGGACCGGCTGGACCTCGCGGCTCCCCAGGATCGTCGTGTCGGAGACGGTGGCGAGCTGGAACGAAGCCAGCTTGGTCAGCTGCTTCGTGGCGAGATCGATGTACCACATGCCGCCCGAGTTCGGGTAGGAGGAGGCGTAGATGTGGGAGCCGGTCACGATGCGCGGGTTGGTGGCGCTGGCCCGGTCCATGTTTGGACCGTAGGCGCCGGCGAGGCCCGTGTCAGCGAGGAAGATGGAGGCCGTGCTGGTGCCGGCGCGAAGCACGTAAAGCGACTGCCCGGGAGTCAACCAGCCGCAGCAGGTGGGCACGTAGATGTCGCCCGTCAGCAGCTCCTGCGCCATGTCGCCGTAGCGGAAGTTGAAGCCCGTGCCGAGCGTGGTCACCGCGGAGCCGTCGCGGGCGAGGCGGTAGACGCTGCTGCTCCGGCCGACGATCAGGTCGCCGGTCTGGATGTCGAGCGCCATGTGCTGCGCGAGCGTGGCGCGGGCGAATCGCGCCCACGGGGTCGCGGGGCCGGGCGGTTCGGCGCCTTGTTCTTGCAGCCGAGAGCCCGGCCCCTCGACTCCCGTGTTTCCCGGCCGTGGCGCGCAGGTGGGGCAGGCAAGGCGACTGAGGGCGGAGGCAGCGAGTGCCGCCGGCGGGCACGAGCGCGAGGACGATCACGAGAATGGCTGGTGGGCGGGACAAAGGGAAGCGAGCCTGCTATCCTCTGGGTATGCGATGCAGACTGCTGGCCGTGCTGCTTCTCGGGCTCGTCGCGGGCTGCGGGCGATCGGGCCGCGAAGGGCCGCACTTGGCCGTCGGCGAGCAGCCGACGCTCGAGTGGGCCGAGATCGGCATCGAGGACTACGCGCCGAGTCCCCTCCAGCGCCGCTTCGACGTGCGCCGCTACGAGCTCGTCTTCACCGTGGAGCCCGAGCGCTGCGCGGTCACGGCGGAGACCACGATCGAGGGTCTGAAGGAGCCCGGCCTCGAGCGGCTCGAGCTCGACTTCTACGACAACCTCGCCGTCCGCGCCGTGACCACCGGCGAGCGCCCGCTCGCGTTTGAACGCCCGGGCCGCCACCGGCTCAGCGTCATGCTGCCGGACCCCGCGGCCACGACCTTCCGCGTCACCGTGGCCTACGCCGGCCGGCCCTTTCGGGTTCTGTCCGACAGCGGGTGGGAGTGCGGGCTGCGCTTCGATGTGGTCGAGGGCCGCCCGGTGATCAACACCTGCTTCCAGCCGTTCTTCGCGCGGAGCCTCTTCCCGGGCAAGGACCACCCTTCCGACAAGGCCGAGGAGGGCGTCGACATCACCGTGACCGTGCCCGAGCCGCTCCGCGTGGTGGCGACCGGGCACCGCGTCGGGGTGAAGACGGCCGGCGGGCGGCGCACCGAGCACTGGCGCACGCGCTATGCGGTGGCTACCAACCTCGTCTTCTTCGCCGCGGCCGAGTTCGTCGAGCTGGTGGGTGAGCACCGGACCTCGAACGGGACGCCGCTTCGGCTCCAGCACTTCGTTCGCCCGGAGCACGAGGCGCGGGCGCGCGCCGCGTTCGCCGAGCTGCCGCGCGTGCTGCAGATCTACGAGGATCGCTTCGGGCCGTATCCGTTCCCGGACGACAAGTTCTGCTTCGTGGAGACCTCGTATCGCGGTCTGGAGAACCAGACGGCGATCGCCTACGGCACGAGCTACCCGGACGTGCCGCCGGGCCGCGGCGAATACGACTACGTGCTGGTGCACGAGACGGCCCACGAGTGGGCGGGCAACGCGATCACCTGCCGCGACTGGTGCGACATCTGGCTGCACGAGGGGATCGCGTCCTATGCGGAGGGCCTGTATCTCGAGGCGCGAGACGGCCGCGACGCATACTTCGCGCTGGCCAGGGCGTGGCAGGCCGAAGCGAGCAGCGAGGCGCTCACCGACCGCGATCCGAACTCCGACGAGGACATCTTCCTCTCGCCGGTGGTCTACTGCCGAGCGCCCGCGGTGCTGCACATGCTCCGGTTCTGCCTCGGGGACGAGGCGTTCCTCGCTGGACTCAAGGCTTTTCTCACCGATCCGGCGCTGCGCTACGGCAACGCCGACACGGAGGCGTTTCGCCGCCACCTCGAGCGCACGGCCGGGCGGGACCTCGAGGCGTTCTTCCGCGCCTGGGTGCACGGCGCCGGGTTCTTCGAGGCCGAGTACGAGGCGGTCGAAGAGGGCGGAGAGATCGCGGTTGCGATGCGCTCGACTTCCGGCGAGTCCGAGCCTCACCGCTTGCCGGTGGTGGTCCGGCTGGAGGCGGGCGATAGCCGGCTGGAGCAGCGCGCCGACGTCGGCCCCGAGGGTGCGGTGCTGCGCTTTGCCGGCCCCGGCGGACCATGGCGCGTCGTCTTCGACCCGGAGAGCTGGCTCCTTCGCGGCACGATTCGCCAGCGGCCCGGGCTGCGCGCCGAAATCGGGCGGCGCTGAGCGCGGCTGGTGCCGGCATCGTGTTGCGAGTTGCCCGCCCGGTCCGTACAATGAGAAGCGTCCGGAAAGAGCCGTACCCGGCGTGTCGCCCCGGGGTGCCCGCCTCGCGAAAGGAGTGCTGGTCATGCGCGTGTTCCTGCTCGTTGTCGCCCTGCTGGTGACGGTTACCGCCGTTTCGGCCCAGCCCGTCGTCGTCCGGTCGTTCCCGTCGGCAGGGTTCGGGAGCGTCTTCCCCGGGGGGCTCGGCTACGACGCCCGGACCGACCACCTCTGGGTAGCCGACGAGACCAACAAGATGGCCTACGAGGTCACGCGGACCGGCGGCGCCGTCAGCACGATCAACCTGGGGCTGCTCGGCCTCACCCAGCCCATCGGCGCCGGGGTCGACGCGAAGGGCCGGACGCTCTTCGTCGCGGAGGAAATCGTGAAGAAGATCTGGCAGATCGACACGGTCTCGTACGCGGTGATCACGATGGCGGTGGTCGGCGCCGTGACCGACCCGAGCGGGCTCGACTACAATCCGATCCGCCACACGGTGATCACCAGCGATGATAGCACCGGTCTCCTTTGCGAGTTCGACCTCATGACGATGCAGCCGGTCAGCACCCTGAACGTGAAGAGCGTCGCGGGCGACGCCGACGGGCTGGGCTGCAACACCTTCAACGGCCTCTACCTGATCGGCGACGATACCAACAAGCTGATTGTCGAGATGGCCAGCGACGGCTTTGTGATGAACAAGTGGAGCAGCACGCAGTCTGGCATCAGCAACCCCGAGGCGGTCTGCATGGACCCGCAGACCGGCAATTACTTCGTCGCGAGCGGTGTGAACGACACGATCTACGAGGTGGCGGGCGGGGTAACCCTCACCCCGGCGCTGACCACGGACCGGATCACCATCAACCAGTCCGAGAAGGTCACCTTCACGCTGCGCACGGACTGGGCGCGCTGGGGGTTCGGCGGCATGGTGCTGATCGGGCTGGGCGGCGGGACCCTCCGGAACCCCGTCATCCTGGCGCTGGCCCCGGTGAACTCTCAGGGGCAGGTGACGTTTTCCTGGACGAATCCCGGGCTCGGCGGCATCCTGGCCACGCTCATCGGCGGCGGGTTCAGCGTGGCGCCCCCCTATCCGTTCCAGCTCTCCAACGTGCTGCAC
>JAFGQW010000361.1 GCA_016935485.1 Planctomycetota bacterium | reverse complement strand
CCGCGGCTCAGAAACCCCATGGAAGCTCCTCCTGGTGCGTGGCCGTTTCCGTGCTCCTCCGGGAGCATCGCGGTCTCGTCGACAATCCCTCGCCGCTCCCCGGGTGGAGCGACGAAATCAGTCTGCCGGACAGCAGGGTCCAGTGCAAGGCTCGTCTGGGGGCTTTCTCTGGCGACCGTGCCGGGCATTCTCGGGCGCGGCCGGGCTTCGCGGCCGGAGCGAGCCAGAGCGTGCCGGAGAAGATACCCGGGGACCGGGCGCGCCGAGGTGAGTGAGCCGCAACCGCCGGCCGGCGTCTCTCCGCTGGCGCTGTCCGCGCAGTAACCCGCTGTCAGAAAGCGACTTGACTTCCGTGCCCACTCAACGCCAGTCCGACGGCGCGCCGCGTTCGAGAACGCGTCCGGCGCCCGGGCACAATGCGGGGCCCTCACCTCGTTTACCGCGGCGACCCGGTTCCTGCCAGGCAGCACGGCGGGCCCGGAGCTTTCCGACCGGGATGGCTCCTCGTCGACCGCGGCTGGCGATCGGGGTCTGCTGCCGCATGGGCCCAGTCCCTGCGCCCGCCAAGAGCCCGGCGGACCGTCTGCTTGGGGGGGTGACCATGGGGTCCCGGCGGGCGTTCCTTCCTTCTCCTCGCGCCCGGTCGTCTCGCTCGCCGGGCGCGAGCGGCACGGTTCCGCCCGGGATTGGGCAGACCTCCCCAACACCGGCGCCGCCCCGCGTCTACTCTCCGCAACCCTCGTGTGCTGAACGGCTTGCCGTGGTAGACTGCTGGCCTCGGGTGGCGTTACGCAGCCCGCCACGCGACATCCCGGGGTTTATCCAGAACTGTCCAATAGGAAGTTAGACCGCGCACTGGGAGGTTACCTGGGAGGACAGGAACCCGATCATCTCGACGTTCTTCGGAATCGTGATCCGGATGTTCTACGAGGACTACCCGCCTCCGCACTTCCACGCGGAGTACCAGGGACAGCAGGGCAAGTTCGGGTTCGACGGGATCATGAGCGTAGGCAACATCCAATCGAAGAGGGCGCTCCGCCTGATCCGTGAGTGGGCCAACCTCCACTAGGCTGAGCTGGAAGCGAACTGGGAGAGGGCGACGGCCAAGGCCCCGCTCGAGAGAATACCGCCTCTGCAGTAGACCGACATGAGCTTCATCCCTACCGTGATCCGAGCGACGTACTGTGACGACTATCGGATCGAGATCGTCTTCAATGACGGGTTGGCGGCGACTGTCGACTTCGCTCGTTGGTTGAACGGACCGGTCTTCGAGCCGTTGAGAGACCGTGAGTACTTTCGCCGGTTCTTCATAGACGGGGGCGCCATCGCCTGGCCCAACGGGGCCGACATTGCCCCGGAAACCCTGTACGACGAGGCTGCCGCGGGCCGGCCGGCCTAACACGCCGGTGCAGCCGACCGGCTTCGCCAGCGGCGGAGCGGCACGGCGTTCGGCTGGCAAGGGAGTGACTGATGCCGACGTGCCCCGGGAGGGATGGAGAAGCCGTCATGATGTCACTCGGATGCAGGGCGACGCGGCTCCTCGGGATGCTCGTCGGCACCGCACTCGTGCTGGCAGCACCGAATACGGCGGGCGGGCCCGGCGATGCCGGGACCGCGGGAGAGGGGTACACGAAGGACTTCGAGGCTTTCGTGCAAGAGGTCGATCGGAGCTATCCGTTCTTCGATCTGAAGCGGATCCGCAAGGACTGGAAGCTGGCGAAGACGAGGCTGGCAAAGCGCGTCCGTGACTGTCAAGCGGACGACGAGTTCCTGCTAGTGGTTCTCGATGCGGTGCGGTGTCTTCGCGACGCCCACATGAGCGTCCGTCCCAGGAGCGGCCGGATCCCGGAGACGCCGAAGAGGTACTACCCCGGGCTTGCCTTCCTTCCGGCCGAGGACCGACAGGTCGTGCTCATGCACCCGCCGCCCGGGCGGGAAGCGACGATGAAGATCGGAACCGTGATCACGAAGATCGACGGCAAGCCGGCGCGGGAGTTCCTGGAGGACCGGGCCGCGGCGTCCTGGAATGAAGGCGGCTTCTTCTCCAGTCCCCAGCGGGCCCGTCTCTTCGTCTACCGCATACCGCTCCAGGGTGAGAAGGGGGACGTGCACACGCTCCATTACCGCGATGGAGGACGGGAAAAGAAGGTCGCGCTAGGCAGCGATCGCGAGGTTAGCGGCTGGCCCCACACCTACAACCTCCCGGCGGATCTGCAGCGAGAGAGAGGTTCCTTCTTCTTCACCCGGTTGCCCAGCGGCGTGGGCTACATGTACTGGAGACGTGTGGATGACACCATCGGGGCCGGGATCTCCAGGGCCGTGGCGGCCGTTCCCGACGCCCAGGGCTGGATCGTCGACCTGCGCGGTAACGGCGGGGGCGGCTACGATCAGGCGCTCATCGATCGGATGAAGGGCCTGCCGCGGCCTGTGGCCGCCATCCTCGACGCCGGCTGTGTCTCGGCGGGCGAGACCGTGGCCCGGGATCTCGCAACGCTCGCCGATGCGAGGCTGTTCGGACAGCCGACTGCCGGCTCCTCCACGGCGAAGCGGGAGTGGACCTTCCCGAGCGGCATTGCCACGGTAGTATTCTCCACGCGCAGCCGTTCTGGCATCGGGGGCAAGCCCATCGAATTCAACGGCATTGAGCCTCACGTGGAGGTGGAGGCGGTGCCCGGCGAGGTCCTCGCCGGACGGAACTCCGAGATCCTGCGCGCCGAGGCGCACCTCCTCGAGCAGGTGAGGCGAGCGGGTAGCCATCCGCACCGATTGCGTTGAGCGCCGCTCCTCGGCTGCCGGGGTCTTCCGGGAGCCTCGCGGTCCTGCGGTCCACCTTTCGCCGCGCTCGCCGCGGCTGGAGCGAGCAGATCAGTCTGGCGGGCGGCGAGGGCCGGGCGACGAGGCGTCTTCGCTTCGCCCTGGCGGCGGCAGGCGGAAGACAAGGAGCGTGGTGCCCGCGGTGGCGATCCGCTCGCTCCGCGGGTAGCTTCAACCCCGGGTCGCAACGCTACCCGCAGCGCGCCTTGGCTTGCCGCCGGACCGGCCCAGCGATTCGCGGGGGGGACCGCCGGTGGCTCAACAGGTTGCCGGTCCTGAGGTTGGCATGTTCTCTGTGGGGAGGGGCGAGGCCCTTCCCGGAGAACGTCGATGGCCGGCGGTGACCTGTTTCCGCTGCCGAGAAGTTCTCCTGCGGCGGCACGCCGCGCTGCCGGTGAGAATCGGGCTCGAAGCGCCGGGTTGCGGTCCCGAAGGCGCCGCTGCAGGAAACCGATCTCCGCTGCGACGAGTCCCTTGCGGTTCCGTTCCGCATCGGCCGCGTTGCCGAAAGTCGGTGGATCAGTACACGATCACAGCACGAGGAGAATGGGCGCGCTGATCTGGCTGATGCCCAGGGGTGCGGCCGGATCGATGCTGAGCGCCGCGGCCCACAGGCGGATGCCTTGGACCGGGATCGCATTCAGGTCCAGCACGGCCACGGCGCTTCCCGATGCGTTCAGCACGCCCACGTTGTGCGTGAGAAACGGCGGCACCGCGCCCCGGGCCGTGAGCAATGCGAGCGTGTCCAGAACCAGCGGAACTACCCGCCCGTCCGGCAGGGGCAGTCCCGGCGTGTAGCCGCTGTAGCTGAAGGCCAGCACGTACGCCCGGCCGGCATCCCCGGGGAACGAGATCCGGATGTTCCATTGGCGGGGCGCCTTGGCCAGTTCCGAGGCGAGGTTGCGGCTCCGGTCGAAGACCACGCCAAAAGCATTGGAGCCGGAGTTGCCCACTGCCCCCAGGTTGGTGCCCGTGCGGCTCACGCGCTGGATCATTCCGCTGGTCAGGCCCAGGTGGATCAGCGCGCCGCTCGGGGCGGGTGCGCGGTCGCTGGTGATCGAGTTCGAGCTCAGGCCGGTGGACACGGTGGTCACCGCGTGCGTCATGGGGTGGTAGCTGACGACGGTGCTCGAGGCCACGTAGACCTCGGGCTGCTGCGGGTCCTGGACCATGCCCTGCAGGCCGGTGGTTCCCAGCGGGATGATGCGGGTCACGGCGCCCGTGTTTCCGTCCACCCGCACGATCGACTTGCTGGTGAAGTCGCCGAGCAGCCAGTCGCCGCTCGTCCGGTCCAGGCTGAAGGCGTTGAACGACTGGCCAGTCTGACCGGCGAACGCGATGGCGGCCCCGGAACCGTCGCGCTTCACCTTGAAGAAGTTCGCGGCGATCGACGAGGAGCCGTTCTGGCTCACCACGTAGTCGCCGTCCTGGTCCACGTCCACCCAGCTCAGCGTGTACTGGAAGGGCGAACCGCTCCACACGGTGGCCCTGACCGCAGCCGCCACCGGATCGATCCGGACCACCTGCCAGCCGCTTGCGCCCGAGGCGAGCCCGATCACGTGGTAATTGTCCGTGTCCATGGTGATCATGTTGAGGTAGCTGCTCGAGAAGTTGCCTATCGGCGTGACCGTGCCCGAAGGAGCGAGGCGGACCAGGTTGCCGTTGGAGTGGCTGACCAGCAGATCGGTGCCGACCGGTTGAGCGTGGCCGGCGGAGGCGAGCAGCGTGAACGCAGCGCTCACGACGAGCAGGAGGAACAGGCGGCGCATGAACATGGCAGTTCCTTTCGACTTCGCGAAACGGGCGGAAGCAGCACACGCAAACATTCAAAGTCAATGCTATCCTCTTGCGGGGGATTCCAGAAGGTCCTGCCGCCGGAATCGCGCCGCAGCTCCCCGAACCGCCGCGCCAGCCGCCGCGCCAGCGTGTAATGGTGCGGCGAATTCCGGGATTCTCTGCCGTGGCCTCAACAGGGTGGCGGGCCCTTAAGGTTACTATCCGATCGAGCGTACTCCGCGCGACGACGCGTTTTCGCTGCGCCGCGGCGGCGGCAGGCGGAACAGGAAGAGCGTGTTGCCCGCGGTGGCGATCCGCTCGCTCCGGGCGAGCAGGCGGACGAACTCCGGCCGGGCGGCGGCCCGCGCGTAGTAGGAGGCGCTCACGGCGAGGAGCTCGGTCGGGATCGAGGCGGGGTCCGCGTACGGTGGAATCATGTGCGCGCGGATGCCGAAGCGCGCGGGGTCGTCCCGGCCGAAGTAGAGGAGCGTCAGCGGCGGATCGCCGTGCGCCCGGAGCCAGGCCGCAAGCGCTGGCAGGTCCTGGCCCCAGTCGAGGTTGGAGTCGATCAGGATCCGGTGCGGCTCGGCGAGCGCGCGGGCGGCGTCGTTGAAGTAGGCGATGTAGCCAGGATACGCGGCGAACGTTCCCACCGCGAGCCACACCACGAGTACGGCGATGATCGGCCGCTGCCACCGGCGGCGCCCGCCGGCCGGCGCTGCGCTGGCGTGGGCCCCGAACGCGACGGCGGCGCACACCGGCACGAGTAGCACGTGGCGGTAGCCGAGGCACACCGTGCTCGCCATGGCCAGGAGCAGCCAGCCGAGCGCGGGGATCGCGAGGAATGCGAGGCGGCTCGCACCACGCCTCCCGATCCCGGCAAGCGGCAGGGCCAGGAGCCCGATCAGGAGCGGCACCGGCATCTTCACCAGCAGGACGAGGGGGTGGTAATACCACCAGCCTGTCGTGCTGCTCCGGCCGAGGAGGTAGGTGCGGTGCCCGCGGTCGACGTGCTCGAGCACGGAGCGGTACCCCGAGAGAGCTTCCTGCGGGCCGCCGTGAAGGCACATCACGAGAGCGGCATACACGAGCAGCGTGGCGACGGCGAGGGATGCGGCGGGCCGTGCGGCAAGCCGCAGTCCCGCGGCCGCGCGCTCGCGCACGACCCGCTCTGCCAGGACAGCCGCCACCGCGAGCGGCAGGAGCACTGCGCCCACGTACTTGGTCTCGGCCGCCAGCGCGAGGTGGAGCGCCGCGAGCGCCAGCCATGGCCACCGCCCGGTGCCCAGGTAGCGCCAGAGGAAGAGCAGCGCGCCGGCGCCCATGGCGGCGAGCGCGACGTCGCCGCTCGCGACGCGGCCGTGGCCGAGCACGCCGGGCTCGAGCACCAGGACGACGAGCGCGAGCAGCCCGGCCCGCCCGCCCCAGAGCGCCCGCGCGAGCACGTAGACGTACACGGCGAGAAGGAGCGCCAGCACCATCACCGGCAGACGCGCCAGCCGCAGTGCCGCCGCCGGATCGGCGAGCCCGTCGCGAAAGCGCTCGCCGTAGGTCCACGCGTAGCGGTCCTCGGTGGCGGGAAGCTCCGGGCGCAGCAACAGGTTCGCCGGCAGTGCGATCCACGCCTTGATCGCCGCCGGGACGTCCTCGTGGACGTCGCCGGATCCCGTCTGCAACCACCGGATCCCGGCCGCGAGGTAGGACCACTCGTCGTAGGTGGCGCTCTTGTGCCGGGCGCCGAGGAACAGCAGCGCCGCGAGCAGGACCAGGAGCGCTGCGGCGGCGAGACGTTCGGCCGCGCCTGCACGCACCCGTTCCGGCGCCGCGCCGGATGCCGTCGCTGCCGCGCCCCTCCTCACCGGGCGCACCCCGGCGCCGCGCGATCCGCACTCTCGGGATGGCTCATGCTCGCGTGCTCTTCCTCGCCTGCACCCGGCCATTGTGCCCCGCAAGGGCCCGCGCGAGAATAGCTTCTCGGGTTTCGCGTGCGATTCCGGTTCCGGTCCGGGCGGGCCGCGCGGGCGTGCCGGGCGCCGGCCGCCGGAGGATCGCTTTCTCTCCGGCGCCCGATCGGATACACTCCTCTCGAACGCACCGCCGGGAGGCTCGCACCCGCCTGTTTCCGCGGCCGTCGAGTACCGGTTCGGGGAGAGGCATGACCGGCCGCCGGGCCCTCGCACAGGATCGGGAGCACCATGTTCAACCCGCTGAGCATTCGCAAGTACTTGAAGACGCTGCTCGGGGACGTCGGCCCCGGCACCGTGGCCCTCGGCCTTGCGCTCGGCATCGTCGCCGGCCTGCCGCCCGTCGGCCTGTTCACCGCGCTGGTGGTCGTCGCGTTCCTCGTCTTCCGCGCCCACCTCGGTATGTTCCTGGTCGCCCTCGGGCTCGCCAAGGCCGCGGGCCTCGCGGCGGCGCCCGCGCTCGACGAGCTGGGCCGGCGCCTGCTCGAGGCCTCGGCTCTCAAGGGCCTCTGGACCTTCCTCCTGAATCTCCCGGTGATCTCGCTCTGCGGGCTCGATCGCTACCTCGCCTTCGGCGCGACGGTGGCGGCGTTCCTGATCGCCGCGGCGGTGTTCCTGCTGGTCTGGCTGCTCCTGCCGCCGCTTCGCCGCGCCTTCTGGGGCCGCGTGGCGCGCTCGGCGCGGCTCAAGGGACTGAGCGAGAAGCGCCTCGGCAAGGGCATGGTCCGGTTCGTGTTCGGCCGCAAGACGGTGGAGCCGGCGGACGCGGCCGGCTCCGGGAAGATCTTCCGCAAGGGCTTCCTCGTGCCGGCCGGCGTGGCGGTGCTCGTCTTCGTGGTGCTCGTCCACCTCTTCGGGGACGGTCTGGCGCGGCGCGGGATCGAGCTCGTCTCCACCCAGGTGCTCCGCCGCGACGTCACCCTCGCCAGCGCCGATCTCGGGCTATTCGGGGGCTCGCTCCGCCTCGGAGACATGCTCGTGCGCAACCTGCAGACCGACGACGCGGGGGCGAAGGTGGCTCAGGGGCAGCGGTTCACCCTGGACTTCCGGCCGCTCGCGGTGCTCGACCGCCGGCTGGTCGTGGACGAGCTTGGCGCCGAGAACCTCGTCTACCACGCGCGCCAGAGCCCGGACCAGCCGGCGCTGCCGCCCGAGCCCGCTCCGGGCGAGAAGGTCGGACTGGAGGACGTGCTGGCCTACGTCGAGGCCAACCGCAAGCAGATCGAATGGGTGCTCGGACAGCTGGACGGGCTGCTCCGCGGAGGCGAGGCGGCACCGGACCCGAAAGCGCCGGGCTTCAAGGGCCGCGCGGCCTACGTCTACGGGACCCGTTCAGAGCCGGCCATCCTGATCCGCAAGGCGGGGGTGAAGAACCTCGTCTTCGACTGGAAGGACACCGGCGGCCCGCTGGCCGGGCTCGAGCGGCTGGACCTGGAGCTGTCGGAGGTGAGCTCCAATCCGGTCCGGCACGCCGCGCCGATCGCGCTCGCGGGCGGCGGCAGCTTCCTCGGCTCGCGCCTGACACTCGAGGGGGTGCTGGATGTCCGCGCGCAGTCGAACGAAGGCCACCGGCTGGATCTCGGTCTGGAAGTGCCGGCCTTCGCGCGCGCGAGCCGGCTCGGGCTTGGCGCCGGCCGCGACCTCCGGCTCGCGCTCGGGGCGGCATTCGATCCGGCGACCCGTCGGCTCCGCGAGGCGCGCTGCACCGGGAGCTTCGTCGCCGAGGGGACGGCGCAGGTGGCATTCGCCTTGACGAGCGGGGAGCGGCTCGGCATCGAGGCCGAGGTGAAGGGCGTGGATCTGGCCCGCCTCGGCGCCGTCCGCAAGCCCGAGGCGCTGCGCGCCGACCGGGGCCTGCTCGATCTCGAGGTGCGCTTCGGCGTGGTCCAGGGCAAGCTCGACGGAGCGCTCGGGCTTTCGGCGCGCGATCTTGCGCTCGCTCCCGGCCGCGAGAAGCAGCTTGCCGGCGTGTCGGCGGCGGACTTCTGCGCGGCGCTCAATGCGCTCACGCGGACGCGCCCGCTCGTCGTGTCGCTCAAGATCGGCGGGACGCCGGCGAGTCCGACGGTGCATCTGGACGACGCCGGGATGAAGGGGCTGCTGGAGCAGGTCAAGGCCGGGCTCGTCGCCGCTGGCCGCAACGCGGTTGCGGCCGAGGTGGACCGGCGGCTCGGCGAGCTGGCGGGGAAGCTCGGCGCGGAGATCCCGGCCAGCCTCGATCCGGCCGAGGCCGCCCGGCGCCTTCAGGAGGAGGCTGCGAAGAAGGCCAAGGGTGCGCTGGAAGGACTGCTCGGCGGCAGGAAGAAGAAAGCCGAAGAGGACAAGGACCCCGACAAGTGACGAGGCTCGCCGCTGCCGGTCGCAAAGCGGCGCGGCGTTGACGAGGCGCGCGGGGCGGCGCGCGGAATCGAGCGGGAGGTGCGAAGCGATGAGGACGGCGGCGGCGGCGATGCTGGTGCTCCTGGCGGCGGCCGGGAGTGCCGGCGCGCAGGAGTTCTTTCTGGTCGGCTCGAGGAGCCTCGCGATGGGGCGGTCCGGGGTGGCGAGCGTGAGCGACGCCTCGGCCGTCTACACCAACCCGGCCGCGCTCGCGAGCACGGGCTTTGCCGGTGCCGTGATCCCGGTGCTGGGCGCCGGCGCCTTCTCGCCGGTCGACATCCGGGAGACCCGCGACCTCGTGGACGATTTCGTCGCGGCGCTCGACGAGTTCCAGAGCAGCCCCAATGCCGCGGCGGCCCAGCGCGCGGTGGATTCGATCCTCGCGCTCGACGACGACCTGGTGGCCGGAGCGGAGGCGCACAGCCTGGTGGCCCTGACGCTGCCGATCCCGCTCACCCTGAGCTATTCCGAGCGCGTGCTCACCGACGTGAGAATCGTCGTCGACAAGCAGAACATCTCCACCGTCGTGAGCCTCCCGCTGCCCACCAACTCGATCGTCAACAACGAGTCGGCCGCAATCGGGCACGTCGCGTGGCTCCGCCAGGTCGGGCTGAGCTACGCCGCGGCGCTGCCGTTCCTGGGCGAGAACCTCCTCGTTGGCGCGACCGGCATCATCGGCCATGCCACCACCTTCAACGACGCCGACACGCTGATCAACCTGGCGACGGGCGGCGAGATCGACTGGCGCGATCGCCTCCGGTCCAACCGGGAGTCGTCCTGCTACCTGGACCTCGTGGTCGGCGCCCAGGCGCACTTCTTCGAGCGCCGGCTGGTGGCGGGGATCACCGCCGCGCACCTGCTGTCGCCGACGATCGAGCGCCGCCACGCCGCCGACTTCGATCTCGACCCCCAGGTGCGGCTCGGCATTGCCTTCTCGCCGTTCTACGAGGAGCACTACGGCGAGCCGGAGGCGGGCGAGGAGGCCGAACGCGCCGAGGGGACGGCGGCGGCGCCGCGCCGGCGCGGCGACATCCGCTCGATCACGAACCCGCTCACCTTCACCTTCGACCTGGATCTGACCTCGAACGAGTCCGCGCTCGAGGGCATCGGCATCGAGTCGCGCCACATCGGCGGCGGGGTCGAGTACGCCCCGCTCCCGTGGCTGGCGCTCCGGGCCGGCGTCTACCGCAACCTGGAGGAGAGCGATCTCGGCACCACGATCACGGCCGGCTTCCAGCTAAGCGTGCTCGAGATCGCCGGCGCCTACAGCCTCCGCAGCGCCGACGATCTGTCCAACGAGATGCGCGTGTCGGTGGGCCTGTCGGTCACGTTCTGAGCGGTCCGATGGGGCTCGTGCGGACGCCCGCTGCCGGCGGTGCGGCTCCGGGGTCGGCGATCAGGCCGAGCCGGACGAGCCGCGCCTGGATGGATCCCTCCGTCCGCTGGAGATCCGCGGCGAGCGCCGGCAGGGCCTGACCCGCCGAGAACCGCTCGAGGAGCTTCGCGTCGTCCTCGGAGGACCACGGCGTGAAGCTCCGGGCCGGGAGATTCCGCTCGGCGTTGATCGCGGCGCGGTTCTTCCGGGGCGGGGACGTCTCGAGATGCAGCAGGGCGTGGAACAGGGTGCGAATGACCGACGGCTCCTGGAGCGGCCGGAGTCCGTCCAGCGGTTCTCCGGTCGCGGGATCCCGGCCGTCGGCCAGCCGGCGGAGCGCCGCGACGACTTCTTCTCGGTCCATCGGAGATTCCTTTCCGGGCCGCGGGGCGGCCCCTTGCGGGGTCGGGGTGCCTGTGCGCAGCCCGGATCGCGGGGGGCGGTTCGGGCCGCGGCCCGCCGTCGGTCGCGGTCGGCGGCGGGTGGTTTCAGCTCGATTCGTTTTTTTTGCGCCGCCGGGTGCGTCGGTCTACTTCGCCGGGATGGGGTCCCGGGAAAGGCCGCCCAGGCCGCCGGGCGCGTAGTTCGTCCGCGCCCACTCCTGCCAGCGCTCGAAGAACACCGACGGGCTGGTGCCGAAGGCCTCGCGGAAGGCGTCGCGGACCGCCAGGGTGTCGTTCTCGCGCAGCCGCGCGCAGAAGGCCCTCAGGCCGCCTAAGTGCTCCCGGATCATGAAGTCCACCAGCCCGAACGCCACGCCGCACCGGTCGCCGTCGTAGGCGTCGAGCGACGGCTCGTCGAAGAAGGCGTCGAACTCCGGCGCGCGGGCGGCGGTGAGGAGCGCGCGCAGCGCGGGGCGCCAGTCGCCGCTCGCGAACCGGTACTGACGGCCGGCCTCGCCGTAGGTGTAGGTGCTGGTCTCGAAGCCCTCGCGCTGTTCCATCCAGTGGGCAAACCCGAGGTCGAGCCAGGTGGGCACGCGCCAGCTGTTGCGGACCTCGGACATGAGCAGGTTGTGGGCGTGGTTGTTGACGACGAGGTTGATCCACTTGTTGAGCGAGCGCGCCCCGCCGGGCGGCGGCGCCACCAGGAACGACAGCGCGTCGGTCGCCGGCGTGCGGTAGCGCTGGCCGAGCATGGAGCGGCGGCCCGTGAACCGGTCGGCGAACTTCTGGTAGTCGCTTGCCGAGTCGAAGAGGAACACCTCGAACTTGCCCTTCTGCCGCATGTAGGGGCCGAGCTCATGGCTCTTCGCGTAGTCGACGTAGGTCTGGCGGGTGGTGCCGAAGAGCCGCCACGTCTCCGCCATCACGCGCTCGAGATGGAAGGCGATCAGGTGGGCGACCTGGCTCGGGCTCAGGTCGGGGAACTTCGTCTTGAACTTCGGGTAGGTGGCGGCGAGCCCATCGAGGCTCTCCCGGACCCGCGGGTAGACCCGCGAGGGTGTCCGCATGGCCGGGAGCGTGCTCGCCAGGCGGAGGTACTCCGTCTCCACGTAGACCGCGCCGTCGTCGAGGTCCGCCAGAGCCGTGACGGCGTTCATGCCGAGCAGCTGCGCGTCCGCCGGCAGGGGCGGAGACCAGCCGCTCCGGCTCTTGGTGGCGAGGAACGGGTTCAAGGCCGGGGGCGGGAAGTCCTGGGCGCAGACCGCGGCGCCGAGCGCGAGCGCGCACACCAGCAGCACGCCGGCCGCCTTCCTGATCATGGCGCCGCTCCCTTTGCACGAGGATCCGGACCGGGGGCCGAGCCGCTCCGCTCGGGACCCAAGCGTGCGATGTCTTCCGGAGATTGTCGACAGCCGATCCGGCACGTCAATCCTCCGGTCCCGTGGCCGCGGTTCCGGGACCCCGGGCGGCGCGATCGTCTGCGCGCCGGGCCGCGGCGGCCGGCCGCGGCGGTTTGCCCCGCAGGCTCTTGCGCGCGCCGGTGGGAATGCTTATACAGTCTAGCTTGAGCGGGAGGGCGATCCCGCTTCCCCGAGGGGCGCGATCGCCCGGAGTTCACTCGACCGAACGCCGATCGCTCCCCGAGGATCCCGTCCGGCCACGCAGTCTCGGGGAAGGTAGACGAGTCCCGTGTTCAACATCTATGTCGGCAACCTGTCCTACGAAGCCACCGAAGCGGAGATCCGCGAGCTCTTCGGTGCTCACGGTGCGGTGGACCGCGTCAACATCATCACCGACCGCGAGACGGGACGTCCGCGCGGCTTCTGTTTCGTCGAGATGGGCGACGAGCAGGCCGGGCGGGCGGCCATCGAGGCGCTGAACGGCGCCGAGTACGGAGGCCGTACCCTCACGGTGAACGAAGCCAAGCCCCGCCCGCCGCGGAGCGGTGGGGGCGGCGGCGGGGGGGGTGGAGGCCGCCGCGAGCGCTGGTAGACGCCGGCGCGAGACGGGGCGGGCGGTCGCGCGCCGCGGGGGCTGATCCGCCGCCGCCGCAGCGGGGGGCGCGGACCTGTCGCGGCGGCGCGTCAGCCGTGGAGCCTGGCGAGCACCTCGGCCAGGCGGGCCCCGAGCGCCTTCACCGCGGCCTCCTGGGCTGCGTCCTTGAGCCGGCCCTCGGGAGTGAGTGCCTCGTGCGCCTGGGCGATCGTCTGCTGCTCGGGGAGCACGTTCACCTGGATGTTGCCCAGCAGCATCCGCAGGGCCACGAGGCCGCGCAGTCCGCCGAGCGGCCCCGGCGAGGCACTGAGGATCACCGCCGTCTTTCCCCGGAAGCTGCCCAGCGGCGGCTCGCCGGCCTCGCGCCGCGTGGCCCAGTCGATCGCATTCTTCAGCACCGGCGTGATCGAGCTGTTGTACTCCGGCGAGGCGATGAGCAGGCCGTCGTGGGCGTTGAACAGCGCCTTGAGCTTGCGGGCGGCTTCCGGCATTCCTTCGCGCGCCTCGAGGTCCTCCTCGAAGATCGGCAGTGCGAAACCCCGGAGATCCACGACGGTCACCTCGGCGCCCGCCTCCCGGGCCCCGTCGGCCGCGATCCGGACGAGCTTCTTGTTGAAGGAGTCGATGCGGGTGCTTCCCGCGAGCGCGAGGATTCTCGGGCGGTAGGCCATGGCGTACGTCCTTTCGTCGCGATGGGGGGGCGCGCGGTCTCCCCCGGTTCAGTCTGGCGGCGCCGCGAGCCCCACGCCGAGGCGGATGGGAACCCACGACACCGAGCAGCCGAGCTCCCGGAGCCAGGCCGCCGTGACGTCGTTGCAGTTGTGGAGAAACCAGTAGCTCCGGCCGAGCGGGACGAAGCGGAAATCGAAGCGATCATTATAGACCGCTTCCGCCTCGTGCGCCCGGAACTCGGCCTCGAGCTGGCCATACAGCGCGTCGACCCGCTCGCGGGCCGCGGAAAACGGCCGCACCGCGCCGCCGGGGTAGCGGCCGCGGAGGCTCGCCGGATCGCGGGTGGCAAGGCGCTGGCGGCCGAGGGTGGCGCGCGTGGGCCAGAGCACGGTGTCGAACACGTGGTACCAGCGGTCGTGGTTGCACGCGTACCAGTCCCAGTCGCCGAACGCGTAGTCGACCAACCCGCCCTCCGGATCGGGCAGCGCCACGCCGACATGGCGCGCGTCGGTGATCAGGTACACCGTTTCCGGATCCTCGGGAGCCGCGGGCGGCATGACCGTGGAAACGCATCCGCCGATCCAGCCGGCGGCGGCGAGCGCGACCAGGACGATCAGAACCGCCAGGGGCCACCGTCCGGCGCGCCGCCCGCGGCGCGCCGGAGTCTCGCGTTGTCTTGCCATGCGGAGCGTTTCCGAAGCGCGGCGGCGCCACCCAGGGGAGCCGCCGCAACGTCGATGGCCGTCACCCGACCGACAAGAGCAACCACATGCTCGGCAGCGCGCAGAGCAGGGTCGAGCCGAGCGTCGCCGCGGATCCTCGCGGAGCCCACCCGAGCCGGGCGACGGCGTGGAAATAGAACAGTGCGAGCAGGACTCCCAGCAGCCCGAGATACCCCGAGAAGGCCCAGCACAGAAGCGACGAGGACAGGACGTGCAGCGCCACCGGTGCCGTGCCGATTCCGGCCGCCGTCTGGAAGCACCAGATCGCGCATCCTGCCGGCGCGAAGAGGAGGCAGCCGACCGCGCACCAGCCGACGCGGCATCCCAGGTCGCGGATTTCTTCCTCCGGCCGGCCCGCTCCGTTGCCCGGCCAGTCGGGCGCCTGGTCGGGCCCTCCGGGCGCGCTCGCCCCTCGGGATCGGGCCGCTTCCCTCGCCGCCGCGATCGCCGCGGCGACGGCGTCGGCCTG
>JAFGQW010000360.1 GCA_016935485.1 Planctomycetota bacterium | reverse complement strand
CGCGATCGAGCTGGATGTCGGGATAGGAGCCGAGCGTGCCGATCGGCTCGAGCTGGGCGGCGGCGCCGAGCGCCAGCGCGAGCCAGACCGCCGCGCCGAGGATCCAGCCGCCGCGCGGCGCGCGGACCGTCGTGGGGTGTTGGTGTGTACGCATGGAGTTCAAGTCCTCGAAAGACGGAGTTCCACGGAGTCGTTTGCCCTGGAAACGCCCCGGCGGCGGCGTGACCGCTGCCGGCCGTTTCCCCGATGGTCGCGTTCCCACAGTCCCCTTTGGCCGTGAGCCACGGAGGTGGACGGCCATCTTCCCCTTCGGATGTAGCGGCAGAATGCGAAAGGCAAATAAGTTCCCAGTATCCGCCCATGCCGGCAGGAGATCCCGGGGCCGGGTGAGCGGCGGAGAGACTACCGTGCCGGCGGCGCGGCATCAACCCGGAAGGCGGGAAATCGCGCGGCGGCAAGCCGCCGCGGGGGTCAGTCCTCGCCGCGGACCTGGCCGCGCTGGCGCTTGACGCGGCTGCGCCGGGTCTTGTCCTCGCGCCGCCGGATGCGGGAGGCGCCCGTGGGCCGCGTGGCCACGCGGCGGCGGGGCCGCGCGAGGGCGCCCCGCACGACCTCGGCCAGGCGGCAGCGCGCTTCCTCGAGATTGCGGCCCTGCTCGCGGTGGACCTGGCAGACGATGCGGAGCACGCCGTCCCGGGTGATGCGGCCCCGCTCGCGCTGGCGCAGCCGCGCGACCACGTCGGGCGGAAGCGTCCGGGTCGCCTCCAGATCGAAGCGGAGTTCCACCCGGGTGGCCACCTTGTTCACGTTCTGGCCGCCCGGCCCGCCCGCGGTCGTGAAGCGCTTCACGATCTCGTCCTCGGGAAGCGCCAGTGTGTCGGTGATCCGCAGCATCGGTTGCTCTCGTCCCTGCGCAGGCTTTCAGATCAGCTCGCCGAGATGCGCCGCCACGTCCTCCACGAAACGGCGCTCCTCCGCCGCGAACGCCGCGGCCGTGTGGGAGTCGATGTCGAGCTGGGCCACCATCGCGCCGCCGCGAAAGATCGGCACGACGATCTCGGAGCGCACCGCCGCGCTGCACGAGAGGTAGTTGGGCTCGGCGGCGACGTCGTTCACGACGAGCGTGCGCCGGCTCTCGGCCACCTGCCCGCAGACGCCGCGCCCGAACGGGATGCGCACGTGCTCGGTCGGCTGGCCGACGTAGGGTCCGAGCACCAGCTCGCGGCGCCCGGCATCCACGCGGTAGATGCCCACCCAGTCAAACGTCGTGAGCCCGTCCGCCAGCATCCGGCAGACGCGCTCCAGCTTGCGGTCGGGCGCGTCGTCGGCGGCGATCACCTCCTCCACGCGCTCCCGCAGGAAGCGGAGCAGCTCCGGCTTGTTGTCGGTCATGGGCGCTTCGTTCCTTCCGTTCTGGCGCGCGCCGGCCGGCACCGGCGTGCGCGCTCGAGCCGCGCAATGTCCCGCTTCCAGATCGCCATGCCGCCGGGAGTCTCGAGCACCGCCGGCAGGCCGCTCAGGCGGCGATCGCGGACCAGGCGCGTGAACACGCGGATCCCGAGCTCCCCCGCGCCGAGATCGACGTGCCGGTCGCGCCGGCTGCCGAGCGGCCCCCGGGAGTCGTTGAGATGGATCGCGGCCACGCGGTCCAGGCCGACCGTGCGGCCAAGCGCGGCGAGCGTCTCCTCGTAGCCCCCGGCAGACCGCAGCTCGTAGCCGGCCGCGAAGACATGGCAGGTATCGATGCACACCGCCACGCCGGCGGGCCGGCGCAACCGCCCGAGAATGTCCCGGAGGTGCTCGAAGCGGTGTCCCAGGCTGTGCCCCTGGCCCGCCGTGGTCTCCAGCGCGAGGGTCACCCGCCCCGTCCCGCCGGCGTGCTCGAGGGCCCAGTCGAGGCTCGCCGCCACGGCGCGGACACCGGCCGCCTCGCCCCGTCCGCCGTGCGCACCGGGGTGGACCACGAGCACGTCGACCCCGAGACGCCGGCAGCGCTCGATCTCGGCGAGGAGCGCCGCGCGCGACCGCCGCAGGATGGCGGGATCCGCCGCCGCGAGGTTGAGGAGATAGGAGCCGTGAGCCAGCACGGCCCGGGTGCCGGCGGCCGCCCGCGCGGCGCGGAACGCGGCCACCTCCGCGGCGCAGAGCGGCCGGTGGCGCCACGTGCGCTGGTTCCGGGTGAAGATCTGGATCGCCTCCGCCCCGAGCGTCTTTCCGTGAGCCGGGGCGTGCTCGAGCCCGCCCGCGACCGAGACGTGAGCGCCGAGAAGCATGCACACCTTCCTTGGCATTCCGGACGTCCCGGAAGGGATTGCACCCGCGGCCAAGTCGCTCAAGGTCGGGACGGCAACGGCGCGGCGGCGCCAGGAAGAAGCGGGCGGCACAGGGGGGTGACGGTTGCGCGCGGCTCGCGTATAAAGACCTCGCGCACGAAGACCCCGGCGGAACCACGCCGCGCCCGACTGGAGGAGGCCGAACCTTGCCGATTCCGCGCCGCTGCCTCGTGCTCCTCCTCGCGATCGTCTGCGGCATCGCCGGCGCGCAGCCAGCGGACGACACGAGGCCCTACGCGGAGGGCCGGCACGGCCCCGCCACGCTCCGCTACGAGGCGCACATCCCGGTGCTGAAGCTCTACGGCACGCCGGCCGAGATGGGCGAGCAGGCCGGGCGCCTGATCGGGGAGAGTGGTGCCCGCGGCGTGCGTGACTACCTCGCGCGCGCGCTGGTGGGACCGCTCCGGCGCCTCGTGCTCGCCAAGGCCCGCCAGATGGAGCCACACATTCCCGCGGACTACCGCGCGGAGATGGCAGCGTTCGCCGCCGCCTCGCCGCTCGGTGAGGAGGAGCTCCTGCTGGTGAACACGTTCGCCGACGTGAAGAAGCTCGTGCGCTGCACGACGATCGCAGTTTCCCGCGCGCGGTCGGTGGAGGGCACGCCGCTCTTGGGCCGGAACTTCGACTTCCCCACCCTCGGGGTCGCCGAGCGCTACGCGCTCGTCGTCGTCTACCACCCCCGCGGCAAGAAGTCCTTCGCGTCGATCACGCACCCGGGCTTCATCGGCACCCACTCCTTCCTGAACGAGGACGGACTGGCCGGCGCGGTCATGGAGGTGCCCGGCGGCGACCCGGCGTTCTCGCCGGCAGCGATGCCCGCGCTGATGCTCTACCGCCGGATCGCGGAGTCGGCGGCGGAGGTGGCGGAGGCGCTCGCGATCCTCGAGCACGGTCCGCGCTGCACCTCGAACAACCTGATGCTCGCGGCCGCATCGGGCGACGCCGCGCTCGCCGAGTTCTCGGTGCGCCGGATGGCGGTGCGGCGCCCCGAGAACGGGCTGCTGTTCGGCACCAACCACCATCGCGCGCCCGAGATGTGCGCCGGGCCCGACGACGCGCCGTCTTGGTGCCCGCGCATGCGGTACCTCCTCGAAGCGGCCGGGCGCGCGGAGACCCCGTGGTCCGTGGAGAGCGTCAAGACACACCTCGCACGCACCGCCCAGGGCTCGCTCAACATCTACAGCATGGTGCTGCTCCCGGAGCACCGGGCGGTGCACCTCGCCGCCGGCTCGCTCCCGGCGGCCCGCGGGCCGTTCGTGTTGCTCGACCGCGCCTGCCTGTTCGGGCCGGCACTCGGCCGCCGGCGGCTGTGACTCGCCCCCCCCGGCGAGATGTCGCAAGCACAACCCGTCCGTACCCCCCCCCGGTCGCCCGCCTTCCACGACGCCCCCAGGGCGCCCGAATCCCGCAATCCCCTTCGATCCAGCCCCGGCCTTGACCCCACTCCGGCTCTCTGACTACTCTGCGCGGTAGAGCAGAACCGCGTTGGTTGGGCCTCTTCGCTCAGAGGTCTGCAGGAGACTGCTGGTAGCGACGGCAGGGCTCGGCATTGCGCTTCTGATCACTGGCGCCGGCGCGCAAGTCTCGGACGGCGATGTGATCCTCCTCGCCAATGGCCCCCTGCCATACGTGCTGGGTGTCTATGCGGTTCCGCATGGCGGCGGCAGCCCGACTACCCTGTTCGGCACCGCCATGGCAGCCACCGGCGCCAGCGGTCTCGCCGCCGCACCGCGCAATGACGGCATCCTGTTCACCGCCCTCCCCTTCGGCGTTGCCCAAGCCACCTTTCAGTTGCTCCACTTCGATCGCGCCCGTGTATTGCGTACGCTGTCCGCCCTGCCCCCGACCTTTCGCTTCGTGCCGATCGGCATCGTCGACCAGCGCGGGGATCTGCTCCTCCTGAACTACTCTGCCGACGCCGTCGAAGGGGGCATCTTCCGGTGGTCGCCGCCCGCGAAAACGCTGACCACCGTGGCTCCGGCCCTGCCGAACGCCGCGGCCATGGTGGAGGACCTTCTGACCGGTGACCTGCGCGTCGGCACCGCCAGCGGCGACGTCCACCGTCTCGCTCGCTCGGGACAGATCGTGTCTACGCAGCGGGGTGTCCTCTGGAGCTTCGTGAACGCACGGGTGAAGTTTGAGACCCACCTGGTTGACGGCTCGGTCCTCGCCGCGTGGGGCAATCTCCTTCGCTACGATCCGCGCACCGGCGCGACCGCCACCCTGGCTCCTCTCGTGCCTGGTGGCATCCCACTCGGTCTCGACTACAATCCGTTTCATAGGGACCACTACGTCACCCAGAACGTCGATCTCCAGCGCTACGACATCACGACGGGGCGAGGCGTTCAGCTCTGGTGATATTCCCCGATGCAGACGTTCCCCTCCGACGTCGTCACCTGGGGAAGCCGCATGCTCACGGGTGCGGGCATCCCAACTCCGGGCGCCGTGTACGCGATCCACCTGGTGGTGCCCTCCGAGTCCGGGCGGCCTTTCCGGGCCGGAGCTGCTCTCGGTGCGCTGACGGGGATTCCAACGCCGGCCGGTCGGATCCCGCTCGATCCCGATGCGCTCCTCCTGATCTCGCTCACCAACCCGGCCATGTTCCGCGGCTTCGCGGGGCTACTGGACGCCACGGGCACGGCCACGATGACACTGGCGATTCCGCACGCTCCGGGGCTCCGCGGGCTGCGCTTCTTCGTGGCCGCGCTGACCTACGGGCCTGCGGGCATTCGCCGCATCACAGAACCGCTGGGCATCCTTGTGGAGTGACGCTCGGACTCTTGATCGAGCGCGCCCCCCCCACCCGCGCCTTCCCCCTTGGACATTTCCCGCTCTTCGAGGTACCATCGATCTTTTCGAGACCTTCGGGGACCCAGGGGAATCGCGATGCCGCCGAGACGCGCGCGAGCGAGCGAGATCGCCGCGGCCTGCCTCCTCTTCACCGTGCTCGGAACCGGCCCGGCAGCCGCGCAGGCGAGCGCGCCCGCGCGCGCGCCGAGCCGTGACTTCCTCGTGCGCCTCGAGCAGCGCCTCGCCGAGCAGCTAGCGGCCGTCGAGCAGCGCGCGGCCGAGGCGGACGCCGCGTACCGCGAGCTCCGGGACTGCCGACCGTCGCGCGAGGCCGCGAGCGGCGCGCAAGCATCCGCCGTTTCCTCCTCCGAGCGGGTGGCCGCGCTCCGCCTGGACAGCTTCGTGCTGAGCCGCCTGGAGGTCCATCTGCGCCGGCGGTTCGCGAGCGCCCTCGATCGCCACCTGCTACTCAAGGCGACGCGCGGCGAGCTCGAGGGCGCGCTCGCGCGGCGCCGCCAGCTCCCCCGCCCGGCCCGCGGGCCCCATGCACTCCGCGACCCGCTGGCCGAGCGCATGGCCGAGCTCGTGGAGGACCTGCGCGCCCGGTGCGAGGCAGCCAGGCAGACGGCGGAAGACGAGGAGCGCGGCCTTGATGCCTTCGTCCTCGAGAAGGACCGCGTCGAGAAGGAGCTGCTCGAAGCGGAGGGGATCCGGGCCGCCGAGGCGGCGAGCGCGGCCCAGGCCCACGAGCGCGCGCGGACGGCGCTCGTGTCCCAGCGCCAGTCGCTGCACGCGCGCTGGAAAGCGCTCCTCGACGACCAGGCGGCACTCACCGCAACGCGCGCCGGTCCCGCCGCCCGCCTGCAGCGAGCGCTCTCACCGCCCGCCGAGGCAGCCGGCGCGTGCAGCGAGCCGGCGCCGCTCGCCGAGGTGATCGACAACGCGCGGGCACGCGCCGCACTCCACACGGCGATCGAAGCCCGGCGGGAGCTCGCCGCGATTGCGGCCCGCGAGCGGGAGCACCTGGAGAGCGTGGCCGCGTTTCACCGCGACTGGGCCCGCTACCTCGAAGCATGCCGTGCGCAGGCAATCGAGCTCGCGAACCTCCCCGGCCTGGACACCGAACAGTGTCTCGAGGCGAGCGCCGAGGCCCGACTTGCCGCCCGCGAGAGGGCAGAGGAGCCGGCCCGGCTCGCGCGCGACGACGCGCGGACGCGAGAGGTCATCGATCTGCTCGCCTCCCAGGCGGCGGCGCTCCGGCGGAAGTGTCTCAGCCCCCCGGACCTCGGCGGGCTGCTTCCCGCGCCGGGGCCCGACCGCCGGCGCGCGGTGCCCGACCTGCCGCCGAACGCCCCGGCCGCGCTCGCGGAACCGCACGCGGCGGTGCTCGCTGCCGAAGCCACCCGGCGTGCCGGACGCGCCGCCCTCGACGCGGAGCGGCACACCGCCAGACAGCTCCTCGAGACGGCGCTCGACGAGGCCGAGGCGCTGGCCGGCCGCCCGCTCGAGGACCCTTCCGCTCCGGCGCGCGAGCAGGCGATCTCTCAAGCGCGCACGGCGCTCCTCGAAGCGCGCCAGCGCTACCTGGCCGGCCTCGAGCGCGACCACGAAGCGGCGCTCGCCGTGGAGGCCCGGCGCGCGGCGCTGGCCCGGCTCATCGCCCGGCAAGAGGCGCCACCCCCGGATGATCTCGCGCATCGACTCCGGCGGGAGTGGCTGCCGCGGCTGCGTGCGCAGACCGCCCGGCTCCCCGCCACCGAACCGCTGATCGCGGTCGCCGCCGGCCTGCTCGCGCTCGGGCTCGCCGCCTCCCGCGTGCGGCGCGCGCCCCTTCTCGCGCGGCCGCTCCAGCTCCTCTGCCTCGCGGGCACGCTCGGTTTGCTCGCCACCGGTCTGCTCCGCAACGGGCCGGCCGCGCACGCGCTCGCCGGAATCGGTGGCGCCGGCGTGCTCGCGCTCGCCTGGAGCGTGCCGTTCGATCTCTTCGGCGGACTGCGGCTCCGCCTGGGCGGCCGCGCACGCCCGGGCGAGCTCGTCTGGAACGACGTGATCCGCGGCCGCGTGGTGCGGCGCGGGTGGCTCGACTCCGTCGTCGACGTGGGCGAGCCGGGCCGTCCGGTGGCCGTCCGCATCGGCAATCGCCGGCTGGTGCGCTCCCGGCCTCCGGAATCCGCCGCGGCCCACGCCGCAGCCGCTCCGCGCCCCTTCCCCTCCTCCTCCCCCCCCTCCTCCTCCTCCTCCGCCGCCGCCGCCGCCGCCGCGCCGAGAGCGCCGGCGCTGCTCGAGTTCTCGCTCTCGCTCGACAGCGACTGGATGGCAGTCCGGCAGCTCGTGCAGCGGATCGGGCGCCGGCACGACCGCGCCGCCCGCGTTCACTTCCGGGTAGACGGTCATCGCATCCGCCTCGGGCTCGCCGTCGCTCCGTCCGTGGACGCGGCGACGCTCCGCGAGGAGGTGCGGCGCGCGCTCCTTGCGGCGCCGTTTGCCGGCGGGCTCGACGGCGATGGACCGCCGGGCGGCCGGCGGCCGCAAGCAGGCGGTTGACCGCACCGCCCCGGCGTCCTACGATCCCTTGCCATGAGCCCACTCCAGCGAGCCGCGGCCGTCGCCGTGGCGATCTCGACCGCGTTGTTCTCCATCTCCGTCCCGGGTTCTGCGGCGACCGCGCCCGCGGCCGCCGCCCAGGGCGAGGACGTGCGGATCTGCACCAGCACGATCGAGCTCGATCCGGGCCAGGCCGGCCCCGAGCCCGCGCGCCCGCCGGTGCGCATCCGCGTGCGCTACCGGGCGGTCTCGCTGAGCGCCGGGACCCTCGAGACGATGCGGACCCACCCGCGGGCGCAGGCTTTCTTCAACGCGCGCGTGCTTCGCCGCCTGGTGCAGCTCTCGACCGACGTGCCGCTGCAGATCGGCGCGGAGCGGCTCGCGCCGGGCACGCACGACGCCGGCTTCCGCTCGGAGTCCGACGGCCGCTGGCGCTTCCTCGTGCTCGACCGCCAGGGGCGGCCGCGCATCGAGGTGCCGCTCGCCGTCACGACTGCGGAAGCCGAGATCCCGTGCCTCAACCTGGCGCTCGTGCCCGGCACGGACAGGGCGCACATCGTGCTGGCCGCGCGCTACGGCACGCTGCGCGGCACCGTGACGCTCGCGGTCGCCTCCGGAGCGAAGACGCCGTGAGGGCCCGCATCGCCGCGGCGTGCGGCACTCCCTCCTTCCCTGCGGCCGCGCGGACCGGGAGCGCGCGCCATGCCGCCTGACGACTGGCGCCGGCGCTACGCCGACCGCTGCGTCGACGCGCGGGACGCGCTCGCCCGCATCCGCAACGGCCAGACCCTCTTCATCGGCTCGGGATGCGGCGAGCCGCGGCTGCTCACCCGCACGCTCGCCGCCATGGCCAGCCGGTTCGCCGACGTGAGGATCATCCACATCCTGGCCCAGGGTGATCTCGATCTCGCGCGCCCCGAGCTGCTGAGCAGCTTCCGCTACAACACGCTCTACGTGGGCCGCGCCGCGGAGACGGCGGTCGCGAGCGGCGTCGCCGACTTCACGCCCATCCACCTGAGCGAGGTGCCCGAGGCCATCGCTCGCGGCCTGCTCGGCATCGACGTCGCGCTCGTCCAGGTCTCGCCGCCCGACCCGGCGGGCTTCGCGAGCCTCGGCATCTCGGTGGACATCGTCAAGGCGGCCGTCGAGAACGCGCGCCTCGTCATCGCCCAGGTCAACGCCGAGATGCCGCGGACGGCCGGCGATTCGCTCGTGGCCGCCGAGCGCATTCACCTCCTGGTGGACGGCACCGAGCCGCTGCTCGAGGTCGCCGCCCTCCCGCTCGATCCCGTCTCGCTCACCATCGGCCGGCACGTCGCGAACCTGATCGCCGACGGAACCACCCTGCACTTCGACACCGGGGTGATCAGCGCCGCGACCATGCGGTGTCTGGACACCAAGCGGGATCTCGGCATCCACACGGACATCTTGACCGACGACATCCTGCGCCTGATCCAGGCCGGCGTGGTCACCAACCGCACGAAGGAGGTCCATCGCGGCAAGACCGTGGCCACGATCGCGCTGGGATCGCGCGCGCTCTATGCCGCGCTCGCCGCGCGGCCGGACATCGAGCTTCACCCGATCGACGTCGTCGGCGATCCCGGGTTGATCGCCCGCCACCGCCAGATGCTGGCGCTGCAATCCGTCGAGGAGGTGGATCTCACGGGAGTAGCGCGGCTCGATTCCGGCGAGATTTCCGATCCGCGCCGGCTGCCGGGCGGCACCGATTTCCTCCGCGGCGTGCGCCGCGCGGCGGGCGGGCTGACGGTGGTGGCACTGCCGTCGACGACGGCCGATGGCGCCGCGTCGCGGATCGCGCCCGAGTGCACCGGCCGGGGCGTCTACCTCGAGCGTGCGGCGGTGGACGCGGTGGTGACCGAGTTCGGATCGGTCTTCCTCCAGGGGCTCACGATCCGGGAGCGCGCGGTGGCGCTCCTCTCCGTCGCGCACCCCCGGTTCCGCCCGCGGCTCCTGGCGGAAGCCCGGCGCCTGCACTACCTGCCCCCCGACCAGATCCTGCCGTCCGAGCCGGGCTGGGTCTATCCCCACCACTACGAGTTCCACCGCACGTTTGCCGGCGGCCTCGAGGTGTTCTTCCGGCCCGTCAAACCCTTCGATGCCCGCCGTCTCCAGCAGCTCTTCTACTCGCTGTCCCCCGAGAGCATTCGGCTGCGCTACCACGGCATGATCCGGACGCTCCCGGACCGCGAGGCCCAGAAGATCGCCAGCGTCGACTACAGCCGCGACATGGCGCTGATCGGACTGGTGGGCCGGCGCACGAACCGCGAGATCGTCGTCGAGGGGCGCTACACGCTCAACACCACGACCCACATGGGCGAGTTCGACATCCTCGTGAAGGAGAGCTACCGCGGCCTGGGGCTGGGCATGTTCGTCGCCGACACCCTGAAGAAGATCGCCTACTCGCGGGGGCTCGAGGGCGTCTACGCCGACGTGATCGAGGGCAACGCCGCCACCATGGCGCTGCTGTCCAAGGCGTGGCCCACGGCGGAAAAGCGCTGGGAGGCGGGCTCGTGCGTCTTCACGCTGCACTTCCCGCCGGCCGACATCCAGCGGCCCAAGGACAGCATCATCGTCTACTCGGGCCGCTTCAACGATCATGCCTACGGCGAGAACCATCCGTTCCGGCCCGACCGCGCCCGGACCGCGCTGCGACTGATCCACCAGCAGGGCTTCCTCGGCGAGCCGTGGATGCGGGTGGAGGAGCCCGCGATGATCAGTCGCGAGCGCTTGATCGAGTCGCACGCGCCGGCCTTCGTGGCGGCGCTCGAGCGTGCCAACGGCGGCGGGTGGGACGAGGGCATGCTCGCCTTCCACCTCGGCGGCGAGGAGGCGCCGGTCTTCAAGGGGCTGTTCGACTACGTGCTCCTCTACGTCTCCGCCACCCTCACCGGCGCGGACCGCATCATCCGCGACAACGCCAACGTGGTCTTCAACCCGCTGGGGGGCTTCCACCACTCGAGCCGCGACCACGCCGAGGGCTTCTGCTACTTGAACGACGTGATCGCCGCCATCGACACCTTTCTCGTGCACGGCCACCGCGTGGCCTACCTCGATCTCGACGCCCATCACGGCAACGGCGTCCAGGACGCCTACTACCACGACGACCGCGTGCTGGTCCTGTCGCTCCACGAGACGGGCCGCACGCTGTATCCCTGGTCGGGCTTCGAGACCGAGATCGGCGCGGGCGCCGGACGGGGATTCACCGTGAACGTGCCGCTCCCGCCGCACACCGACGACGAGGCGTATGCGGCCGTGTTCGACCGCGTCGTCCCGCCCGCGGTCGCGGCCTTCCGGCCGAGCGTCGTGGTCGCGGTGGTGGGCGGCGACACGCACCGCAACGACCCCCTCACCCACCTCTCCATGACCAACAACGTCGCCGTCGAGGCGATGAAGCGGATCCGGGACTTCTCCAACCACCTGCTGCTGCTCGGCGGCGGCGGTTACCACGTGGAGGCGACGGCCCGCCAGTGGTGCCGCGTGTGGGCGACGGCCAACCGGATCGACTCGATGCCCGACTACCTCACCGTGCTCGGCGGCGCCTTCCTCGGCGCCGGCGAGCTCCAGGGGGCCGACCTCGTGGACATGGCCTACCGCGTCTCCGGCGCCGAGAAGCAGGCGATCCTCGAGGAGCTCGACCGGATCGCGCGCTTCCACGAGGAGACGACGCTGCCGCTCATCCGCGGGCGCGTGGGCGCGGTGGCCTGAGGGCGCGCAGTACGCACGCGGAAAGAAGCGCCGGCCGGACCCCGTGGGGCCCGGCCGGCCGCCGTTCCTGCCGGTCAGCGCGAACGCCTCACCGGATGATGTTCGTCCCGTCGGTGTTCGTGCTGCCGAGAATCTTGCCCGCCGAGCTGTAGAAGACGGCGGCGTGGTAGATGTCGACCCCGACCAGCGGGGAGATCACCGGCACGTTCAGGGTTGCGGTCGCCGCGCCGGTGCTGCCCGTGCTGCCCCCGTAGCGGTTGAACACAGGCGCGCCCAGGAACACGGAGTTGAAGAAGACCGAGTCGACGGCGAGAGATACCGGCCAGTCCGCGACCTTCATCACGGGGCGCTGCCCGAGCGAGGCCGCGATCTGGTAGAACTGGCGCGCCGGCCCGTTCAGGAGCTGCAGCGTCGCCGACCGCCCCAGCCGCACCGTGTCCGGCGCGAGCAGGAGGTTGCCCTTGGTGACGCTGAGGCAGTGCTTGGCTCCCGCGTCCTGCCCGGGAATCGGGACGATCCAGCAGGGCGCGTTGTAGGGATCGGCGGTGCTCCCCGTGTGCGTGTAGGCCCGGTTGATCGAGGAGTCGGTGCGGGTGGTCACTCCGGCGGAACCCGGCCCGCCGCGGTACCGGATCTCGACCAGGATGTTGCGGGTGCCGTCGTACCCGAAGGAGCTCTCGAGTCCGAGGAAACACCAGGTGTCCGCCACGCAGTCCCAGCGCATCACCCCGTCGTAGACGAGCACCGGGGCGGGGCCGAGCATCGTGTCGAAGCAATTGGGCGTCGGGGCCGTGCCGAAGTCCTTGTAGGTCGTGTGCCCCATCCGGACCTGGAACTGCTTGGCGGTCCAGGACTTCGTCGCCGTCGGCGCGAACGCGATGTCCGTGATCTTCATGGGCGCGGCGGGGAGCACCGAGGCGTTGACGATGAACTGATAGCGCCAGGCGGTGTACGTGTTGAACGGCCAGCTGTTCGCCGTGCCCGTGTCGGGCGTGTCGGACGGGTTGTAGGTGCCGTCGCCGATGCGGAGCCGGATCTTCAGCACTCCGGCCGCGCTCGCCGTCGTGGCAGTGGCGACACTGTAGGTCCCGGCGCCCAGCGCATAGGTGCGGGCAAACCGACCCGCGCTGGTCGTCCCGACCGAGTCGTAGTAGACGGACGGGCTCGGCGAAGCCTTGAGATTCCGCATCCGCACCTCGATGGTGAGGTTGCGGTTGCCGTCGTAGTCGAAAGCCCGGTCAAACCGGATCGGGGACCACTGCGTGCCGACGCCGGAGAAGCTGATGGGGCCGGCCCGCCGCACGACCACCGGGACCGGAAGGTTCGTGTTCATGTTGGTCGAATGCGCGGTCTGCGTGGTGTGGCTCATCCGGATCTCGAAGTCCTGGGCCGTGAACGAGAGCGTCGTGGTGGGCCGGACCGCCAGCTCGGTGATGAGCCCGCCCGTGCCGATCAGGCTCTGGTGGATGAACCACTGGTAGCGCCCCTCGCCCCCGCCAATGCACTCGCTGAGCGGGATGCAGTTGCCCCGGTTCGAGAAGACGTCGTCGGGAATGGCGATCGTCGTGTTCCGGGCGACGGTGTTCGGCTTGATGTTCACGTCCGTGAACTTGCTGAGCTCGGCGTTGGCGAGGATGTCCGCCGAGGTCACGAGCCGCCGGAGGCTCACCGGAATCGTCGGATACATGAGCGCCGTGCTGATGTTCAGGTGGGCGCCCGAAGTCGTGTTGAACGTCGAGCCGGCGAACGGCAGCGGCGCGCGGATGTCGATGTCCCCGTCGCTGTTCTCCGCGATGAAGCTCGTGTTGAGCCCGCTCAGCCCCAGGGAGTGGCCGATCTCGTGGATCGCCACGGCCAGCAGGTCCGAGACGCCGGCGGCACTGCCCGTTGGGCTCGAGTAGACCCGCCCCTTGTTGAGGAGACCCGCGCCGAAATCCTGGGTGGTCTCGGTGTAGGTCTGGAACTCGAGGTGATCGGTCGGGCTCGGATCGATGAAGTAGACGCTCGAGCCGTCGTTGTCGAACTCGATCTTGCCCTTGGTCTCGCGGTTGGGGGTGCCGCCCTGGGTCTGGAGCGTGTGCGCGGCGAGCGTCGAACCGCCCATCGGCGCCCAGCTGTAGTCGATGGTGACGGTGTGGTTGTCCTTGATCGCGAGCTCCCACCAGTCGGCCGCCGCGTTGAAGACAGCCTGCAGCGTGCCGCCGCCGACGGCATTCGTGGGCGGCGTGCCGCCGACGAAGTTGCGGATGATCCTGAGCTGCGCCGGCCCCGGCGAAGAGGCGGCAAGCACCAGCGTGAGCGCCAGGCCGGCGAGCACCAGCATCCCCGCCCCGGCGCGTGTCCTGATTCGTCTCATCGGTTTCTCTCCCGTTTCTGTCCTTGGTTCGCGAGCCGCTTCCGCGGAAGCGGCGCTCACTTCTCCACGGCCCGGTCCACGCGGACCGACTCCCCGGCGTGCGCGCGCGCCAGCGCCGCAGCGCCGGCGAGCAGCGCCTCCACTTCTGGCCGGTCGAGCCGCGAAAAGGTGAGGTAGTCCACCTTGCCCGGCGCGCTCGAGAGCTCGAAGTTCAGCAAGCCCCCGCCGTCTGGCAGCGGCTTCTTCGCCACCGCGGCGACCTGCGCCCGGAGCTGCGCGATCGCGTCCTTCGGCAGCACGCCCCGCGCCACGTCCCACGTCGAACCGGGATGGCCGTCGGCGCCCATCACCACCGCCTCCAGCTCGAAGCAGCCGTCGGCGGCGATGCGCAGATCCTGGAGCAGGCCCGAATGCGTCGAGCAGCAGCCGCCGAAGCTCCGCATGCGGAGCTCGAGCCGGGGAAGGGCCTTGAAGCCGAGCTTCTGGACGAGCGCCGCGATGCCGGCGGGCGACTCGGTCAGCACCGGCTCGGGAATGGCGTCGAAGAACCCGTTGCCGCGGTCGAGCAGGAACAGGACGTACTCGTCTCCGTCCTCCCAGACCAGCGTGTTCGGCCGCACCACGATGCGGCGCTGGGCGATGTCGTGTCCCTTGAGCGTCGTCACGACGTCGACCCGGTGAGCCTCCCGGATCTTCCGCCGCTCGAGCTCGGCCGGTGGCACGTTCCGGTCCACCATGTCGATCACGCGGCCCACCACGACGGCGTCCGCTGCCGTCACGGCGCGCGTGAAATCCTGGCTCGTCGCGGCACCTTCCAACTGGGCTTCAAGTGCGGCGACCGCCAGTCCCGCCACCAGGAGCGGGAAGAGGAACAAGGCGATTCTGGCTGTCATGCGTCGTTCTCCCTTGCTGTAGTGAAGAAAACCCGGCCGGACGCAGCGGTGCGCCAGCGGCCCATCCCAATGCTCTCTCTGCGCGGCCCGGGCCGCTCCCTTCCTTTCCGGAGCCCGGCGCCTCTCGGTGTCCGTCAATCCGGACACGCCCCGCGATCGCCGCGAAGTCGGTCCACCCGGAGGCGGCCTTTCCTCGCGGCCAGAAGGTCTGCCTCCACTCTGGAAACTCCGTCCCGTTGCGGGACGCACCACTGTCCTCGAGGGGTGCGATCCTACCGCGGGCGCTTGTACCTGTAAAGTCACCCCGAGCTCGAAGTGGTACCGCAAAATCTGCCCAACGGCTCCGGGCCGCCGGGGCGAGGGCCGGCGCGGCCCGTGGTTCAGTCGAGCAGGAACCAGTGCGTGTTGGTCACGGTCCGCACGCCGCCGCCATCGTAGATGACGCCGCCCACGAACACGGTCACGCCCAGGTTGGGAGGAAAGCTGGCAGGAATGCGCACCGCCGCTGTGGCCTGGCCGGCCGCGTCGGTGGTGCCGGCGAAATCGAGGAAGATCTCCGGGACGCTGCCGAGGGCCGACAGCAGGAACAGCGGGTCCGGCGCCAGGCCGAGCCGGTCCCCGACCCCGAGGTCGAGCGCCGGCCGGCGGGCCAGGCTGCAGGCGAGCCGGTAGGGCTTGTGAGCGTCGCCCGGACGGCGGCTCGCGAGCCGGATGTCGACCCGGGTACCCGGCGCGCCCGCACCGTTGCACGCCAGGCGGCGACTGCCGTAGACCTCGAGCCCACGCGGCACGCCTCCGAACGAGGGCCCGGTTCCGGCGAGCCGGACCACGCCCACCACGGCGCCGCTCGCGATGTCGAGCTTCACGACCACGGTCTCCCTGGAGCTCGGGTCCACGGCGCCCAGCCACACCGAACCGTCGAGGTTGACCCGCGCCGCGCCCGCGTCGACCGGGGCGAGCTGCTTCACCACCGCGCCCTGCTTGTCAAGGAGCGAAACGGCGCCGCCGCCCGAGTAGACGAAGTGGCCGGTCGCCGGGTCGAGCTCGAGAGCGAACGGGCAAGCGAGCGTACCGAGGATGGTGGTGACGACTCCGTGGCGGTCCGCGCCGTACAGGCAGCCGGAGGCCACCGAGTTGATGCCCCCGAACGAGGTGCCGAGCAGATAGACCGGGCCGCCCGGATCGCGGTCGATCGCCACCGCGGCGAAGTACTCGTTCGTGGCCACCTGGTGGTAGACCGTCGTGGCGGGCGGCCTCAGGCCCGCCAGCCGGGAGTCCGTCGTCCCCGTGGGGTACAGGTAGCGGTGGTGCGTGCCGGCCGCGACCCAGGTGCCGTCGTGATCCAGAGCGAAGCTCGCCTCGCCGGCGAAGTCGATCAGCCGGATCGTGGTGAGCGTCACGGGATCCAGTCGCGTGAGCCACCCGCGGATCTCGCTGTACTTCGCGCCCCACTGGGAGCGGGTCTCCGCGAGGACGAGATCCTCGTTGTCCTCCGCGTGCCGGACCATCCCCGCCGTGTCCAGGAAGGTGAGACTGGCCACGTTGCGGTACAGCGTGGTCCACAGACCGGTGGCCGGACGGACGAGGGCCACGAGATGGCCGCTGTCGATGCCTGACACGATCAGATCGCCATCGAGAGGCTGCGCCGCCCCGAAGCCCGCCGCGACCGCGAGCAGGAGAACCGAGAACAACGGGCAAGTTCCGGCCATCCTGGTACCTCCGCAGCAAGATCCGCGGCCGCATGTTCCGCCGCCGCCCCGCCCGCTCGTCCCTCGACCATACACCGGGGACCGCCCGGCCGTCTACCTACTCCCTGCCGGCGCGGGGTGCCTGCCTTGACGATCGCAGATTCCCACGGACGGGAGAGGGCGCGCACGCCCCGGAAGTCGACCAAGACCCCGGGCAGGGCGTTTGCGGCCGTCACGAAGCAGAGGTGTCCGCCGCGAGCCGCAGGCAACGCCGGTCGATCCGAACCCTGGGCGCCAGCCCGCTGAGCGTCCGCGCCGCAAGCCGCCGCGCGGGGCGGCGACGCGGGCATCCGTAATCGCCTTGATCCCCACCGGCCCATGCGATATCCTCGCCGTAGTTCCGGCTCGCGCTCGGATCCTGTGCCGGGCCGGCCCGACCGGACTTGACGGAGAAGAACGACCGTGAAGTGGAAGCTCATCGGGGCGCTGGCCGGGTTGCTCGCGCTGGGCGCCGGTGCGGCGTTCCTGCTCTCCGGGCCGGGCCGGACCCGGCCCAGCGTGGTGCTGATCGTGATCGACTCGCTCCGGCCCGACCACCTGGGCTGCTACGGCTACCACCGCGACACGAGCCCCGGCATCGACCGGCTCGCGGCCGAGGGCACGCGCTTCGAGACGGTGACCAGCTCGACTTCCTGGACGCTGCCGGCCCACGCCGCGCTCTTCACCAGCCTGCCCGACTCGGTGCACGGCTGCCGGGACACGGTGTTCTGGCTCGACAAGAGCCGCCAGACGCTGGCGGAGAGCTTCCGCGACGCCGGCTACGAGACGGTCGGCTTCTTTGCCGGCCCCTACCTCCATCCCTTCTTCGGCCTGAGCCAGGGCTTCGAGACCTACCACGACTGCACCTCGTACTCCGACCAGGCCATCGGCCTGCTGAAGGGGGAGCTCGAGGCCAACTTGACGGACCTGTCGATCCGGGACGTGACGGGCCCGACCACCGTCCGCGAGGTGGAGAAGTGGCTCAAGGCCCATCCCCGCGGACCTCGCCTCGTCTTCCTTCACCTGTGGGACGTGCACTTCGATTACATCCCGCCGCCGCCGTACGACCGGCTCTACGACTCCGCCTACGAAGGTCCGGTCAACGGCAAGGGCATGGCCCGGCGCATGAAACAGAGGCCCGCGGACTGGACCGCGCGCGACATCGAGCACCTCGAAGCGCTCTACGACGGCGAGATCCGCTGGACCGACGCCAACCTCGAGAAGATCCTCGCCCACCTCGCGGCGCACGGCATGGGACCGGACAACACCATCTACTGCCTCACGGCCGACCACGGCGAAGCGTTCTACGAGCACGGTCTCTTCGGGCACATGCAGACCCTCCACGAGGAGGAGATCCGCATCCCGCTGATCTTCCACTGGCCCGGGAAGATCGCGGCGGGCCGCGTGGTCTCGCCCCCGGCGCGCATCATCGACATCGCCCCGACGCTGCTCGACCTGGCCGGCCTGCCGCCCATGCCCCAGGCGGTGGGCCGCAGCCTCGCACCGCTGCTCCACGGCGACCCGGACATCGCCTGGCAGGAGGAGCCGGCCCTGGCCGAACTGGTCGAGCTCTTCAAGGGCGAGCCGGGCCTCCACTACCTCGCCGTCCGCACCCGCCGGTGGAAGGAGATCACCGACTACCCGAACAACCGCAAGCTCGTCTACGACATGGTCCGCGACCCCGGGGAGCAGATCCCCCTCGAGCCCGCGGACTACCCGGTGCCGCCGGCCGAGATCCAGGACGCCTACCGGGCCGCCGTGCACGCGCTCCAGGAGTGGCGCCGTGCCCTGAGTCCCCTCCTCAAGCGCGACACCCCCGAGATCACGAAGATGTCGCTGGAGATGCTGAAGAGCCTCGGCTACTTGAAGTAAGCTCGCCCCGCGCCGCCGGAGATCCACGCGGAAGGCGAGCACCGGATTCACGGACAAGGAGGACCGCGATGGCCGCTCGCTGGAAGGAGCGCCCGCCGGCGCTGGTCGTGGTGCTCGCAATCGTCGCGCTGGTCGCGGCGCCGTCGCCGTCGCCGTCGCCGCCTGCGGGCACGGCAGACGAAGCCGAACCCGATCCGCGCGCGTGCCTCGAGCGCGCGGTGCGGCTCGCACAGAGCCTCGGCGAGCAGGTGCTCACCGACGACCGCTGTCCGTACTCGCCGGCCGGCGTGGTGTTGCGAATCGGCACCGATCCCGAGGCGCTGGCGGCGTTCGTGCGCGACCGGATCGCCTACGAGCCCTACCTCGGCGTCGTGCGCGGTCCGGAGGGCACGCTCGCGGCCGGCGCCGGCGGCGACTGGGATCGCGCCGCCCTGCTCCGCGCGCTGCTGGCCGAAGCCGGCCATGCCGCGCGCCTCGTCGTCGAGCCCCGCGGCGCCGCGGAACAGGACCGGCTCGTCCGCGCCTTCCTCTCGTCGGCGGGGCGGGAGCGTACGCTCGGCGCCGCGGATCTCGCCACCGCCGTGGCGCCGCCACCCCCCGACCCCCTGCTGGCGCGGGTGGGCATCGCCCTTCACAACCGTGCGTTCGAAGCGGCGCGCGCCGCCGCCCGCTGGCGCGGGCTCCTCGACGAGGCCCATGACGCCGGCGCCGCGATGGCGCCGCTGATCGCGCGTGCCCTCGGGGAGAACGCCGTCGGCCAGCCGGCGGCGGCCTGGCTCGCGGCACTGCGGGCCGGCGCGGCGGAGCGAGTGTCGGTCGAGATCGATCGCCCCGCGAGGCGGCGCCTCTCGGCGGGGCCCGAGCCCGAGGCCGGCGCGGGCGGCAAGGTCCACGAGAGCCTCCCCGAGTCGCGCCGGGCGACGCTCCGGATCGCGCTCGAGATGACGGTGGCCGGCGAGGGCGCGCCGCGGGAGCCGATCCGGCTGATCGAGCGGACCTTCGGCGTGGACGAGCTCTTCCTCAAGCCCGTCCGCCTCCAGATCGCGCCCGACGGCACCGGCGTGCGGAAGCCGCCCGAGACCTGGTCCGATCGCGACTGGCTCGAGGTCGTGACGGGGTTTGAGCGCTTCCAGGCGATCCTCGAGATCGACCGGCTCTTCTTCGCTTCCGACGCCTTCGATGTCCACGGCCGCACCTTCAAGGTCGCGAGCGACGGACGCGTCGAGGCAGCCAAGGAGATCGGCGCCGCCGTGGGACGCGGTTTCGGCGGACTCGGCGGCGGGGGAGGGGCGCGCGAGACGGAGCCGGCGACGCGGATCGGCGCGCTGGTGCTCCGCCTCGATCTCGCGCTGCCGGGCGAGGAGCCGGTGCGCGCGCAGCGTCTGCTCCACGGCGAGCTGCGCCGCGATGTCTCGCCGGTCTACCACACCGACTTCCTCGTCTTCGGCGGCCCGGTCAGCCCGGAATGCGCCCTCTGGAAGGCCTGCGAGACCGCGACCCACAGCACGCGCTTTCTCGCGACCGTGCTCGGCACGCCGGGCGCGCCGCGCCTGCGGGAGACGCCCGACCTGCGCTTTGCGCCCGAGATGCACCACGAATGGCAGCTCGCCCGCCTGGCGCTGGCGGACCGCCTCCTCGCGGCCGACGAGAGCCTCGCGCTCCGGAGCGGACCCGCCGTGGTGATGCAGACCACGTTTCTCGTCCCCGATGCCGCGGCCGGACGCGTGGGCCGTCGCACGGTGCTCGACGTCGTTCACGACGCCCAGCTCCTCGTGCCGCGGGGCGATCCGACGGCGGTCGCGCGCGCCGTCGCCGCCAACATGCACCTCGGCGCGGCCACGACCGTGTTCGAGACCCTGCTCGTGCGGGACCGCCGGCCGGAGGCACGGCTCAAGGGCGCCTACGCCGAGTTCGAGCGCGCGCTGGCGGCCGGCGAACCGCTCCTGGCCGCGCGCGCCGACGACCTGGCGAGCGTCACGCCGACGCCACTCTCGCGCTGGGCCATCGGCACCCACGAGGGGTCGCGCCGCCTCGTCTTCCCCGGCGCGCGTGACGTGTCCGCGTGGTGGAGCGTCGATCCCGCCACCGGCGCCACGCTCGGGCGCGGCGACGGCGGCGAGGGGCAGTCGCTCGCCGAGTACAAGGCGGCGATCGACACAGCCATGAAGAACCTGAAGTGCATGCTCGGGGTGGTGGGCGGCATCGGCTCCGGGAAGTCGAGCACCGCCACGTCGTACGAGTGGGCCAAGTGCATCACGGGGTTCGACCCCATGAAGCCGAGCAGCTACGCCGGCGCGTACGGCAAGTACCAGAAGACGGTCCACGGGCTGGAGATGTGGTCGAAGATCGCCGACGGTCTGTCGGGCGTGGAGAAACTGATCGAGAAAGCGAGCAAGAGCAAGTGAGCAAGTCGCATGGGAGCCGCACGACGTTCTCCGGTGTGATCCTGGCGCTGGCTGCGATGATGCTCGGGACGGCGCCGGGCACGCCCGCCCTCGCCCAGTCCACAACCGCCCCGCTCCCCGTGGTCGCGGCCTGCGATCCCGGCGACTGGGTGGCCGCGAAGCTCGGCCGGCCCGCGCTGCTGGGTGCGTTCGGCGTGGAGGAGCCCGCGCTCCTCGTGCTCACCGGCGGCGCGCTCGTGGCCTCCGGCTCCCCCGCCGAGGCGGGCTGCGCCTACCCGCTGGCCATGCTCGCCGCCGCCGGCGTGGACGTCGTGAACCTCGCGCACCGCGATCTCACCGGCGACGCCGCGACGCTCGCCGCGGCGATCCGCGCCGCGCCGGTCCGGTTCGTCAGCGCCAACCTGCGTCTGCCCGAGGGCACCCCCGCGCCGTGGGAACGCTGCGCGATCCTCGAGCGCGGCGGCGTGCGCACCGCGCTGGTCGGCGTCGCCGAGCCGTCGGCCTCGATGGCGGCTCCGGGCAGCGGCGCGATTGCCGGCCTGCGGGTGAGCGATCCCGCCGCGGCGCTCCGCGAGGTGCTCGCGGAGCTGAAGGGCAAGGCCGACCGCGTTGTCGTCCTGGCCGATGGGTCCCCGGTACGTGTGGCCGCGTGGCTCAAGGACGCGCCGGGAGTCGATCTCGTGCTGTTCTCGGGGCGCGGCGGCACGGCCGATCTCCCCGGCACCCCGGTGCCGTGCGTGGCCGCGCCCCCCGGCGGCGAGGTGTGGACCGCGGTCGGGCCGGCGGCCGAGGCCCCGCGGCGGGTCCTGCTCGTCGAGCCGGAGAAGCCGGCGGCGGAGTATGCGAGAGCCGCGGCCGCCACCGGCCTCGAGGCCGACGACCTCGAGCTCCGCGAGCCGACCACGCCCCCCGAGCCCGCCGAGGGGCCCCGGCTTGCCGCCCTTCGTCCCGGCGAGACGCACGTGCTGTCCGCCCGCGCCACCAACCGCGCCACCTCGCTCGCGCTGCGGTCCGTCGCGCTGCTGGACGGCTTCGGCGGCGAGACCGCTCCGGAGGGCCACCGCTTTCTCGTCGTGGCCACGCGCTGGGAGAACCGGCTCACGCCCCAGGTGGCGCGCGAGCAGCTCGTGCCCGTCGCCTACCGGATCCCGAACCTCTCCGACCACCTGTATGCGGTGGCCGACGGCCGGACGCTGCTCCGGCAGGCCGACGTGCCCGGCCTCGCCGGCACGCTCCGCTGGGGCGAGCTCACGCTGCCGCTGCCGGGCTCGACCGCGGAGGGCCGCCTGCTCTTCCTCGTTTCGAAGGACCAGCCGCTCGCCGCGCTCGAGCTCCGCTTCTACGACTTCGCGCACGGACCGATGGTGCTCCCGATCGTGCGCCTCCCGGAACCTCCGGCCGCGGCACCGGTCCTCTGCCGCGCCCGGAACGAGGTCCTGGAGATGGCGGTCCACGACCGCCAGTCCACGGCGCAACCGGACGGCACCGTCCTCGTCTCGATCGAGCTCCGCGCGCGCAGCTTGCTGACGATCGAGGGCGATGCGACGGCCTTCGACCCGAAGGCCAGGCCGGGGACCCGCCTCCAGATCGGCACCGTGGCCGACTGGACGGACTGGCGCCGCCATACGCAGTTGCTCGTGGACGGCGAGTACGCCCACGCCCCGCTCGATCCCGTGGAGCTCGGCGACGCGCCACGCTTCCTCCCCGACGTCACGACCGGCGCGGTGCTCCGCTTCCGCGTGCCCGCGGCGCACCGCACCGAGAAGCTCGTGTGCGGCATGCCGAACGCGCGTCTTCCCGGCGGCGAGGTGATCCGGCCCCGGCCGATCGTGCTCGCGTGGGAACCGGCGGACGCCGGCGCACCCGCCCGCCCGGCCGCCCTCTCGATCGAGGACGATGTCTTCGTCGTCGTCGTCACCGGGCAGCGGCTCGGCGCGGCGTACGGCCTGCCCCATGCGCTCGCCCTCGACATCACGGTCACCAACCGCGGCGCGGAGCCCGAGACCTTCCAGCCGCTGGCGCAGCTCGCATGCGTGGACAGCCGGGGCGACAAGCACGGCCTCGAGGAAACCGCCGCCCTCGCCGGCCATCCGCCGCTCGCCGCGCTCTGGATTCCGCCGGGCGAGCGGCGCTCGTTCGAGGCGGTCTTCGCGCTTCCCGCCGGGGAGAAGACGCCGCGCCTGGGGTATCGCGGCGTGAGCATGGCGCAGGTCTACGACCTTGCGCCCGGCGCCGCACCGACCGCCGTGGCCGCCGGCGACCGGCCGGCGCCGGAGCCGCCGGCGCCGGAAGTGCCTGCCGCGCCAGCGCCTGCCGCACCGCCGCCGGAAGTGCCGCCGCTCGGCGGCAGCCCGGTTGCCGGCTTCAAGCCGTCAACCGTCGACGTCGGGGGCGCCCAGCTCAGCCTGCTCGATGCGCGTCTGGCGCAGGAGTGCCTGGGAACGAAGGCCGAGTCCGGTACCGCGTTCCTTCTCGTGCAGACCCGCTGGCATCGCACGGGAGATGCCGACTGGCGGTCGGGGGGGCTGAGTTCGCATCTCTACCTGCACTGGCGCGGCCGGTTCCTGCAGGACGTGTGGCAAGGCTGCTGGAACCGGCCGGGCTTCCTCCCCTCGAGCATCGATCTTCACCGGGAGACGACCACGCTCGTATGCACGGTCGCATTCCGGCTTGCGGCAACGGATGTGAACGGATCGTCGCTCGTCTTCTCGATGCGGGCAGGACCGACGGTGACCCTTCCCCTCGCCCGGCCTCTTGCCGACGCGCCGGCGCTGCCGGTCCTCGCCGAGGCCGAGAACGAGGTGCTGTGTGTGCGGCTGCACGGCTTCGTGGAACCGGACAAGACGCTGCTCGAAGCGGTGCGCCGTTCGGTTGGCGAGGAGAAGCAGCTGGTTGCCCTGCGCGTCTCGGCTTCGGCGAAGCAGCGGGCGCTCATGTTCAACTACATCGACCGCGGCGCGCAACTGGTGGCGGGCGGCGATTTCCCCTGTCCACCCTTCTTCCTGGGGTCGGAGTACGGCAGCGCCGGCTGGCCGGTCTGGCCCCGGTCGCTCCGGTTGCTCCCCGGGGTGGCCGAGCACGGGCTGATCCTCTACGGTGTCCCGGATCCGGCGCTTTCGCTCGCGCTCGAGATCGACTTGCAGGACGTGAAGGCGGACGACGGCAAGCCGGTCGAAGCTCTGCCGATCCGCCTGGATGTGCGGGCCGGAACAGCGTGGCTCGCGCCCGCGCCGCTCGCGCGAATGGAGAGCCAGGAGTGGGCGTTCGAGCTGATCGGTGCCAGGAAGGCCGGCGCCGACGACTACCCTTCGGTCGCCGTCGACGTGCGTCTGACGCGCCTCGATCGTGCCGCCGCGAAAACCGTCGAGCAGGGTGGCGTTGCGCTGGTGGATCAGACGGCCCGCTTGATGAGCACGCCCAGCGATACGACCCGCTTCACCACCGGCAGCCAGATCCACTTCCCTGCCGGAGCGGTGCGCCGGTTCGAGCGCCTCTTCCGGCTCCCGGATTGCGGCAGCCGGCTTTGGCTGCGCGGCGGCGAGCTCGTCCCCGGGAGCCTCATTCCGCTGCCCAATCCGTGGGTGGCCGAGGAGCAGGCGCGCCTCGCCGCGCGTACGCCTCTCGAGGTCCTGCGCAGCGAGAAGAACGCCGTTCCTTACACCGCACCGCCCCTTGGCCCGGAACCCCAACCCAAAGGCATCGACGGGGTCGGCGTCACGGCAAAGGAGATCAACGAGGCGATCCGGAAGGGCGCGCGCTTCCTCATGAAGGGCCACGCCGAGGGCTTCGATCCCCGCTCCCACGAGGCGCCGCTGGTGATTCTCGCGCTGCTCCACTCCCGGGAGTTGCCGAAGGATCCCGCGCTGTACGCGAAAGCCGTCGCTTGCCTGGAGCGCCACGAGTTCACTTACAGCTACGATGCCGCGCTCACGATCATGGGGCTCGTGTGGGTGGACCCGAACCGCCACCGGCCGCGCATCCAGCGCATCGCGCAGGTGCTGGTGGACGGCCAGTGCGTGGAGGGCTCCTGGAGCTACCTCGGGGAGCAGCTCAAGGCCGTCAAGCCCGAAGCCGCCCCCGGGAAGGAAGGGGCGGCCGCGGGCGCAGCGGGCATCGAGGTGCTCGGAGGCGAGCCCATCCCCGGCTGGCCCGGCACCGAGAAGGCCGAGCCGGTCGCGCTGAAGCGCGAGCGCCCGTGGGAGCGGCTGGGCGGCGACTACTCCTGCAGCCAGTACGCGATCCTCGGCCTGCTCGCCGCGGACAGCGCCGGGGTGCGTGCGCCGCGCGAGACCTGGGAGCACGCGCTCCGCTGGTACGTCGACGGCCACAACCCTGGCCGCGGGTGGGGCTATGGCCAGCGCCATACGACCACAGGCTCGATGACCACGGCGGGGCTGGCGGGGCTGGCGGTCACCTGCTTTCGCCTGGGCGAGACGTCCCCGGAGGCGGAGAGGGCGCTTGCCGAGGGCGTCGACTGGCTGGGGCGGAACTTCCGGCTCGACGCGAACCCCTCGAGCAACTCGTACCACTTCTACTACCTCTACGGACTCGAGCGCGCCGGACGGCTGCTCGGCAAGGAGTTCCTTGGCGCCCGCGAGTGGTACCCGGAAGGCGCGCGGTACCTGGTCAAGACGCAGGCCGCCGACGGTTCCTGGACCGGCAACTCGACGGAGGATCCGGTGCTGGACACCTCCTACGCCCTGCTCTTTCTCACGCTCGCCACCGAGAAGCTCGGCGCGAAGGAGACCCTGCCGACCGGACCGGGCATGCTCGCGGTCAAGGCCGGCGGCCTGGGCGGCTCGGTGCTGTTCATCCTCGACGCGTCGGGCTCGATGGGCGCGAACCTGGGCCAGGAGACGCGCTTCGCCGCGGCCCGGCGGGTCGTGCTCGAAGTGCTGGGCGCGAGCGGCGCCGGGATGGAGGTGGCGCTGCGTGTCTACGGCCACCGCTACACGGCCCTGAAGCCCGAGGCCGACCAGGACTCGGAGCTCGTCGTCGGCTTCGGCGCGCCCGACCGGCCCGAGCTGGCCGCCGCGCTGGCGAAGCTGCGCTTTCGCGGCAAGACGCCTCTGACGCACAGCCTGAAGGAGGCCCTAGGGGACCTCCGGCGAGCGGCGCATGCGGAGCGCCGCGTCGTGCTGCTGACCGACGGGCTGGAGTCCACGCGCCATGCCGACCCCGTCGCCGCCTCGGCCGCCCTCAAGGCCGCGGGCGCGCGCCTGGACGTCGTCGGCCTGTGCGTGGACAACCGCGAAGCGCTCGAGCGAATGGCGGTGGCGGGCGGCGGGCGGTGCTACGCGGCCGACGACGCGGATCAGCTGCTGGCCGCGATCCGGTCGGCGGTGATCGGAACCGTGCCCTTCCGCGTCCTGGACGGGCAGGGAAAGCGCGTGGCCGGCGGGGAGACCGGCGCCGAGATACCGCTTCCGGCCGGACCCTACACGGTCGAGATCGACCTGCCAGACGGCACGCGCCAGGTCCGCACCTGGGTGCACCAGGAGCGCACCACCACCATCACGGTGCGGCCGAACCGGTAGGGCCCGGGGCGGTCCTGCGCGGTGCCGGCGTGCGCCGGCCCGGCGCAGCAAGCTCGCAAGCGCATTGACGTCGGCCGCGGCGCGCCGTAAGCTGCCGCATCGTCCGGAGCGCCATCGTCTGTGGTCGGGCTGGGCGGCCCGCGGGACGGCGTGCACCGGTCACCGAGCACTTCTCACGAAAGGAAGTCATCATGCCAAGGCCTGGAATCGAACTCGTCGCCTGGCTGTCGCTGGCGGGTCTCCTGTTGCTTTCCCCCGCCGCGCTGGTCGGCTGCACGACCAGCAGCGAGTCCGCGGCGGCCGACACGCTCACCGCGGACGTTGGAAACTACACTGCGCCGCCCGCCAGCCTCGAGCGCAAGCGCGCCGCCGTGCCGACGTTCCTGGACGCAACCAAGGGCGGCGCCAGCACCGACCGGATCGGCGCCGTGGCGGCCGACGAGCTCACCACCCTGCTCGTGAACACCGACCGGTTCGACGTCATCGAGCGGGCCCAGCTCGAGCAGCTCTTGAAGGAGCAGGAGCTCGAGGGCATCGTCGATCCCAACGAGCTTGCGCAGGCCGGGAAGGTCCGGGGCGTCGACTACCTCGTGATCGGCAAGGTCACGAACTTCCGCGTCAAGGCCGAGAAGTCCCAGACGGGATTCGGGCTGGCCCAGATCGGCAACGTGATCGGCGGCGTCGATCTGAAGAAACAGTCGACCCAGATCAGCGTGGATGTCGGGGTGGATCTCCGCTTCGTCGACCCGACCACGGGAGCGATCATCGCGGCCGATTTCGGCGAGTACAAGAAGGTCGACTCGGTCGGTGCTTTCGGCGTGCAGATTCTCGGCGCGAACGCCACCGCCGGGAGCGAGCTCGAAATCGACGAGGACAACCAGGGGAAGATCCTCCGCCTGGCGCTCGACCACTGCATGAAGAAGATGCTGCCAAAGCTCGACCGCGCGCTGCTCAAGCGCCAGAGCGAGCCGCCGAAGTAGAGGATGCCCTCTGGGAACGGGGTCTGACCCCGTTCCCGTTTCCGATCCCACCTGCACCCGCAGCACGCCCTCTGGGAACGGGGTCTGACCCCGTTCCCAGGATCGGATGCCGTGCCCGCTTCTCTCTTCTTCGTGCGCTTCGTGGTTGCCTTTCTGCGGGGTTCGGGTGAAGCGTGCGGGTGCGGGTGCGCGCGCGAAATGCGCGCGCTTGCGTGGCGCGGGCGGAATGCGCCCGCGGGTGGGCGTGCGCGTCAAGCGTGGCGCGCGTGAACGGCACGCGTGGAGCGTGCGGGTGCGGGTGCGCGCGCGAAATGCGCGCGCTTGCGTGGCGCGGGCGAGCTGCGCCCGCGGGCCCCCCGCCGGCTACTTCGCCTCGCCCGGCGCCGGGGCGCTCTCCGGCACCGCAGGCGCCGGTTCGGGGGCCTCCCTGTCCAGCACGTACTGCGACTTCGGCAGCCGCTCCGGCAGCACCTTCTCGACAATGCCGTAGTACCACAGGCCGTAGGCGATCCCGGCGAGCACCGCCACCAGGACGAGAATCTCGACGATCTTCCGGAACGTAGATTTCCTCGGCGCATAGGGGTCGCGGCGGTCGCGCTTGGAGCCGGGCGGCAGCGTGGCGATGCCGGTGAGCGACCGGCCGAAGGGGATGTTCAGCTTCGCCATCGAGTTCACCGCCCAGCCGTTGGCGTCGAGGATCGGGCCGAGGTTGCGCTGGCGGAGTTTCAGCCAGGCGATGATCATCGACGGGCCGGAGATCACCAGGATGATCGCCACCAGCACGAGCGGCATCTGCCAGGCCGCGAGCTGCAGGACTCCGGTGACGAGGGAGCCGACGGCCATGCTGATCGCGCCGACCGCGACCCCGAGAGCCGCCACCACGCCGACGTCGATCTTCTTCGGCTCGGCAGGCTTGGGCTTGTCGGCGGTGCCCACGGCGCTGGCGGCGGACTCCATCTTCTTTGTGGATTCTGCCTCGGCGGCCGCCGCGCGCTTGGCCACGGTCTCCTCGATCATGCGGACAAACCGCTTGTAGGGAGACAGGAACGCCTCGCGGATGCTGATCGGATTGGAGATGATCTTCGTGATCGTCGCGTCCCAGTCCTGGCCCTTGCGATCGTAGAAGAGGCCGTTGCGGCCGACCATGAGGTTGTCGGAATCGCCATCGGTGAACGCGGCGGCAATCGTCATCTTCTCCGCCGAGCCCGGCCGCGTGCAGTCGCAGTACACGAGGCAGGTCTTCCCGAGCCCCGCCAGAACAGCGTGCTTGGCCACGTCGTCGACGCGAATGCAAAGGTCGCAGCTTCGCTGATCCAGATAGAGCGTGCCCACCTGGAAGATCGCCTTGTCGCGCCGGCCGTAGAACTCCCGGAAGGCCACGAAGTTGTTCAGCAGCTTGTAGAGGTCGCGGTGAAGACGCACGAGCTTGTCCACCGCCGCGATCGCGGTCGCCTCCGGCTCGAGGGCCTTGTCCCGACGGATGAGCGTGTCGATCCTGGCCTTCTCTTCGCTCGCGAGGATCTCGCGGACCCGGTCGATGCCGAGGCCCTCGACCGCCGCGCCGGCCTTGGCATCCGTCCAGGCCTCGAAGCCCGTGAAGCGGGCGGTCAGTGCGTCCCAGTCCTCCACCGTGATCTCGGGGCAATCCCCGAGCAGTGGTTTCGCGACCGCGTCCCGAAACGCCGCCATGCGACCAGCCCACGTGGGGTTGATCCCCGTGCCGAGGGGCAGGCGAGCGCCGGCCGCAACGGTGGCGAGCGGAAGAGCGACGAGCGCCTCCGTGGTCAGCGAGAGTTCCTGCGAGGCAACCGCCGCGTAGTCCTTCTCCATGGGGTTCAGCGCGGGGAGCGACGCGGGCGCAAAAGCCGCCAGGCGGCAGCGCGTGAAGAAGTCCTCCACCTTCGGCCGCACGGCCACGAGCGCCGCGTGCGCGGCCTGCGAGTCCGGCCCGAGCGGCAAGATCCCATCCGCGTCCGCTTCCGCCTTGGCCCTCCAGCTTTGAAACGCCGCCGCTTCGGCGAAGAACCGGTCCACCCGCTCCTGGTCCACCCCGGGCTTGCCGCTGCGATCGGTCACGGAGCCGAGACAGCTGACGATGTCGCGGAGCACCGCCGCCGTCTCCTCCTCGTCGCTCGCATCGAGCGGGACCACGCCGTCGCCGTTGAACTTGGTCTGCGCGAAGATCCTCGTGGTGTCGGTCGTGTCCTCGATGCTGATCGCCGCGGCCTCCTTCTTGCCGAGGTTCCGGAGGATCTCCTGGGCAGAGGCGAGAAGGGTCTTCCCTTCGGGCTTGGAGGTATCGATCGCGGCGAGCGGGAGACTCGGGGACCCCTTGAGGAGCTGGTCGGGGTTCTTCAGCCGGCCGGCGGCCCACTTCGTAGCCGCGAGGATCTCGGGCGCGCGGATCCGTCCGTCGTGGTCCGTGTCGATGAGATCGAGCGTCTTCGTGTCGAACTCGACGCCGCGCGTCGGACAGGCAAGCGCAACCCAGAGCTTCTGATCCAGCTCCTCGAGCGCCACGAGGTCGGCGCCCGCGTCGAGGCGGACCTGATCGAATCCTCCCGCGCGGAAGAACTGCCACGTGTGGCGCGTTCCCCGACCGTCATTCTTGCTTCCCATGATGGACTCCCACAAAAAGGAACCGGCCGCGCAACGCGCGATATCCGCACCGGTGCCGGGCACGACGGCACCGCGCCCCCGGTCTCTCTCCGGCGGACCGAGCCTCCCCCTGGCGCGATTCAGCCCTTGTAGCGCAGGCCCTTGAAGAAGGCCATGATCCAGGCCTGCGCGGCGCCGTAAGACTTCGCGGGAATCTCGACGGCGAGCACCGCGACCGCCGCCGGATAGAACGCGGTGACGGTGGCCACCGTCTCGCCGGCCTCGTTCTTCGCCGTGTGAAGACGCACGCGGGCCTCCTTGCCGCCGACCTCCCACTTCGTTTCCGCGCCGTTGAGCTTCTTTCCCGCCGCGACCGCCGCCAGTCGGGTCGCTCCCTGCGCGGCATCCGGCAGGGCCCACACCTGGATCCTTGCGCCCTGGTCCGCGATGCGGGTGCCGGTGGCCTGCTGGGCCTGGACCACCACCGCCGCCGCCACCAGCCAGCACAGGATCACGGAGCGAAACGCCCTCATGACCGAGCCTCGCGCCCCAGGATTCGCTTGCGCAGGCCCGGCTTGGCGGCGGGCGCCGGCAGACGGAGTGATGCAGCCGGGGTCAGGCACCGCGTCCTGCAGCGCGCGGCAAGAGGCGATGCCAGACCCCGTCCTCAACGCACCGTGATCCCGATCGTGTTGCCAAGCCGGGGCGTACCGCCCTGGAGCGCGATCGCCGCGCAGAAAAACGTGAAGCCGGGCGGCACGTGCGCCGGGATCGCGACCGTTCCCGTGGCGGCGCCGAACGGGTCCAGCGTGCCCGCAAACCCCTGGACGAACAGGCCCGCGAGCGAGGCGTGGTAGAGCGCGTCGGGAGCGAGGTTGACCACCCCGCTCGAGAACGCAATCCCCGGCCGCTGCGCCTGCGAAAGCGCGGCGATGTAGCGCGCGCTCCCCAGGCCGGGAAAGCGGAAATCGACGCGGTACGTCGTGCCGGGGCGCGCGGAGCCGCTCCCGGTCACGGACTTCGAGCCGTAGCGCTCGATGGCATTGAAGGAGTAGGCCGCATAGGGGCCGTACTGGGCGGCGATGGCGCCGTCGGGCCGGAACTCGACGACATGCCCGAATCCGGCACACAGGTAGTTTCCCGTCCCGTCATCCACCTCGACCGCATCGAGGTGCGGGAAGCTCCAGCTGCGCAGCACCGTGCCGCTGCGCGAGTAGACCCGGACCTCCGGCGCCGCGTAGCTGATCACGACGTAGTTCCCGGTCCGCGGCTCGACGTCGACGCCGTAGAATGCACTGAGGCCGCTCGCGATCGTCCGCCGGATCGCCCAGCGGACCGCGTCGATCTCGTAGAGCTCGCCGATGCGCCACACGCCGACCACGAAATCCCCGGTGTCGGGATCCCGGGCGATGTCGTTGGTCCGGTCGAAGATGGACACGGGAAGAGACAGCACGGTAGTCACGATGCCGCCGGGCGTGACCCGACGGAGGTGGTTGTCGGTGGAGCTCACGAGCAGCGTGCCGTCCTGGTCGCGCTCGATGGCCGTCGGGGTACCGGCCGCGCCCAGATTGGCGAGCGTCCGGACGCCGCCGCCAGAGGTGATCTCGAGGAGGGAATCCTGCGTGGACGACTCGCACACAAGGAAACCGGCGTTGTTCGGAGCCATGGTGAGGCCGCACAGCGCGGCGCCCCACCCGAAGAAGGTGGCCATCGAGGCCCGGCGAACGTCGATCTGGACGAGCCGGCTGCCGAGCGAGAAGCCGGCGTGGCTCAGCACCAGGTCGCCCACCGCGAGCGGCGCGGGAGGCTGCGGGCTCGGGTTCTGGAGGATCCGCTGCAGGTCGGCGTTCGTGATCGCCGAGCCCTGGTTGGCGCCGAGGCTGCCGGCACAGTCGCCGCCACTGTGGATGCCGATCACCGTGCCGCCCCGCTCCTCGATCACGGGGGAACCCGAGTCGCCAGAAATGCTGTCCACCTGGTACCGGAGGAGGTACGGCCCGCACGGCCCGGAACCGGTGGCCACCAGCGGGCCCGTGGTCGTCTTCTGCGCCTGGCTCCAGTTGGGCTGCGTGAGGTGCATCCCGTAGCCGGTGATCCGGAGCGTGGACGAGGCGGCCGGGAGCTGCGTCGCCAGCGTGAAGGTGCCGTTCTGGCGCTGGAGGGGCGTCTGGCGCAGGTGGTTCGTTCCGGGCACGTACACCGCCCAGTCGCATGCGTTCGGATTGGAGATGCCGCCGAGGTTCAGCACCAGCGGGAACTGGTCCTCGGGCGGCGGGTGGTTCGGCGCGCCGCTCGAACCGGAGAGCGGCACATTGAACTCGATCAGCTGGGCGATCGTCCCGGAGCAGTGGCCGGCGGTGAAGACCAGCCCCAGGGAAGTGCCGAGGAAGCCGGTGCATCCGGCTGGCATCAGCCTGCCGACCCGGCGATCGCTCGAGAGCACGCGATCATCGGTCGGCGGGCAGATGGAATCGACGTTCCCCGCCGGCGGCAGCCCCACCTCGACGCCGTCGGCCTCGAGCGAGACGCCGCTCGTGTACGCACCGGCGAAAAGGCGGACCAGCACCGCGTCGCCGTTGAAGTAGGCGGAATGCGGGAACCAGTGCCGCCGCAGCCGGGCGTCGAGCGTCTGGGTGCCGCAGTCCCGGAAGGACGTGATCTCGACCCGGCTCGATCCCGGTAGATCCAGCGTCGTGAAGTGGAGCTTCAGCGAGGCGGCGCCGGGGATCTGCACGGGTTGCTGCCAGACCATCTGCTCGATGGCCGACGGGTTGGCGTGGACGCCCGACCGAAGGACGATCGGCGCGACGAAGTTCTGGACGGGATCGGGCTGGGCCCGGAGCGCGGCCGCCCCGATCAGTCCGGACACCAACGCCGCGGCGATCGTGCGGGTGCACCTCCGAAGGGAACTCGCCCGGTGTCTCGCGAACCTCCCGCTGGCATCCATGGTCCCTGGCTCCCTCCTGGGCGCGCCAACCAGTCTACTTCCGCGCCGCGCCTGCGACAACGGGGACCAGGCGCGGCAGCCGGTATCGCGGGGCAAGCGGCCGCGACCGACCCGGTCCCTCACTCGCCGAGGCGCTGGAGAAACGTGTGGTAGTCGGGCCGTCCGTGCAGGCCGACCAGCGCACCGAGCGCCTGCCGCGCGGCGGGGTCGCGGAAGCCGCCCAGGCGTCGTGCCTCCTCGAGCTCTCGCACCGCGGCGGCCGCATGCGCTGCCGCCGTCTCCTCCCGCACCGGCCCCGGAAGTCTCGCGTCGGCGGCCGCCGCCCGCGCGGCCAGCTCGAGCACGCGGGCCGCATCGAGATGGGCCTGCGCGCCGCCCGGCTCGGCCCGGGCGAGCTCGCGCGCCAGCTCGGCCGCCGGCTCGTGATCGCCGGCGCGCCCGAGCGCCAGCCCGAGCCGCAAGCGCAGCGCCGCCGCACTCGCTGCGGGGGCAAGCTCGACCGCTCGCCGCCAATCGGCGACCGCCGCATGGAGCGCGGCGAGCGCCTCGTGCGCCTGGGCGCGCTGGATGCGGGAAGCGCTGGCGCCCTGCCGCGCGGCCGCGTGATCCGGCAAGCGCGCGAGGATCTCCTCGTAGCCCGCGACGGCACGATCGAGGAGCTTGACCGCCTGCGCCGCATCGCCCCGACGCCGCGCCACGAACCCCGCGCTGGCCCAGGCGGAGGCGGCATCGACGGCGTGCCGGGAATCCGCGGGCGACACGACCACGAGCGCATCGAAGAGCCTTGCCGCCTCGAGGTAGGCCGCAAGCGCCTCGTCCAGCCTTCCGGCAGAGCCGTGCAAGCTCGCCAGGTTGTAGTGGATTCCTGCCAGCGCCGAACGATGTTCGGGAAGATCGGGCTGGCGGGCCACGAGCACCTCGCGCGTCTTGCGGGCCGCCTCGAGCTCCACGAGAGCTTCGGCGCTGCGCCCCTGCAGCAGGTACACGCCGCCGAGGTTGATCTCGGTCGACGACAGATCCGCCAGGAACCGCAGGGCGTCCGGGTGAATGCCGGCCAGCGCCTGCCGGGCGGCCTTGGCCTCCCGCAGCGCGGCCTCCGCCTTGTCGAGCCGGTTCGCACGCCGGTAGTAGGCGCCGAGGTTGTTCTGCGACCGCGCGAGCAGTTCCGGGTTGCGGGGCTCGGCGGGCTCGTCCCGGAGCAGGCCGCGACACAGCTCGATGCCCGTCTCGCACTCGGCGGCCGCCTGGTCCGCGCGGCCGAGCAGGCTCAGCGTTTCGGCCAGGTTGAGGTGAGCGCTCGCGAGGCAGTAGCGTTCCCACGGGCGATCTGGCCAGCGCGCTGCGCGCGCCCGGTGGATGGCGAGCGCCTCCCGCAGAGCGGTCTCGGCCCGGGCGATCCGGCCGGTCTGGTTGTAGAGAATCGCCAGGTGGCTCAGCGTGAGCGCCCGCTGGGATTCCACGTCCTCTGCCGCGGGCCGGCTCCCGCCGCGGGCGCTCACCTCGTCCAGCCGCTCGAGCGCGCCCGTCAGGCACGACTCGGAGCGCGGGTGATCGCCCATCTCGCGAAAGGTGTTGCCGAGACGATCCAGGCACTTGGTGAGCTGGAAGTCGTAGTAGGGATCCTCGGGGTGCGCCGCGGCGAGTCGCTCGAAGTGCGCGCGCCCGCGATCGAACAGGGCCAGTGCCGCGGTGGTGGAATCCGTTTCGGCCGTGATGTGCCCGAGCCTCAAGATCGCCCAGCCGCGCTCGACGTCGAGGGTGGGATCCGCGGCGCGCTCGGCGGCGAACTCCTCGTAGAACCCGGCGGCCGACCCGAGCAGCGTCCTGCGCAGGCCCTCGAGGCCGCGGGCCCGGAGATCCGGGCTGTCCGCGATGCGCGTGTAGTAGCTGTCGACCGCGTCCCGCGCCATGGCGAACGCAGCCTCGGCTTGCGTGCGCGCCGCGTCGGCCTCGGTCTTGCGCGTGTCCGCCTCCTCGCGGGCCGCGCGCTCCTTCCGGTAGGCCGCGGCGAGCCTCTGGTTCGTGACCGCCAGCACGACGGCCACCGCGCCCAGCCCGAGCAGCGCGACGGCGACCGTCGTCGCGATGCCGGTGACCGCCGCGCGGTGGCGGCGCATCCAGCGCCCGAGGCGCTGCAGCCACGGCTCCGCCCACGCGGATACAGGCTCGCCGGCCAGCTGGAGCTGCACATCACGCGTGAGCTCCGCCACGCCGGGGTAGCCGGCGGCGGCGGAATCGCACGCCATCGCTTTGAGGCAGATCGCCTCGAGGGCCCTCGGGATCGCCGGCCGGACAGTGCGCGGTGCGGGAGGTGTCTCCGTGCCGGCCCCGGGAGCCGGCGACCGCCCCGTCAGCAGCCGGTAGAGGATCGCGCCGAGCGCGCCGACGTCGGCGCCGGCATCGTCGCACTCGTTCGCGGGCGCTGCGGGTCCCCAGTCCAGCACGACGGTCTCGCCGAAGTCGCCGAGCACGATGCTCTCCGGCCGGAGCTCGCCGTGAACCACGCCGCGCGCATGCGAGAACGCGAGCGTCTGGCACACGCGCAGGAAGGCGTTCAGGAGGCGCCGCTCCTCGACGCCGCAGTCGCGCGCAGGCAACGCATGGACGCGCTCGATCGCCGCCGCCAGCGACTCGCCCCGCACGAGCTTGAGCGCGCAGAAGGCACCGGCCCCGTCGAGCCCGCCGGCGTCATAAACGGGCGCCACGCCGGGATGCTCGAGCTGCGCGATCCGGCGCGTCTCGCTCGCGAAGCGGCGGCGCTGTTCGCTCCGGGGGCCGAGGTGCTCGTTCGGGCGCTTGACAGCCACCTCGCGATCGAGCTTCACGTCCCGCGCCCGCCAGACGGTGGCGCTGCCGGAGGAAACGTGCTCGGCGAGCAGATGGTAGCGCCCGGCCGCCAGCTCGCCGGGCGGGGCGGGCCGGCCGGCCCCGTCCGGTGGCGCCGGGAAAGCGGAACGTGCAGGCTCCTTGCGATCCTGTGCTCCGCTCGGCTCGCAATCGCCGTTGCTCATCCCGATCGCCTGTCGCGTGCGTGGGGGTTCGAGGCCGCTCCGATCCGCAGCGCTCCACGATACGCCAGCGGGGCACGGCGCTCAAGCGTGAGACCGGCGCCGCCGGTTGACCGCTTCGGCAGCGCCGGATACCCTTTCCCCGACCGGTCTCGCATTGCCCTGCAGCAAGGAGAGCCCCGCCATGACGACTTCGCGCATCCTCCTCCGCGTGCTGGTGCTGGCGCTTGCCTGCCTGATTCCCACCCCGCTTGCAATCGCCCAGACCCCCGAGATCGAGGCGTTGAAGGCCAAGCTCAAGCGGCTCGAGGCCGAATGGGAGCAGCTCGCGGCGGAACGCGAGCGCCTCAAGGCCGAATGGGAGCAATCCCGCCTCCGGCTGGCGGAGCAGGAACTGGAGCACGAACGGGCGAGCGAGATGCTGGCCGCACTCCGCAAGGCGGTCGAACCGCTTCGGGACGGCCTGCACGCGGCCCAGGCGCGGATCGAGCGCCTCGGGGAGGAGAACGAGACGCTCAAGGCCGAGGTCGATGCGGCGCGCCGGGCGCGCGCGGACCAGCCGGCCCTCGACGTCGCGCTCGAAGCCTTCACCCGGATCCTCGACCGCGACGATCTCCCGCCGGCGATTCGCGGCAAGGTGCTCGAGGCGGTGCGCGCTAGCTGGGGGCCGGAGCGCCGCGGGCTACCGGGCATCCTGAAGACTCTCGACTGGCTCCTCGAGGAGCCGAGCGCGTCGGAGGAAATCCGCCTCGTGGCCGTTTCCGTTGCCGGCAAGCTCGAGGCCACCGCCGCGCCGCTGCTCCCGGCCCTCGAGCGACAGGAGGCCGCGGGAAGCGACCGGCTGCGAGTCGCGTGCCGCCGAGCCCGCGAGTGGATCCGCGCATGTATGGCGCAGGCGGAACGAGGCTGATCCGAGGGGGTGTAGCGACCCTCCCCGGCTTGCTGCGAAGGAAGAGGCGAACCGATGACCGCTGCAGTCCGACGACTCCGCCGCGCGCTCGTGCTGGCGCTTCTTGGACTCGCCGCCGGCGGCGCCGCGTGGGCGCAGGCCGCGCCTGATCCGCTCGAGGAGCTCCGAGCGGAAGCCGACCGGACGCTGGCGCTCCGCAACGCCGAGCTCCGCGGCCGCCTCGGGATCGTGCTCCGCTATGCGGAGCGGCTGCGGCAGACCGGCGACCGGAAGGGCGCGCGCCAGTACGTGGACCGCGTCCTGAAGCTCGACTCGTGGGCCATGGACGCCCACCTCATGGTGGCGGAGATGACGCGCGAGGAGGGCGACGCGGCGGCCACGGAGAAGAAGGCGAACTGGCTCCTCGAGCACGCCGAGAGCGACGGCGTGCGGACCGGCGCCCTCCATCTCCTCGAACGTACGGCGGACACGGCGATCCCCGACATCGAGAGGGTGCCGGGGGAGAGCGTGAAGATCGTGCTGATCCCGATCGGCGCCGTCGACGTGCTGCTGCTGAAGGCCGCCGCCGAGCAGGTGATGCGGCGGCTGAACTACGAGGTGGTCCTCCAGCGGGCCGGGCTCGAGCTGCCGCGGGACGCCGAGACCCCGCTCCGCGCGTATCTGGACGATCTCCGCAAGCGCTTCGTCCCGCTGCTCGACACGCCCGAAGGCGACGCGGCCCTGGCGGCGACGAGCCGCGGCCGGGCGCAGCTCGAGGCGGAGGAGGTCTTCCTCCTCGTGGTTCGCACCTGGCTCGAGCAGCAGGCCCGCTGGCGCGAGCTTGCCGATCTGGAGGCCAGACTCGAGACGGACTACCGGCCGCGGTGGAGCGCGGACACCATGCTCCGCCATTTCGCTTCGGTGCTCGGGCCGCACGGCCGGCCGAACGTGATGTATGTGGGCGTCACGCGGGCTGACATGCATGCCGACGCCCGGCGGCGCAGCGGGCCGGTCTTCGGCTGGGGCGGCAGGGAGGTCGCGGTGATGACCTACGGGCCGTTCCTCTCCGCGCGGTCCGGCGAGAAGCCGAGCTGGGAGCGGCTGGTCGCGCGCACCACCAAGCAGATCATCTGCACCGCGGGCAGCGCGTTCGAGATCGGCCGGTGCGGCAACGCGAAGTGTCCGATGCGGGTGGTCTACGACCTCCGGAGCCTCGACCAGAAGGGCTACGACCCCTGCACGCGCTGCGCCGAGCAGCTGCGCCGGCGCTACTGAGAGCCCGCGCCGGCGGAACTTCTCGCATTCCCGGAGATTCTTCGAACCTCCCGTCTCCAGCCGCGTTGACGCGCGCTTTCGTGCGAAAGCGGTCCGGATCAACCCCTTGCCGGAGGACGGTCCCATGAGAGGCGCGTGGTTCGCATTCCCCCTGTGCATCGTGTGCGCCGGTCTTGCCCTGTCCCAGGTCCGCCCGGACGCCGTCAAGCCGCCCGACCCGAAGGACCTCGAGGCCGACATCCGGGTCGCGAAGGCCGGCGGCAAGTACGCCGAGCTCCTCGCGGTCCTCCGGGTCCCCGACGACCTCGCGCGGTACGGGGCGTTTCACGACTTCGGACGGTGGTCCGCCGCGGCCTACGCGGGCCATGAGAACTTGCCGCGCGGCTACTGGGTCTACGTCCACCCGAACTGGTTCCTCTGGGGCAAGCTCGCGCCGAAGCGCCCCTTCGGCCCGGAGCAGGCGACCGGGGCACCGGACACCGCCGCCGGAGGGCGCCCCGCGGCGGCGAAGGTCTGGCCGACAGCCTGGACCCCGGAGGCCTCCGGCGGCGACGCGTGGCTCGAGCTCGAGTACGCCGGGCGCGTGGCGCCGATCGCGATCCTCGTGCACGGCGCGGGCTCGCTCGCCGGGCTGGCGAAGATCACGGCTCCCGCCAGCGAGAAGGAGGAAGTCGTGCTCTGGCAGCCGGCCGCGCCGGGCGGAGCGCCGCCGGACGTGCTCGTGATCCCGGTCACGACCGCGATGCCTGTGGCACGCCTCAAGCTCCATGTCGCGCCGGATGCGAGCGGCACCGCGATCGACGCCGTGGGGCTCCTCGACCGGAGCGGGCTCACGCACTGGGCCGTCTCGGCCACCGCGTCGAACTTCGCCGCCGCGCCCCGGATCCCGGTGCAGCTCGGGCCCCAGATCGTCGGCGGGCCCTTCGGCGGCCGCGCCCACGCCCAGGAGGGGCTCAGGCGCCGGTACGGCGGGGTCGGCACGGGCGAGGCCGTCGAGCTCGGACTGGACTGGCTGGCTCGGCACCAGACCCAGGACGAGGGATTCTGGGACTGCGACGGCTTCGGAAACCGGTGCGAGGGCGAGGCGTGCGACGGGATGGGATACCCGCTCTACGATCCGGGCGTCACCGGGCTGGCGCTGCTGGCCTTCCTCGGCGCCGGACACACCCAGGCGAGCGAGGAATACGGGCCCACGGTGGGTGCCGGTCTCAAGTACCTCCGGCGGATCCAGGATCCGGAGGGCTGTTTCGGCACGCAGACGGGCCACTTCATGTACAACCACGCCATCGCCACGCTCGCGATGGCGGAAGCCTACGGGATGACGCGGAGCCCGCTGCTGCGGCCCGCCGTCGAAAACGCGCTCGCCTTTCTCTACCGGGCGCAGAACCCGCACCCCTCCGGACAGGGCAAGCTCGCGTGGCGCTACACGGTCACGCCGGGCGACAACGACACCTGCGTGACCGGATGGGTCGTGATGGTGCTGAAGAGCGCAAAGCTGAGCGGCCTCGAGGTGCCCGAGGAAGCGCTCGCGGGCGCCCGGGCCTGGCTCGACGTGATGACCGATCCGGACACGGGTCGCGTCGGCTATGTCCAGAAGGGCGTGAGTCCCGTGCGGGCTCCGGGGCGCGAGCAGAAGTGGCCGCGCTCGCGCAGCGAGGCGATCACGGCGGTGGGCATGCTGTCGCGCATTCTCCTCGGAGAGGACCCGACGAAGTCCGAGGTGATCCAGCGGGGCACCAAGCTCTGCCTCGAGCGGCTGCCCACCTGGAACGAATCCGACGGCTCCATCGATCACTACTACTGGTACGCCGGCACGCTCGCGCTCTTCCAGATCGGCGGCCGCGAGTGGACCGAGTGGAATCAGTCGATGAAGGACGCCCTCGTCGACCACCAGCGCCAGGACGGCTGCGCCCGGGGTTCCTGGGATCCGATCGGTCCCTGGGGCGAGGACGGTGGTCGGGTCTACTCCACCGCGCTGCTCACGCTCTGCCTCGAGGTCTACTTCCGCTACGGAAAGGTCTTCGGGACGAAGTGAGCCGCCCGGCGGGCGCGCGGATCGCGGCGCCTCCCCGACCGTCGCGGGGACTCCGTCCCGGTCCGGGAGCCGTCCGGGAGGGAGGACGGGGCGGCCCGCGGCGAAGACATCCGCCCGAGCGAGAGTCGCTCCGGACATCTGGAGGTTCGAGGGGTCGGGAGCCAACTCTCTCCGTAAGAACGAGTTGCGCGGTCGACAGAAACTTGCGGCAAGGGAGGTGTGCTCGGGCACGGCGATTGCTTTGGGAGCGGCATCCAACGCTTCTCCGAGCTGGAGGAAGACCGATGAAAGCCGCCCGAATGACCGCCGCCCGGCTCGCTTCCGGAAGCGCGTTTCTCCTCGTGGCCGCCCTCGCCGCGGTTGCCCCCGCCCAGAACCGCTTCGACCTCGCCCCCGCGAGCCCGGCCGCCACGCCGAGCCCCGCCCCCGCCTCCACCTCGCCCGCGGAGCACCGCAACGTCTTCGCGGTTCAGGCGCCGCGCGCTGCTGTCCCGGTCGCCAGCGCAGTTCCCAGCGCCACAGCGGGAACGGCGAACCCGCCGTCCAGCTCCGCATCCGCCGCGCGGACCCACGCGCTGGAAGCAGCGCCGGCACCTGCAGCCGCGACGGCGCCCGCGGAGACCGCAACCCGCGCCGCTCCGGTCCTGCTCGCCGCGAGCTGGAGCGGCCGGACGATCCGGCTGGCGCCGAGCGCGCCGGCCGGGGCGAACGATCGCGCCGGCGCGGCCGCAACCGCCGGTAAGACCTCACCCGAACCGGCGCCGGCGGCCACCGCCCAGGTCGGTCGCAACCGGAACGAGACGCCGAGTGCCGCGCCCACGAGCACCCACAAGGACGACGGCGCCGGCACACGGCTGAACTACTGGGACCGCGAGCGCTGGGATCCGTGGTACCTGAACGCGTGGGTCGGACAGCTCGCCCCGTACGGCCACCCGGACCACGGCCGCCGCCCGGGCCGCGGACCCGCCCCCCGCCGCCCCGCCCGCAACTGAAAAACGCCCCAGGGGCGTTTTTTCAGTTGCGCCAGTCCTGCTCGATCTACTGGATCGTGAAGAGGAACGAGTTCGAGATGCTCGCCACGCCGGACGGCGCCGTCGCCAGCAGCGTCACATAGGCGGTATAGATCCGCAGCCCCTTCAGAGCCGGGAGGTTTGGAATGGCGAGTGCCGCCTGCGCCACTCCTTGCGCATCGAGCTTCCCGGCGTAGTTCTGGAAGACCGCCGGCAGCGCGCCGGCCACGCTGAGAACGAGGAGCGAGTCGACCGAAAGCCCCAGGCGGCGCGTGTCGATCGGGATCGGCCCGTTGCCGAAGGAGCTCCCCATCTGGTAGGGAAGTCCGCCGTCGGCCGGTGCCGTCAGCGTGAAACGGAGCGTCGTGCCGGGAGCCCCCGTGCCCGATCCGACGAGGCCGGCCGCGGCCACGTAGACCTCCACGCGCGAGACCGTGCCGGTGTCGATGCAGTAGTACGCTCCCTGCCCCTGCACGACCACGAGGTTGGTCTGGGAGCCGAACCGGTAGATGCTCGTCGCCACGCCGAGGACGTGGCTCAGGAACGGTCCCGACGGCGTGCCGTAGGAGCTGTACATCATGGTGGCGTCGCCGCAGGCCCCGAGAACCCCGACGAACTCGCCCTTCTTGAAGCTCAGGTTGCAGGGAATGATCGTGCTGCTCGGCTCGCCGCCCTTGTAGAACAGGTAGCCGCCGGTGGTCGTCGTCGGATAGGCGGGAGGCTTGGCGGCCGGCTTGATCACCGCGACGTTCTGCAGGCCGTGGCTCCGCTCGTCCGGCACGCGAAGCCCCACGATCGTGAAGTCGATCGGCGCCTGGAAGTAGAAGCCGCGTGAGTGGCTTGCCGAGGAGTACGTGCTCCCAAACACAGGAATCGGCATCATCGTCTGCGCACCGGCCAGACCGGCAAGGAAGAGCACTGCGGCGGCGGTTACGATTCTCATCGCGATACTCCTTTCCGAAGAAACCGGTGGCACGACCCGAAGGCGCCGGCGGCGCAGGATCCTGCGCCGGACCGCGAGCAGGATCGAAGCCCGCAAGCAAGGCAGCGTCACGGTCGATGCCGGTCGAGCCGCCCCGCTGCGGGCCGGCCCGCGCGGGCCACTCTCTCGTGAGCCAGTTTACCTCACGACCGGCCGGACGCAAAGAGGCGACACCGCACGCACGCTGCCTCCGCCATCGGGCGCAGGTTCGCGCCGGCGGCGGGTCCGCATCAACCGCTCGCTGCCGGCCGGACCGGCTCGAGCGCGATCACGGCCAGCTGCCCGCTTGCCGCCACGGGATAGGCGGTCACATCCGCCTTGCCGCTGCCCTTCAGGCGGGTGCCACGGTAGTCGAATGTCGACTTGCCCACGCTGCAGCACTGGATCGTCCCGGCGTCGGGGACGGGATCGAGGCGACGTCCGGCATGAGTGCACGCATTGCGGAATGCGTACAGCTCGCCGTCGTCGCCGCGGACGAGAAGGATACGGGCGGGAAGCTCGCCCCCTTCGATCCGGACACCGGACCCGCGCCCGGCCAGCTCCGGCACTCTCTCGAGATTCACCGTCAACTGGCCCTCAGCGTAGCTCCAGCAGGAACGGTCGGCCGCCTCCCGGGTCAGGCATCTGCCGAGAATCCGGCGCCAGAGACCCATGCTGTTCTTCGCGTCTCGATCCGGTGATCCCATGAGAGCTCCCTCGCTGGCGCAACCGTCGGTCAGGCACATGGATGCTTGCTCCCCGTAGAGTACGCCGGACCGCCGCTCGCTTCAACCACCCGCCGTCGCACCACCCGGCCCGCACTCGCCGGCGAGCGATCGCAAGGCAGCGACGATCGTCTCGGCCGCGCGCGCGACGGCGGGCGAAAGCGGCGCGCCCGTCGCGAGCGAGGCGGGCTCCACGCCCAGCACCACCACGCGGCAGGGATGCACGCCCACGAGCGCCTCGAGGAAGACCGTCGGTGCGGGGCCGTGCGTGCTCGGCCCCGGCCCGGCGAGGTCCGCAGGCTCGACGAGCCGGATCGTCCCGGGTGCGGCGCCGGCGGCAAGCGTGTCCACGAGGAGGACCATGTCCGGTTCGTGGGCAACGATCTTCATCAGGAAGTTCTCGGGCGCCGCACCGGCATCGAGCACCGGCCAGGGCACGCCGCCCGCGAGGCCGGCCGCCACGGCGGGGCCGAGCCCGTCGTCGCCCGCGAGCGTGTTACCGACGCACACGATCACGGTCCGGGGCCCCACCGCCTCCGTGAGCCGCCCGACCCAGCCGGACCGCGGGGCCGCGGCCACGCTACTGCCCCCAGAGCTCGCGCACCACGTTGGTCCGCCGGCAGGAAGGACACAGCACACGCATACTGTCGCTCCGCGCCAGCGTGGGCTCGCCCGGCCGCCCGCCGTCGCGCGCCGCCAGCGCCATGCCGCCGTCCGCCGTGAGGATCAGGGTGGGGTTGCCGTAGGCCTTGGCGCCGATCTGCTCCGCCACCCACCTCAGGTGCTTGCCCGTGCCCACCGCGACGCCGCAGGCCTCGCACAGCACCAGCTCGTGCTCGATCCGGGTGTAGAGGCTCGCGCGGTCCAGCGTCGCCAGATCCCACTCCGGCGTGAGCTTGACCCCGCGCTTGGTGGTGCAGTTGAGCTCGCACTGGCCGCAGAAGATGCACTTGTCGTAGCGGATCTCGAGACGGCGCACCGGCCGGTCGCCGTTCATCCCGTCGGCCACCCGCAGCGCGACCGCCGGACACGCCTCGGCGCACGCGCCGCAGCCGATGCAGCCGTCCTCCTGGAACTCGGGCTTGCCGCGAAAGCCCTCCGGAGGCACGTGCGGCTCCGCCGGGAACTTTGTGGTGTAGGGCCCGCTCAGCACGGCCCGCACCGCCTCCTTCAGTTCACGAAGCTTGGGCTTTCTCACGCTGCACCCCAGATTCCTCGCCGAGTTCCTCGATCTCTTCCTCGCGAATTCTCTCGGCCCGCTCCTTGAAGGCGTCCTCCGCGCTGCCCTCCCAGAGCGGCACGCCCGACAGGTACGCCCCGCGGCAGATGGCGTGCGCACCCACGGGGCTCGTCAGCAGGATGAACATCGCGCAGAGCAGCGCCTTCACGCCCATCGCCACGCTGACCCCGCCGAAGGCGCCCAGCGCCACGCCGAAGAGGATCATGCAGGTCCCCAGGGTGACGCACTTGGTCGCCGCCTGCGCGCGGTTGTACACGTCCGGCAGGCGCACCAGCCCCAGGCACCCGAAGAAGTCGAACGCAAGCCCGATCCCGACCAGCCAGTAACAGATCGTCTCAAGCATCGTAGGACCTGCCCTCCAGGAACTTGGCCATCGCCAGCGTGCACACGAAGCTGATCAGCGCCCAGGCAATCGCGATGTTCATGTAGTAGTCCTGCCGGGTCCACAGCGCCATCAGGCAGCAGAAACCGACCACCAGCGTGCCCAGGATGTCGATGGCGACCGTCCGGTCCGGCGCGCTCGGGCCGCGGGCGATGCGGTAGAGACACATCGCCGCGGCCACCGTCAGGACGCCGAACCCGATCTGGAGGAAGGGACTCATTCGAAGATCCTCCTGAGCATGGGCTCGAAGCGCCCGCAGATCTCGGCGGTGCGCTTCTTCACGTCGTCGGTGTCGATGTTGATCCAGTGGACGTACATGTCCTGCCCGTCGATATCGAGGGTCAGCGTGCCGGGGGTGAGCGTGATGCTGTTGGCAAGAAACGTCTTGGCCATCTCGCTCTTGAGCGTCGTCGGGAGCTTCACGATGCCCGGCCGGATCGGCACGTCCGGATGCACGACGCGCAGCATCACGTCGAAGTTGGCCCGCACGCAGTAGTACAGGAAGTAGGGCAGGTACAGCAGGAAGTAGCCCACCCGCCGGAGACACAGTACGCGCTCCAGTCCGTCGGGTGCGATCGACCCGAGGAGCGCCGTCGCCACCGCCGCCACTCCCACGCCCGCGGCGATCACCCAGATGTTGAGCGACCAGAACAGCAAGAGCCACAGGAGCAGGGCTCCCACGAAACCGAGCAGGCGCTTCACGGGAGCACCTCCTTCAGGGCCTGGGCCCCGTCGAGCAGGACCTCACGAGCTGGATCGAGCAGGTGCGCACCGAGCGGCACCATCGCCAGCCCGCCGCCGATGCAGATCACCGCGAGCACCGCCATCGCGACGCCCATCAGGAGGGGCGCCTCGCGGGCCGTCGCCGCCCCATCGCCTGCCGGCTCGCCCTCGAGCGCGTAGCGCTGCACCTTGACGAAGCTCACCAGCGTCATCAGCGCCACCAGCGCGGCCAGTGCCGCCAGCACCGGATGGCCGGCCATCGCCAGCCCGACGATGATGATCAGCTTGGAGAAGAACCCGTTGAAGGGCGGCACGCCCGCAATGCTGAGCGCGCCCACCCGGCAGCAGAAGCTCGTGACCGGCATCCGCCGCGCCAGCCCGCCCATCTCCTTGAGCCACCGCGTGCCGACCTGCTGCTCGAGCGCGCCCGAAGAGAGGAACAGCAGGCTCTTGAAGGCGGCGTGGTTGAAGAGGTGGAAGAGCCCGCCGAAGAGGCACAGCCCGGCGACCGTGCGGTTGCCGCCCACCGCGAGCACGTCCGCGGCCGCCCCGAGCGCGAGCACCACGTAGCCCATCTGCGAGACGCTGTGGTAGGCCAGGAGCCGCTTGAAGTCCCACTGCCCCACCGCCAGGAACACCCCGATGACCATGGACAGGGCGCCGAGCGCCATCAGCACGGTCGCCAACGGCGCGTTCGGGCCGAGTACGTTGAAGACGACGCGCGCCAGCGCGTAGACGCCCGACGCCTTGATCAGCACGCCGGACAGCATCGCGGAGATCGGCGCCGGCGCGGACGGGTGCGCGTCGGGAAGCCAGGCGTGAAACGGCACCATGGCCGCCTTGAGCGCCAGGCCGCCCAAGAGCGCGGCCGCGGCGAGCAGCACCGCGGGCCCGGTGGTGCCCACCTTGGCGAGCGTCGCGGCGACCATGCCCATGTTGAGGTGCCCGGTCATCGCGTAGAGAATGCCGATCCCCACCAGCACGAAGGCCGAGCCCACCGTGCCCAGGATCAGGTACTTGAACGCCGCCTCGAGCTCCTCGGCCTCGCACCCGAAGCCCACCAGCGCATAGGAGGCGATGGCCGCGATCTCGAGGAACACGAACATGTTGAAGAGATCACCAGCCAGCACCAGGCCGTTCATGGCGCCGGTCATCAGGAGGAAGAGCGCGTGAAACAGCCACACCTTGGTGAAGCGCCGCATGTAGGCGAGCGCGAACACGATGGAGACCAGCGCCACGAGGTTGATGGTGACGGCCATGAACTTCGCGAGCCCGTCGCAGTTGAGCTGGATGCCGAGCGTCTTGCCGGCACCCCAGCCGCCGACGAAGATCGGCCCCACCTCGACCCCGATCAGCGCGGTGGCCAGCACCAGGTTCGCAGCCACCGTCAGCACCGCCAGCCCGGGCACGACCCGCTGGCCGCCCCTCACGTGCGCGAGGCCCACGAACAGAAACGCCATCCCCAGCGGCAACACGGCCAGGAAAGGAACGAGATGGCTCACGGACATCACCTCATTTCCGGAGCGCGGGTCCCGCCCGCCGTCGGTTTCGATCCGGCCCAGACCATGCGCTCACCCCCGCAGCCGCCGGATCTCGTTCATGTCGAACGTCCGGTAGTTCTCCCACAGCCGGATGGCCATCGCCACCATCAGCGCCGTGATGCCAAGGCCGATCACGATGCTGGTAAGCACCATCGCCTGCGGCAGCGGATCCACCGCGGTCCGGGCGAACTCCGTGACCGGCTGGCCCTCGGCGAGGATCGGCGCGCCGCCGCCCGTGCGGTAGCCCACCAGCACCAGGAAGAGGTTCACGGCGTAGTCGATCACGAGCACGCCCACGATGATCTTCACGACGTTCTTCTTGGCCACCACCGCGTAGATGCCGATCAGCAGCAGCGCAAACGTCAGCACATAGATGGTGATGCCCATGCTCAGATCTCCAGGAAGGGGTCCGGGGACTCGCCGCGCGCCCGTTCCGCCGCCACGTAACGCGCCGTCCCGTACACCGCCAGCGCCAGGAGCACGCCGACCAGCCCCGCCCCGACCTTGACGAGGATCGCGAGGTTGGCGAGCGCGATGGTCCCGCCGGAGGCAAACCGGTGCAGCTCGCCGAGGGGGAGGAAGTTCGCGAAGAACACGCCGGCGCCCAGCCCGCCGAGCGCGATCGCCACGAAGCCGAGCGCCCCGGCGGCGTCCACGACGTGGCAGGTGCCCTCGGAGAGCACCGCCTGGGTGCGGCGGCCACCGAAGGCGAGCAGCACCAGCGCCGCGGCCGCCGCCAGGATCACGCCGCCGGCAAAGCCCCCGCCCGGGCTCAAGTGCCCGGTCAGCGCGATGTACACCGCAAAGACCGCGATGAACCCGGCTACCAGCCGGGTCGTGTTCTGCACGATCGAGGTCATGCCCGCGTGCTTCATGGCGCCGCCTCCTCCTTCCTCGCCGCCGCGCGCCGGCCGACCCGCCGCAGGATGGCATAGGCCCCGAGGATCGAGACGAAGATGATGGTGGCCTCGCCGAGCGTGTCGTAGGCCCGGTAGTCGAGCAGCACGGCCATCACCGCATTGGCCGCCCCGGTCTCCCGCGCGCCGCGGGCGAGGTACTCCGCGCTGACCCCGGGCGACACCACCGCCCCGGGGCCATGGTTCAGCACCGGATCGCCGAACGGCGGCAGCGCTCCCCGGCCGTCGGTGCCGCCCACCGCAAAGAACACGATCACCAGCACCACGCCGCACGCCAGCAGCGCCACCCCGGTGCGGAGCGCATCGCGCGGCTGCGTGACCGACGTGTCGCGCCGGGTCAGCACCACGCAGAGCAGCAGCACCAGGGCGATCACCTCGAAGACGAGCTGCGTGATGGCGAGATCCGGCGCCCCGACCAGGAGGTCGATCGCGCTCAGCGCGAAGCCGGCCGCCCCGATGGAGATCACCGCGCTCAACAGATCGCTCGTCTCCACCGCGACGAGCGCCGCGATCAGCATGAACACGAGCAGCGCCACGACCAAGAGCTCGATACCCATGGTTCAGCTCCCCACATGGATGAGCAGGTACACCAGCGTGACGGTGAGCCCCAGCAGGCACCAGGCGACGTACAGGCTCAACAGCCCCGTGTGCCAGCTCCGCAGCATTTCCACGAACGTGTGGCCGTGGCGGGCGGACCAGTGGTAGAGGTCCATGGCCTGGCGCTCGCCGTGCCAGACCCAGCCCCCGAGCAGCGGGAGCTGGCGGATGGTCTCGTAGAAGTGCGTGCTCGGCACGCGGAATCGGTCATCGGTGGGCGAGGGCACCTCGCCGGCGAGAAACGGCCGCACGACCCGCACGCTCCGCGCGCGGCTTGAGACCCAGAGGAACGCCAGACCGCCCAGCACCCCGACCAGAATCAGCACCGTGGCTGGCCCGGCGCTCCAGATGCCGAGCGCCCCGGTGGTGACCGCCTCCGTCGTGGCCACCAGCGGCTCGCCGACGACCACAGCCGCAGGCACCGAGGGCACCAGCACCGGGCCGAGCAGCACATTCGGGAAGAGCCCGAGCACCACGCAGGCGACCGCGAGCACGACCATGGGCGCGGCGAGGAAGAAGTTCTCGCGCGGGCGCGCCGCGGGGCGCGGCCGGTCCTTCGGCGCCGGGGAGAGGAACGCAGCGTAGAGGACCTTGACGAAGCTCGCCAGCGTGAGCGCGCTGCCGAACACCGCCACCACCAGCAGCGCGATCGCAAGCCCCGGGTGGCTCGGGTCCATCCGGCCGAGCTCGAGCGTGCCCTGGTAGACGAGCCACTTGCTCACGAACCCGTTGAACGGCGGCACGCCGGAGATCGCGGCGGCCGACACCAGCCCGCAGACAAATGTGACCGGCAGCGCGCGCGCGAGCCCCCCCATCTCCGCCACGTCGTCGGTGCCGGTGGCCCGGTGAACGGTACCGCTCATGAGGAAGAGGTTGCACTTGTAGATGGCATGGTTGACCATGTGGAAGAGCCCGCCCACCACACCGATGAGCGTTCCCGTGCCGATGCCGAGCACCATGTAGCCGACCTGGCTCACCGCATGAAACGAGAGCAGCCGCTTCAGATTGTGCTGCATCATGGCCATCACCACCGCGGCGAGAATGGTCACCGCGCCGATCGCCATCATCACCACCTGGAGCGTCCAGCTCGGCGTGAAGATCCTGAGGGTCACCAGCGCCAGGAGATAGATGCCGAGCAGCTTGTCGAGCGCGGCCGGGAGATACGCCATCACGGCGGTCGGCGCCGCGCGCGCCGCGCTCGGGATCCAGGTGTGGACCGGGATCGCGCCGGCCTTGGCGAGCGCCGCGACGAGGATCAGCGCGTAGGCCGCGTACCCCGCGGCGCCGGCGGCCTCGACATCGATCGGGGCGCGCGCGAGCGCCAGCGACCAGTTGGCCGAGCCGCCGGGGAGCGCCGCCAGCAACGCCACCGCGAGCAGCAGGCAGGCGTCGGCAAAACCCAGCATGCCGAAGGCCTTGGCGGCGCCGGCCTGCGCGTCGCCGCGCCCCTGGTTGAGCAGCAGGAAGAGCATCACCGTGACGATCTCCCAGCCCACCAGCAGCACGAACAGGTTGGCCGCGAGCCCCACCACGACGGCGCCGCCCAGTGTCCAGAGAAGGTAGGCGTGAAAGCGGCCCTCCCAGCGGCTCCCGGCCTGGGACACGAAGCTGTACACCGCGATCAGCAGCGCGAACGCCGCCGCGCCCACGGCGACCAGCAGTCCGAGCGTCGTCGCCTGGAGTTCCACCTCGAGCGACAGATGAAAGGCGAGCCCCTCCATCCACGTCCACCCGACCGTGGTCGGCGCCGCCGGGTCGTGCGCGGCCGCGATCCGGATGGCGGCCGCGAGCGCTGCCGCGGTGACCCCGAGCGCGAGCACGCGGCAGGCGACGGGCCACCAGCGCGCGATCCCGAAGGCGACCGCCCCGCCGAGAAGCGCAAGGGTGGCCGGGAGGAGGAGCGGCTGGAACAGGAACGCGAGGATCTCGTTCATGGCGCCCTCACCACTTCTTTCTCAGCTCGGCGGTCTTCTGCTGGGAGAGCCGGACCAGGTCGGACCAGGTGTAGCGCGGCCGCAAAGACTCGGCGTCCACCACCCGGCACATCCGCTCGGTGCAGGAGTAGCAGGGATCGACGCTCGCCAGCGTGATGGCCACGTCGGGAATCTGCTGGCCGATGCAGGAAGCCTTGAAGGTCGGGATGTTATTGAAGCTCGGCGCGCGCACCTTGTGGCGCACCGGGCGGTTGGAGCCGTCGCTGCGGACGTAGTGGAAGGTCTCGCCGCGCGGCGCCTCCACGTGGCCCACGCCCTCGCCGGGCGGGATCGCCGCGACGTGCGCATCGATCGCGCCGCCCGGGATGTCGCGGACGCACTGCTTGATGATCCTGACGGCCTCGAAGCACTCGCGCAGTCGCACGACCGTCTTGGAGAAGACATCGCCGTCCGGCGCCGTGATCACCTCCCACGCCAACCGATCGTAGGCCGCGTAGGGATCGTCGCGCCGCACGTCGATCGGCACGCCGCTGCCGCGCGCCGTCGGCCCGGTGGCGCCGTAGGCCTTGGCGGCCTGGGGCGTGAGCACGCCGACCTTCTTCAACCGGGCATGCAGGATCGGGTCGTCGAGCACCGCCCGGGTCAGCATGTCGAGCGGCCCCAGCAGCTCGTCGGAGACCTGCGCGATCCGGTCGAGCTGCTCGCGCGTCATGTCGCGGCGCACGCCCCCGACCTTGCAGTTGGCGTAGTTCACACGGCTGCCGGTGGCGATCTCCAGGATGTCCATCACCGGCTCGCGGTACTTCCAGACCCACATGAACACGGTGTTGTAGCCGAGGAAGTGGCCGGCGAGCCCGACCCAGAGCAGATGGGAGTGGATCCGCTCGAGCTCGTTGACGATGGTCCGGAGGTAGAGCGCGCGCTCGGGCACCTCGACGTGGGCGATCTCCTCGACGGCCTGGATGTAGGCGAGCGGGTGGCTGGCGGAGCAGATGCCGCAGACCCGCTCCACGACGAAGGGGACCTGGTCGAAGGTCTTGGACTCGTCGAGCTTCTCGATGCCGCGGTGGTTGAAGGAGATCCGGACGTCCACGTCGACGACGGTCTCGCCGTCGACATAGAGCTGGAAGAACTCGGCCTCCTCCTGGAGCGGGTGGAAGGGGCCGATGTTGACGACCGTGCGGCGGCTCATCGCGCGTTCCTCTCTCGGCGCCCGACGTCCGGCGGGGTCTGGTCCGGCGGCAGCGGCGGCCGGTCCCGGACCTGATCGAAGTCCTTGCGGAGCGGGTAGACGCCCTCGGGCCAGCTGTCGTCCAGGATCAGGCGGCGCATGTCGGGGTGGCCGCGGAAGTTCGCCCCCAGGAGATCGTGCATCTCGCGCTCGATCCAATTGGCGGCCGGCACCGCGCCCGCGATCGAGTCGACGGCGAGCGCCGGCCGCTCGGCGAGCACCTTGAGGGTCACGACCACGCCCTGCGGCTCGATCGCCCAGTGGTAGAGAACGTCGATGCCGTCGCGCACGTCGAGGGCGGTGGCGGTCGCGAGCCGCGCCCCCGCCATGGCCAGCATCGTCTCGGCGACCTCCACGGTGCGCTCGGGATCGATCCGGGCCCAGCCCCGCCGCGCCCCGCAGCACTCCACCTCGATCACCGCGTCGCCCAGCTCTTTCAGCACCTCGCCGACGAAGCCCTCGAGCGGCACCCGTGTCTCGGTCTCAGCGACCGTCATCGCACACTCTCCTCACGCCGATTTCAGGTACTCGATGGCCTTGACGACCGCCGCGATCATCGCCTCGGGCTTGGGCGGACAGCCCGGCACGTAGAGGATGGTTGCGTCCGGGTCCACCGCTCTCAGCGTCTCGTCCACCGGCCGCGCCATGTGGTAGGCCTCGGTGAAGATGCCCTGCCCGCAGGCGCACGAGCCGATGGCGAGCACCACGCGGGGCCGGGGGGTCTGGAGGTAGACCTCCTGCACGCGCGGCGCCGTCTGGCGGGTGCACACGCCGGTCACGGCCAGCACGTCGGCGTGCCGCGGCGAGCCGACGAGCAGCATGCCGAAGCGCTCGATGTCGTAGCGCGGGGTCAGCAGGTCGAGCACCTCGATGTCGCAGTTGTTGCAGGCGCCCGCGTTGACGTGGTAGACCCAGAGCGATCGGGTGAGCGCCCACTTCGTCCACGCCTTGGTCGTCAGAGCCATGAGAGGTTCTCCGAGACGCCGATCGCCGCGAGCGCCGCCGCGACGATGGCCACCGGGGTCAGCACGAACCAGAAGAACTTGACGGTCTGGTCGATCCTCAGCCGCGGGTTGGTGTTGCGCAGCACGGTCACCAGCGCCACCAGCAGCACGTACTTGGCGAGAAACGCCGGCCAGTCCCACCAGACCGACGTGTCGAGCCCGCCCCAGAAGACCACGATCAGCAGCAGCGGCAGCAGCGCCAGCAGCATCGCCCGGGTCAGATGCCAGCACGCCAGCGATGGTCCGGAGTACTCCACATAGACCCCCGACATGATCTCGCACTCCGCCTCGGCCACGTCGAAGGGCACCTGGCCGAGCTTGGCGTGCATGCACAGGATGGCCACGAGAAACGCGAGCAGCCCCGAGAAGCTGAGCACGGTCGAGCCGTGCATCTGCTGGAAAGTGGCGAGATCGCCGAGCTTGAGCGTCCAGCCGTTGTGCGCGACCGCCACCAGGATCGCGAGCACCAGCGGCAGCTCGTAGCCGAGCAGCAGCTTCATCTCGCGGCTGGCGCCGACCGCGGCGTGGGGATTGCCGCTGGCGGCGCCCCCGAGGATGGTCATCGTCGCGGGAATCGTCAGCAGGTAGACCACGACGATCAGGTCTCCGAGGAACGTGGCCGTGGGCTGGAAGACCGCCGCCCAGAGGATCGCGGCGGCCACCCCGGTCGAAGCGAGCGCGACCACGGGGGCGAGTAGGAACCCCGTGCCGACCGCGGTCGCCGGCATCAGATTCTCCTTGCCCATGAGCTTCAAGACATCGAAGACCGGCTGGAAGAAGGGGGGCCCCACGCGGTACTGGACCCTGGCCGTGACCTTCCGGTCCACCCAGCGCAGCGCCAGGCCGAGGGCCTGCGTGCCGAGCGCGGCGGCCAGGAAGACCAGCAGCAGTAACCCGATGTTCATGGCTCACCTTCGCTTGAAAGGATGCGCTCCCGTGGTGCGGCCCCCGAGGGTCTCCGGCGCGCCCTCGGCCCGCTCGTCCACAAACAGCAGCGCGCCCGACGGGCACGCCGCCACGCAGCGCGGCACCGCGCCGTCGCCGTT
>JAFGQW010000067.1 GCA_016935485.1 Planctomycetota bacterium | reverse complement strand
GGTCCTGCGTTAGGGTGCGCGTGCGGGTGTCGCGCGCGGGCGGCGCGCGCTCAGGTGGCGCGGGCGGGTGGCGCCCGCGGCAAGGCCCCCGCGGACCAGCCGCTCCACAACCGAGGTGAGGTCGGCGAGGGTCACCGGTTTCGCGAGGACGGCGTCGACGTTCGGGTCGGCCTCGGACACCTGGAGAGGCCAGGACGTCATGATCGCCGTGGGGAGATCGGGCCGGCGGCGCCTGACCTCGGTCACGAGCTCGAGTCCGGAGGGGCCCGGCATCCGGAGATCGGTGAGCAGCAGCTCGGGCGGCGGGTCGATCCGATCGAGCAGCTCGAGCGCCGCCGTCGCCGACGGGGCCGCGTGAACCGCGTATCCGCCTGCGCGCAACGCATCGCTCACGAATCGGCGCACGTCCGCGTCGTCTTCGACGACGAGCACCGTCCCGAGCGGGGCGGGCAGCGCGCGCGCGGCGGCGGCGGGTTCCGGCACGGTCGCGCGCGGCAGGATCAGCGAGATGCGTGTGCCCTTGCCGGGCGTGGAATCCACCTCGATCCGGCCGCCGTGCTGCTGGACGATCAGATCGGTGACGCTCATCCCGACGCCCATGCCCTTGTGCTTCTTGGTGGTGAAGAAGGGCTCGAACATCCGTTTCTGGACTTCCTCGGTCATGCCGGTCCCGGTGTCGGCCACGGTGAGCGTGGCGGTGTGCGCGTCGGTGGTCGCGCCGATCCGGATCTCGCCGCCGTCGGGCATGGCGTCGGCGGCATTGTAGATCAGGTTGATGAGGACTTCGCGGAGCTCGGCCGCGTTGGCGGGGATCTCCACGCCGCCCGCAACCTCGTTCACGAGGCGGATCGTTCCGCCGCGTTCGCTCGCTGCAGCGCTCCAGCGCGGGCGCGTCAACGAGGCCACCTCGTCGATGAACGGGCGCACGGCGAGCGGGGCGAGCTGGAGCGGGGTGTCCTTGCCGCGCGAGAAGTTGCTGAACCGCTGGATGACGTCGCGGCAATCCAGGGCCAGCCGCTCGATCGTGTTGAGGCCCTCGGCGAAACGGCGGCTGGCGGGATCCAGGAGGAGCATCTGGGCGTGGCCGAGGATCGGGGTGAGCAGGTTCTTGATATCGTGCAGCACGCCGGACGCCAGTTCGCCGAGCAGGCGGAGCCGCTCCTGGCGCAGCAGCCGTTCCTGGGCGTCCTTGAGCTCGGCCAGGGAGCGCTCGAGGTCCCGGAACAGCCCGGCATTGGTGAGCGCCACCGCCGCCTGGTGCGCGAAGATCTCGAGCAGCTCGAGATCGTCGGCGGCGAAGCGGTCGGCGCGGCTGCGGTTCTCGACGTAGAGGGCGCCCATGGCCCGGGCGCCGGACAGCAGCGGCACGCACAGGATGCTGCGCAGATCCAGCCGGAGAATGCTCTGCGTGTGGTCGACGATGTCGTCGCCGGCGGCGTCGCGGATCAAGATCGGGGTGCGCTCGGCGAGCGCGCGCGACACGACGGAGAAGCTGACCTCGCGCTCGGGCCTAGGAATGTCGTTTCGGTTCCGGTCGCGGGCGGCCCGGACCTCAGGCCGGCCGGGAGCGTCCTCGTCCACGATCAGCACGAAGCCGCGCTCGGCGTCGGCAAGCTCCAGGATGCTGTCGAGGATCAGCGCGAACAGCCCCTCCGTGCGGAGCGCGGCGCTCAGGTGGTGGGCGATCTCGAGGATGCGCTTGAGCCCGGCGTTCTGCTTGTCGAAGCGCGAGCGGGTGAACTGGAGGCACTGCTGCGCATCGTAGAGGTCGCTCTTGAGGTGGCAAAGCTCCGCCTGGCCCCGCACCGTCGGGTCGGGGGACTTGAGGTAGAGCCGGTGGCGGAGCGCCGCGGCGGCGGCGGCGATGCGCCGCACCCGGGGCGAGGTGAGAAAGGCGGAGGCGAGCCGCGCCGAGCTGATGCCGCCCGCGATGCGCTCGATCGCGTCCGCGGCCTGCTGGTAGATCTCGAGCGCGCCGGCCGGATCCTCGAGCTCAAGGCGTATCCGGGCCAGCGCCAGGCGGACGTCGAGGGCGAGTGCCTGCGCGCCGCGCGCGAGCACGTCGTCGAGGAGGCGCTGGAGGGCGGGGGAGAGCGCCGCCGGAGCGGTGGCGCGCGCCGCACTCTCGAGCTCGATGCGGGTGAGCTCGAAGCGCACGTGGAGCGCGTCGTGCGGCGGCGTCTCGCGGAGCGGTCCGGCCGCGCGCTCCAGCGCGGTGCGCGTCTTGCCGAGGTCGCCGCCGGCGAGGGCCTGCTCGGCCAGGGCGAGGAGCGCGTCAGCCTCGAGCGCGCGCTGCTCGAGGGGCTGCGCTGCGGCGGCGACGCGCTCGAAGGCGCGCCGCGCCTGGGCGCGCCGCCGCTCGAGCGCCGCGATCCGCGCGCGCTCGAAGTCGGCTTCCACGGTGACGATCGACCCGGCGGTACCGGTGCGCCGCGCGAGGCGCCGGAGGATCCGCCGGGCGCGCGCGAGGTCGCCGAGATCGATCAGCAGCGCGGCGATGCTGATCAGGGTCTCGTCCATCCGGCCCGGCGTGCGGAGCTCGCGGCGGAGGCGGAGTGCGGCGACGTAGCTGTCCATGGCCTGCCCGTACTCCCCGCGCATCGCGGCAATTGCGCCGAGGTTGGCGTGGATCATGGCCACCGCCTGGCGGTTGGACATCCGCACCGCCAGCGCCAGGCATTGCTGGTAGGCCTCGACGGCGCGGTCTACCTTGCCGTCGGCGCAGTAGAGGTTGGCGAGGTTCGTGAGCGTGGTGGCCTGGCCGGAGCGGTCCCCGAGCTTGGCCTGGATCCGGACGGCGCGGCGCAGGAGCTCGGCAGCGTCGTCGTGGCGGCTCAGGCGGCGCGCGAGGATGCCCAGGTTGTTGAGCGTCGCCGCCATTCCCTGCAGGTCGCCGCACTGCTCGCGGTGCGCGAGTGCCTGCTCGTAGAACGGGCGTGCGGATTCGGGTCGGCCGATCTGGAGCTCGACGTTGCCGAGCTGGTTCAGGGCTGCGGCCTCCTCCAGCGGCGAGCCCTGGACGAGGGGGAGCCAGCGCGCCGCGTGGTGTCTAGACTCGGCGAACTCGCCCCGCTGGAAGTGGAGGTGACTGAGGCTGCGGTGGAGCTCGGCGCGCCGGCGCTGGCTCTCCGGGTCGGCCGCGGGCGCGGCGCGGAGACTGAAGCGCCCGAGGCGGAGAGAGGCGGTGTAGCGGCCGAGTGCGGCGGCCGCTTCCGCCCGCCGGAGCAGCACGCCCATGCGTTCGGCCGCCACGGCGCCGCGCGACCGCCGGAGGCTCTGCCGGTAGCACTCGATGGCACGCCGGTGGTCCCCGCCGGCGGCATGCGCGCGGCCGAGCTCGGCCCAGAGGTGCGGTCGGTCTTCCGCGAACTCCTGGACGGCGACTCCGAGCACCTCGATGGCCGCCAGTCCCTGCCCCGTCGCCAGGTAGTCCGCCGCCAGTGCGGCACACAGCCGGGCGCGATCGGCGCTGCCCGGAGGCGCGGTCTCCACGGCCTGCTTGCGGAGTGCGATGGCCGCCGGGTACGCGTGCCGGCTTTCGAGCCAGGCCGCGGCGCGTTCGGCGAGCGGCCAGCCGCGCCCGCGAGGATCCGCGGCCAGGAAGTGATGGGCGAGCTCGGGCAGGTCCTCGTCGGGCCGGGCCGAGGCATGGGCGAGCAGCGCCTCTCCTGCCCGCCCGTGCCACGCCAGGCGCTCGGGCTCCGACAGCGCTCCGGCCACGACCCGCCGCGTCACCTCATCGCGAAAGCCGAGTGGTGCGGACGGTTCGCGCGGGGCGCCCAGCAGGTGGACGGCGGCGGAATCGCCGAGCACCGCTTCGAGTTCGCCCGGCGTGCGGTCCAGCATGGCGGCGGCTACCTCGAGGCGGACGGGCGTCTGGAAGACGCTGAGCGCCGAAAGCAGCTCGCGCGCCTCGCCCTGCACGGCGTCGAGGTGCGTTCGGATCAGCTCGGCGTAGGTGGCCGGGACGGCCGTGTCGTCGGTGGCCTCGATCTCCAGGGAGAGCCCGGGTTCCTCGGCCATGGCGCCGAGCCGGTGCTCGAGCGAGGCGCAGAGCTCCCGCAGGAAGAGCGGGTTGCCGCAGCAGCGCTGGTGGAGCCACGCGATCTGATCGGGTTCCGGTCGGTGTCCACCGAGCAGCGCAGCGAGGAGCTGACCGGTGGTCTCGCGGTCGAGCGGGCGGAGCGAGATCGCCTCTGCCCCGGCATCGGCCGCTTCCCGGAGCAGCGCCGCCAGCGATGGATCCGAAGAAGACGCGACCGGCGGTTCGAGCGCGCCGACCACCGCAAGCCGCGGGGCCGTGCGGTGGGCGTCGTTTCGCCGGAGCGCCAGGTTGCGGATCAGGTACGCGAGGAACTCGAGGCTTGCGGGGTCGATGCAGTGCAGGTCGTCGAGCAGCACCAGCAGCGGACGACCCGTCGCTGCCTGCACCAGCGTGTGGGTGAGCTGCTCGTGAATGCGCCCGACGGCGGCGGTCGTTGCGGCCGCGTCGGATTCGCGGCCGCCGAGTTCGAGGATGGCCTGGCGGGCCGCCGCGATGGAGGCGTCCTCGTCGGGCCCGCCCAGCATCTCGAGGCGATCGAGAAGCTCGTGCACGGCGGCGTAGGGCGGGTTGGCTCCGCCGTAACCGGCGGCGTGCAACACGCGCCCGCCCCGCAGGCGCACCGCGCGGCCGAGCTCCTGCAACAAGCGGCTCTTGCCGAGACCTCGCTCGCCCTGGACCAGCGCGACGTTCGGCGCCTCGCGCCGCGGTGCACCGGGCCGTCCGGACAGGACGCGGAGCAGGCGCTCGCGCTCGGGACCGTGCCCGACGAACGCGACGCTCTCGAGGTAGGCCCGGCGCGTCTCCGGAATCTCCAGCGGAAGCTCGCGCCCGGTGGCGGCGGCGAGCTCCACAAGGGCCTGGCGGGCCGAGGGCGGCCGGTCCTCGGGCGAGAGCTCGAGCAGGCGATGGACCCATCCGGAGAACCCCTGCGGGAGGTCCGGCCGGAGTCCTGCGAGGGGCTGGATCCGCGCGTACTCGATCGCACCGCCCTCGGCGATCGGGAACGGAGCACTTCCGGCCAGCACGCGGTAGAGCGTAGCGCCGAGCGCGAACAGGTCGGCGGCCGCGGTGACCGGACCCTCCTGGCGCCGCTCCGGGGCGAGGTACGGAGGAGTGCCGCCGCCCGGCTGGCGGGATCCGAGCGCCGCGGTCAGGCCGAAGTCGATGAGCTTCAGCCGGCGCTCGGGCGTGACGCGCAGGTTCGCGGGCGAGATGTCGCCGTGGACGATGCCCTTGGCGTGCAGGAAGGCGAGCGCGCGGAGCGCCTGGGCCACGAGGTCGACGATTCGCTCCGGTGGCGCCGCGTCCGTCTCTTCGATCGAGACGCCGGGCACGAACTCGTAAACGAGGTACGCGCCGCTCGCGGCGTCGCCGCCGTGGTCGAGCAGACGGGCCAGGTTCGGGTGGGCGAGGTCGGCCAGCAGACGGCACTCCCGCTGAAGGCGGGCGATCTCCTCGCGGGAAGCCCTGGCGAGGTCCTTCAGGGCGACGAGCTGGCCGCCGCGGGCCCGGTCCCGGGCGAGCACGACGCGCGCCTCGGCGCCCGAGCCGAGGTTCCGGATGACTTCGAACCGGTTGTGCGCCATATTCATCCCGTCGCCGCCCCGGGGCGGCTGCAGGCCGGGCCTGCGGTGCCGGAAATCGCTTGCAGGCGGCGCGCCGCGGCGGCGGCCCGCCATGCTCGACTATCGACCCTCGAGGGGGAAATCTTTACGGCGCGTGAACCCGGTGGCAGGGCGCTTGACGGCAGGCACTTCCGCATGACAGACGACGCTTTCGACGTGGTGGTGGTGGGGGGCGGCCACGCCGGGGTGGAAGCGGCGCTCGCTGCGGCCCGGATGGGCGGCCGGACGCTGCTCGTCACGCTCAGCCTGAACACGATCGCCAAGATGCCGTGCAATCCCGCCATCGGGGGGCTCGCCAAGGGACAGCTCGTGCGCGAGATCGACGCCCTCGGGGGCGAGATGGGCCGCGCGATCGATGCCACCGGCATCCAGTTCCGGATGCTCAACCGCGCCAAGGGCCGGGCCGTGTGGGCGCCCCGCGCGCAGGCTGACAAGGACGAGTACAGCCGGTACATGCGCAACGTCTGTCTGCGCCAGCGCGATCTCCACGTTCTCGAGGACCACGTCGGCGGTCTCGTGGTCGAGGGCGGCAGGGTGCGGGGCGTTCGCTCCCGGGCCGGCACGGTGTTCCGGTGCCGCACCGCGGTGCTGACCACCGGGACGTTCATGAACGGATGGCTGCACACCGGGTCGATCTCCTGGGAGGGTGGACGCAGCGGCGAGGCGCCGACCCGGGATCTGAGCGGCGCGCTGCGCGCGCTGGGGCTGGAGCTCGGGCGGCTGAAGACCGGCACGCCGCCGCGGCTGCTCCGGCGCAGCCTCGACCTCGGCGCGCTGGACGTGCAGCACGGCGATCCCGAGCCCTGTCCCTTCAGCTTCGCGACGGCGCGGATCGAGCGTGCGCAGGTGCCGTGCTGGCTGACGAAGACCAGCGAGGCGACGATGCAGATCGTGGCGCGCGCGCTGCCGCGCTCGGCGCTCTTCAACGGGCGGGTCACCTCCAGCGGGCCGCGCTACTGTCCGAGCATCGAGATCAAGCACGTCCGGTTTCCGGAGCGCAAGGACCACCAGGTCTTCCTCGAGCCGGAGGGGCGGGACGGGGAGGAGATCTACCTGAACGGCCTGAGCACGTCGATGGCGCGCGAGGATCAGGTGGCGATGGTCCGCAGCGTGCGTGGGCTGGAACGGGCCGAGATCGTCCGCTTCGGGTACGCCGTCGAGTACGACTACCTCAACCCGCGCCAGCTCCGGTCGAACCTCGAGAGCCGGGCCGTGCGTGGGCTCTTCTCCGCCGGCCAGGTCAACGGCACGTCGGGTTACGAGGAAGCGGGCGGCCAGGGGCTCGTGGCCGGAATCAACGCCGTGCTGTGCGCCCGTGGTGCCGGGGAGTTCGTGCTGCGGCGGGACGAAGCGCTCATCGGGGTGATGATCGACGACCTGGTGACGCGCGGTACCGACGAGCCCTACCGCATGTTCACGTCCCGGGCCGAGTTCCGGCTCGAGCTCCGGCACGACAACGCCGATCTCCGGCTCACGCACCACGCCCGTCGTCTCGGTCTCGTGGACGACGCGCGCCATGCGGCCGTCGAGGACAAACGCCGGGCGGTGGCGGCGGCACTCGACTATCTGCGTGGCCGGCGCCGCCGCGGCACCACCTTGGCCAAGTGGCTCTGCCGGCCGGAGGTGACACTCGCAGCGCTGGCTGCCAACGACCCTGAGCTGGGCGACAAGGTGCGGGACCGGGCCGTGGCCGAGCAGGTGGAGATCGAGCTCAAGTATGCCGGTTACATCGAGCGGGAGCGAGCCGAGGCGGACCGCCTGCGGCGGCTGGAGGCGGTGCGGATCCCCGAGGACCTCGACTACGCGGCGATTCCGCATCTCTCCAGCGAGGGGCGCGATGTACTGGCGGCGGTGCGCCCACGCCATTTCGGGCAGGCCTCGCGTGTGCCCGGCGTGACCCCGGCCGATCTGTCGGTGCTGCTGCTGGCGCTCGGGCGCTGAACCGGCGGGTGGTTCAGAGTGCGGCGAGAGCGGCCCGGACGAGGTCCTCGAGCCGGGCGTCGGATCCGACGTCGCGGGTCGCTCTGTCCACGGCCTTGCGCGCCGCCGCGGTCGCGACCCCGAGCGTGGCCAGGGCGGCGACCGCCTCCTGCTGGCGGGGCGAGGCGGGCTGCGGGCGCCCCGTTTCCCCGCCCACCTCGACGTCCCACTTGCGCAGCGGCTCGGCGAGCTCGAGCAGGATCCGATCGGCGGTCTTCTTGCCGATCCCGCGGATGCCGTGGAGGTAGGAGCGGTCCTCCTCGCGCACGGCGCGCACGAACTCGCCCACGGTGGATCGGCTGAGCACGTGGAGCGCGCTGGCCGGGCCGATGCCGCTCACCGCGATCAGGTGCCGGAAGAGCGCGCGCTCGGGCTCGCTGGCGAAGCCGACCAGATCGAGCCGATCGTCGCGCACGACGAGGTGGGCCAGCAGGCGCACCCGGCCGGAGGAGGGCAGGCGCTCGGACGTGCTCAGGGGAACGGCGAACCGGTAGGCCACGCCCTGCACATCGAGGATCACCTCGGTGGGGCCGCGGCGGACGAGCTCGCCGGTGAAAGCTTCATACATGGCGCGGGCTCTGCCCGCGGCCCACAGCGATCCGCTCTCAGCGGTCAGCTTGCGCTGCGGTGCCGCCGGCACAGCGGGTGACGAAAATTCGAGATCGGTGCCGGTTCTGTCGCATCCGTGCCGCACACCGGGCAGGTGCGTCGATCGTCCTGTAACCCGTTGTCGAGAATCGGCTTCACGGCTTCCTCTCGCCGTGCGTAGCCACGCGGGCCTTCAGGAAACCGCCCGGCGCCCGGGGCCGGGCATTCAGGCCTGACGCAGCGCGATGCCGAACTCGGCCGCCACGCGCTTGAGTTCCTCCATGCTGGTCTGACCGAAGTTCTTGATGGCAAGGAACTCGTCCTCGGTGTGGTGCGTGAGCTCGCCGAGTGTGTTGATGTTCAAGCTCGCCAGCGCGCGCCGGATGCGCATCGAGAAGGCGATGTCGCCGACCGGTTTGCGATAGATCTCCGGATCGCCCTCCGGGAGGTTCTCGGCCGCCGGGGAGGTGGCGGCCAGGCTGCCGGCCGGCGGGGCCTTCTTCTGCAGTCCGAACATGATGGAGATGGCCTTCTCCCGGACCAGGCGCGAGTCCTCGTCGGCCCCGAGCGACATGCCGAGGTGAAGGCCCTTGGAGCTCAGGATATCCTTGATCTCCGCCAGCGAGGTCTCCCCGAAGTTCTTGTAGGACAGGAGTTCGGATTCGGTCTTCTGCACGAGATCGCCGAGGCTCTCGATCTGCATCTTCGCGAGGCAGTTGCGGCTGCGGACGCTGAGCTCGAAATCGGTGATCGGGGTGCGCAGGATCTGGTTGAACTTGTCCTCGAGCCGCTCCTGCTCCTCGTCGAAGTACATGTTCAAGGACGCTCGGGCGTCCTTGAGATAGAGCTCGGCCCGGGGGCTGTAGGGGTCGGCGGCGAGCACCCACTGGAAGCACTGGATGGCCTGCTCGTACTCGCCGCGGTCCTCGTAGAGCACGCCCAGGTTGCAGATGGCGTTGGGGTCGGTGGGCTGGGAATCCCGGAGGCACTCGTAGATCTCGATCGCCTCGTCGTCGTCGCCGCGCAGATCCAGGGCGAAGCCCAGCCGGAAGCGCGCGCGCGCGTGCGTCGGCGCGCGCTCGAGCACGGAGCGGTAGATCTCGATGGCGCGATCGTTCGCGCCGGCCCGTTCGGCGGCGTAACCACGGAGGTAGGCGGCGTCGGGGTCGTCCGGATGGTCCTGCTCGAACCGGGACAGCCGATCCTCCAGCGTGTCGAGGTCGCTGATCTGGGCGAGCGCCTCGATCTCGGCCATCGCGAGCTCCTTGCGACCCGGCCAGGTCTTCAGGGCCTGATCCAGCAAGGGCAACGCTTCCTGGCCCCGATCGAGGCGCACCAGGGCGAGGGCTCGGAGGTAGGTGGCGGACTCGGTACCGCCGGCCCGGCGAAGCTCGCGGGCCGCATCCTCAAAGCGGCCAAGAACGAAGGACGCCGCGCCGCACAAGAACGGATCCGGATCCGTGCCGGCGACCCGGAGCGCGTGGAGCTGACGAGCGAGCTCGCGCCGGGAGGTGACCTGGGCGAGGGGGCCCTGGAGGTCTTTCGAGAACGAGTCGATGGACCAGTTTTCTGACCGGAGCGCATGGAGAAGCTCCGATCTCGCGGCGCCTTGAGGTGCGTTCATCGTGCCTCCGTCCGGAACGGCCGAGGGGCCGAGATGCCGCTGCGGGGCCAGAAGCAGGGAGCACGGGACCGAGCGGCGGCAAAGTATAGGCGGAAGTCGTGGAATTGCAAAAGGCGGACGAACCGGTAGGGTGATGGGAGGCCAGCGGCGTTGCCAAGCTCGGGGGGGGGAGGCCGTCGGCCCAGGGTTTGCGAGTCGGACGACCGGTTCGGCGGCGGCCGGGGCCGGCGGTCGATGCCGGGCGTGCCGCGGCCCGGAGCGCGCCGGGAACGGGGAAACCGGGGGTGCGCGGCCGACCGGGGCTTGGGTCCTGCGGCGGCCGCAGACGACAGGGAGTTTGCTGGACGAAGTGTTAGCGAACCGCGCGGGCGGCACGTAAGAAACTGGTCTCCTGCGTACCCGAGAAACAGAGGGAGCATGCCATGCGTACGGTCGTTCTGCTGATGAGCCTTTTCGGGCTGCTGACGGCGGTGTCCGGAACCACCGCGCAGCCGGCGGCCGAGGACATCGAGAAGATCAAGGCGAGCCTGCTGGAGGAGTTCGATCACCGTCTGGACCGCGAGTTCGAGCGGGTGCGGCGCACGCTCCGGCAGGACATGAAGCGCGCGCTCGACCGGCAGTTCGCGGCGCTTCTTCGCGAGGCTCCGGGGGAGCGAGCCCCGCGGTCCGCGCCGCGCGCCGAGGCGCCGAAGGTGCCGGGACGGCTTGGCGTCGTGGTCACCGACCTGAGTCCCGAGGCCCGCACGGCGGCGGGGATCGAGGAGGGAGGGGTCCAGGTCGTGGAGGTCCAGGAGGCCAGCCCGGCCGCCCGCGCCGGCCTCAAGGCCGATGACGTCCTGCTGAAGATCAACGGCAAGCCGGTCAAGGACGTGGAGATGTTGCGGGTAGAGCTCGCGCGGATCGGTGCGGGGCGGCGGGCCACCTTGCTGATGGCGCGCGGCGGCGAGCAGCAGGCCGTGCAGGTGATGCTCGGCAGGCCGGAGGTCGAGGCGATACCGGCACCCCGCCGGCCCGTGAAGCCCGCCAAGCCGGCCAAGCCTGCAAAGCCCGCGAAGCCGGCCAAACCCGCGGAGCGGGCCGAACCCGCAACGCCGGCGCAAGCGACGCCAGGCTGGCTCGGAGTCTTCCTGGCCGAGCTCGACCCGGTGGCCCGCAAGATCGCCGGTTTCGAGGAAGGCGGCGTGCTGGTCCAGAGCCTTCACCCGGAAGGGCCGGCGGCGAAGGCCGGAGTGAAGGCCGGCGATGCGCTGCTCAAGCTCGACGGGAAGCCGGTTCGCAGCCGGGACTCGCTCCGGGAGGAGCTCTGCCGGCTGGGACCCGGAGCGAGGGTGACGCTGCTGCTGGCGTGCGACGGCGATCAGCGCTTCATCACGGTCGCGCTGGGCACGCCGCCGGCCGAGGAGCCGGCGGCCCCGGCCGGGAAGACGGTCGAGCCGAGACCCGCACCGGTGCCCGAGCCGAAACCCGCGCCGCTGCCGAAGCCCGAGCCAGCGCCCCGGAAGCCGGCCTGGTGCGGCGTGCGCGCCGCACCGGACTTCGCCGACCGCGAGCGCCCGAGCGGCGAGCCGCTCGGCGTGGAAATCGAGACGGTCACGCCCGGCAGTCCGGCCGCGAGCGCCGGCCTGGCGGCGGGCGACATCCTGCTCGAGGTGGACGGCCAGGCGATCTCCGGGTTCGAGAGCCTGAAGGAGGCCGTCGGCAAGGCCTGGGCCGGGAAACGCATCCAGGTGAAGGTGCGCCGGGACGCGTCGGGTGTGCTCAGCAAGGAGGTCGTGCTGGGCAGCCTCCCGGACGAGCGCCCGGAATGACCGGCGCACCCGTCGCGCACGGCTGATCGCCCGCGGGCCGCGGGCGAAACTCGCGCGCAGGAGGCCTGCGATCGGACCCCGCGGCCGCTCGCCTCCTCGCCGGCCGCGGGGGGGGGGCCTCGCAACGGGGGCTCGGGACCGCCGCGAGGCCCGGCGCCGCTCCGTCAGGCGCTTTCCTTGCGCGGCGGCTTGGACTTGCGGATCGGGCGGCTGCGCGAATTCTCCTCGACGGCCGGCAGTCCGCAAGGGTCGAGGCCCCGTTCGTGGCGGACCACCTCCGGGGTGACCTCGAACCGCTTGAGCCCGACGCGCCCGGGTAGCTCGTAGAGGAGATCGGTCATGAAATCCTCGATCACCGTGCGCAACGCGCGCGCGCCGGTGTCCTTCTTCAGGGCCATCCTGGCGATCTGCTCCAGCGCTTCCCGCGTGAACTCGAGCTGGGTGCCTTCCATCTCGAAGAACTTCTGGTACTGGCGCACGAGCGCGTTGCGCGGCTCGAGCAGGATGCGGATGAGCTCCTCCTCGCCGAGCGGCTCCAGCGCGCAGACCACGGGCAGCCGACCGACGAACTCGGGGATCATGCCGAACTCGAGCAGATCGTCGGGTTCGATCGCGGCGAGCAGCTCGCGCCGGGTGCGGACCTTGTCGTTCCCGCGCGGTCCGTTCTTCGAGAAGCCGATCACGTTGCCGCCCAGGCGCCGCTTGACGATGTCCTCGATGCCTGAGAAGGTGCCGCCGCAGAGAAACAGGATGTGGCTGGTATCGACCTGGAGGTACTGCTGTTCGGGGTGCTTGCGGCCGCCCTGCGGCGGCACGTTGGCGAGGGTGCCCTCGAGCATCTTCAAGAGCGCCTGCTGCACGCCCTCGCCGCTCACGTCGCGGGTGATGGACACGTTGCGCGAGGTCTTGCCGATCTTGTCGATCTCGTCGATGAAAAGGATCCCCTGCTCGGCGCGCGGGATGTCGCCGTCGGCCGCCTGGATGAGCTTCAGCAGCAGATTCTCGACGTCCTCGCCCACGTAGCCCGCCTCGGTGAGCGTGGTGGCGTCGCCGATAGCGAAGGGCACGTCGAGGATCTGGGCCAGCGTGCGGGCGAGCAGCGTCTTGCCGCAACCCGTGGGCCCGACCAGGAGGCAGTTGGATTTCTCGAGCTCGAGATCGCTGTCGTGGGCGCCGTGGATCAGCCGCTTGTAGTGGTTGTAGACCGCGACCGCCAGCGCCTTCTTGACGCGCTCCTGGCCCACGACGTACTCGTCCAGCCGGGCCTTGATCTCGGCGGGCCGGGGCAGGTTCTCGCGCTTGACGGGCGCCGGCGTGCGGCGGTGGCCGGCGCGCGCGCGGGGCGAGGTCTTGAGCTCCTCGGCCAGGATGGAGTTGCACAGCTCCACGCACTCGTTGCAGATGTAGATCGAGGGCGGCCCGGCGATCAGGCACTCCACCATGGGGCGGGCTTTCTCGCAGAAGCTGCAGCGCTCGGTGGTCGACTTGCTCCGGCTCATGGCGGGCACTCTCTCAGCGCGGTTCCTTCAGGCTCTCGACGACCTCGTCCACGAGCCCAAGCTTGCTCGCCTCCTCGGCGCTCATGAAGTAGTCGCGGTCGGTGTGGCGCTCGATCTCCGCTTCGGTCAGGCCGGAGTGGCGCGACAGGATGCGGTTGAGGTTCTTCTTCAAGCGGAGGATCTCCTCCGCCTGGATGCGGATGTCCAGGGCCGTTCCCTGCGCGCCGCCCCACGGCTGGTGGATCATGATGCGCGAGTGGGGGAGCGCGAAGCGCTTGCCCTTCGTGCCGGCCGCGAGCAGCAAGGCGCCCATGCTCGAGGCCTGGCCGATGCAGTAGGTCGCCACTTCGGGGTGGACGAACTGCATGGTGTCGTAGATCGCCAGCCCCGCCGTGACGGAACCGCCGGGGGAGTTGATGTAGATGTTGATGTCCTGGCTCTTGTGCTCCTTCTGGAGGAAGAGGAGCTGGGCGATCACGACGTTGGCGAGCGTGTCGGTCAGCACGCTGCCGATGAAGATGATCCGATCCTCCAGCAGCCGGCTGTAGATGTCGTACTGCCGGTCGCCCCGGCCCGTCCGCTCGATGACGAACGGCATCGGGATGTAGTCGGCCCGGGTGGGGGGGGCGAGGTGGAACTCGGCGGCGCGGACAAGATCCGGGTTGCGCTCATGCATGCTCTGGCGGGCCTCTCCAAAACGACAACGGTCGACGTCCACGGGCGGCGCCGCGGGGCGCGCGTCACCGTGAAGTGTAGTGGGCGCGCCGCCCGGGCGCAACGATACGTCGGCCGCACCGAGGCCCGGCCTTGAGCGGGGCCGGGCCGCGGCGCGCGGCCGGGCGCCTCACGCGATCTGCGCCTTCTCCCGCAGGAACGCGCGGATCTTCGCCTCCCGAAGATGGTAGCGCACGTCCGCCAGCGCGTCCTGCTCCTCGTAGTGGCGTCGGACCTCCTTCACATCGCGACCGTCGCGGGCGGCGATCGCCTCGAAGTGGCGGTCGAGCTCGTCCTCGGTGACGAAGATCTTCTCCTTGCGGGCGATGGCGTCCAGCAGGAATCCCTGCTTGAGCACCCGGTCGACCTCGGTCCGCTGGCGGTCGGCGGTGCGGGCGAGCAGCTCGTCGATTTCCTCGGGCGACTTGCCCGCGAACTCCGCCTCGATACGCCGCCGCGCGAGGATGCGCTCGGTCTCGCCGGCCACCAGGCCGTCGGGCACGGCAAATGGCGTGTCGGCGAGGATCTTCGCGAGGATCTGTTCCTCCACGGCGCGGTCGGCCTCCGCGCGCTTGCGCTCCTCGACGGCGGCGCGGATTCGGGCGCGAAGCTCCGCCAGATCGTCGAAGTCGAGCTGGCGGGCAAACTCGTCGTCCGCTGCCGGGAGCACGAGGCGCTTGAGTTCCTCGAGGACCAGGATCAGCTTGCCCGGCTGGCCGCGGAGCGTGGGGTCGGCGGCGTAGCTCGGCAGCGTGACGTCGAAGGTCACGGTGGCCCCGATTCCGGCCTCCAGCGCGCGGTTGCGGAGATTCTCGACGCGGATGCCCATCAGCGTGGTCTTGCCCGGATCGATCGTGACCG
>JAFGQW010000359.1 GCA_016935485.1 Planctomycetota bacterium | reverse complement strand
TCGAGCGGCGGGGAGCGGCCGGAGACCGACGCGAAGAAGCCGCACGCGGAGCGCGTGGCGGCGATCGGGCGCGACGCAGCCCGCGCGCTCCAGGCGTGCCACGAGCACGGGGTGGTGCACCGGGACGTGAAACCGGGGAACCTGATGCTGGACGAAGGGGGGAGGGTGCTGCTGACGGACTTCGGGCTAGCGCGGGCGGTGGACGCGCGCTCGCGGACGTTTACGCGGCGGTTCGTGGGGACGCTGCAGTATGCGGCGCCGGAGGCACTGCTGCCGGTGGGGAAGCGCGGGCCGGACGGGCGGGTGGACGTGTATGGCCTGGGGGCGGTGCTGTACGAGGCGCTGGCGCTCAGGCGGCCGTTTGCGGGGTATGAGGCGGACGAGGGGGCGCTGCTGCATGCGGTGCAGCAGAAGGAGCCGCCGGCGCTCCGGAAGATTGCGCCGTGGGTCCCGAAGGACCTGGCGACGATCACCACGAAGGCGATGGACAAGGATCGGGACCGGCGCTACGCGACGGCGGGGGAGCTCGGGGACGATCTGGAGCGGTACCTCAAGGGCGAGCCGATCCGAGCGCGGCCGGCGGGGCCGCTCACGAAGGGGCGGAAGTGGGCGCGGCGCAACCCGGGCTGGGCGGTGGCGGTGGCGGCGGCAGTCGTGCTGGTGCTCGCGGGAGCGGGGCTGCTGCTCGGCATGAGGATCGCGCGGGAGCGAGCGGTGGGACAGCATCTCCAGCATGCACGAGCGAAGCTCGCCGCGGCGGATTATGCGGGGGCCATGACGGCTACGGCCCGAGCGCTGGAGCGAGACAGCGGTTCGGTAGAGGCCACCCGTCTGGAGGCGGAGATCAAGGAGGCCAGGCAGGCGGCCGAGGACACCCAGCGTCAAGCCGAGGCCGCCGCAAAGAAGCAGACGGCCTTCGACGAGGCGACGCAGGCGCGGGAAGAGGCGGGGCGGAAGAGTGGCGAGTATGCCGCGGGATTCAAGACCATTGCGCCGCGGTGTGCACAGGTGGCGCAGCTCCGTCAGGCGTGCCTGAACGCATACGCGCCGACGGCCGAGCGGGCGGCGTTCGCCCACGCGGAGGAGGAACTCGCGAACGAAGAGGTGCGGCTCGAGCGGCTGCTCGCCGAAGGGCGGGAGGCGCTCGAGCGCGCCTTCCGGCTGGAGGCGCCGTACCTCGAGGGCAGGCCGAGCCCCAAGACCCGGGCGGCGTTTGCGGAGTACTTCATGGGCCGGTTCCGGGAGCGGCTCGCAGCGGGCGATCTCGAAGGAGCGGCGCGGCAGGCCGAGGCGGTGCGCGACTACGACGACGCCGGACGGCACACGAAGGAACTCCTCGGTCGCGGAACATTGACGGTGACGGTCACGCCGGCGGACGCGGCAGTTTACCTCTTTCGCTACGAGTCGTACGAGACGGTGCGCCGAGAGCCGCCGGTGGTGCCGCGGCTGGTGCCGGTGCCGACGACGGGGATCGGCCGCCGCCGGCCGAGTGCGTGGCTGACGGAAGAGGACTTCTGTCCGGGCGACCTCTGCCTGGTCATCACGGCGGTGGCGAAGGACTCGCTGGCGGCCGGCGCGGGGCTCACCCCGGGCGACCTCGTGATCCGGCTGAACAGCCAGCCGTGCGGGGACGGGGTGTTCGTGACGGGGGTGGCGCCGGACAGTCCGCTCGCCAAGGCCGGAGTGAAGCCGCTCACCCGGATCGCGTCGATCAACGGCGAGGTGGTGGAGAGCGCGTGGGACTGGGACAACGCGGAGCCGCCGAAGGAAGGAACGGACCGGATGCGGCTGGTGGGTGTCACCGAGGAGATCCAGCAGGAGCGGAAATCGGTCGCCTGCGCCCCGCCCGTCGAGCTGGTTTGTCGCGCGCTGCCCGTCGAGATGACGCTGCTATGCCTGCGGGCTGGGGAACCGGTGCGACTGCGGATCCCGGAAGGAAAGCGCTCGGGGCTTGCGGTCGACGTCACGGCGTATCCACTGATCTTCTCCCCCGCAAACCGGATCGGCGCCGGCAAGCCGCTTGAGGCCGACCCGGGCTCGTACCTGGTGCTCGTCCGGCAAGACGGGTTCGAGGATCAGCGGTTTCCGGTGGTGGTGCCGCGCGAGGGCGAGGCTACCGCCAGGATCGAGCTCCTCCCGGCAAGCACGACGCCGGAGGGTTTCGTGTATGTGCCGCCGGGGACGTTCCTCTACGGCGGGGACGCGGACGCGTACGAGGCGAATCCACGGGAAGAGAAGGAGCTTCCGGGGTTCTTCATTGCCCGCAAGGAGGTGACCAGCGAGGAGTACTTCGAGTTCCTGAACGACCCGCGGCTGCGCCGGCAGATCGAGCTGGAGAAGGGGGAGGCGGCCCGGTTCGTGCCGCGCGAAACGACGGGCGTCCTGGTGCAGCAAGACGGTGAGCGGCTCGTGCCGGTCTACGGAGGGATGGAAACACCCGTGATGGGGGTGGACTGGAACGACATCCAGGCGTACTTGCAGTGGCGCAACCAGACGGCGGAGGCGGCGGGCAAGAAGTGGCGCTGGGAGTTGCCGACCGAGGAGGAGTGGGAGAAGGCGGCCCGCGGAGTGGACGGGCGGTTCTTTCCGTGGGGCAACCGGTTTGACCATTCGCTGACGGTCGGAGTCCATCGGAAGAAGGGGCGACTGTACCGGATGCCCGGCGGTTATGAACCGCGGGACGAGTCGCCATTCGGACTTCTGGACGTGGGTGGTTCGCGGTACGAGTGGACGAAGAGCGAGCATCGGCCGGGCTCGGACAGTTACGTTCTCCGCGGCGGCGGCTGGGGCGTAACGGACCCACGGAACTTCCGCGTCGCTTCCCGATTCGTCAGCGCTCCCACGTTCCTGATCACGACCCGCGGGTTGCGGCTGGTGCTGCGGCCGAGTCCTTGAATCCTCCTTTGCCACTCGTGCCTTGCGTCCGCCACAGGCAGCCAAGAGCCGCCACGGTCTCCCTCGAGAGACGAGGGACGTGCCTGGAGAGCTTGTCGAAGCCCGCGGCGGCGCAACCGCCAGCCACGCCGCCCCCGGAGAAGCTCCACGGTATTCGTAACGCTCCGGCGCACAAGCACTTGCCGCCCCCATTGCGGTGCGAAAACGGGCCGGATCGACCGACCACCATAACCTCCACCGATGCAGATCGGGCGCGACGATGGCATACTGGAGCGCTCGAGCGGGAGGGGACCCGGCTTCGGGAAGGGAGGCACACCATGAGAACTCGGGTTTCGATCGGCGTCGCGCTCTGGCTCACGCTTGTCCTCCTCTCTGCCGCGCCGGCGCAGAAGACCCTGAACGTGCCCGCGGAGTACAAGACCATCCAGGCCGCGATCGACGCAGCGCAGACGAGCGACACCGTGCTGGTCGCTTCCGGCACGTACCGGGAGCCGATCGACTTCAAGGGCAAGGCGATCCAGGTCGTGTGCGGCGGTTTGCCGTACAGCGCGGTTCTGGATGGCCAGCTACAGCAGGTACCGGTGGTCACCTTCGCAACGAACGAGCTGCGCCAGGCGACACTCGCCGGCTTCACCATCACGCAGTCCGGGGCCAGCGGCATCCTCATCAAAGGAAGTTCACCCACCATTCAGGGGTGCCGGATCGTCGGAAACCGCAACAGTGCGTACGACGAGGGCGGGGGAATCCGCTGCGACAGCGGTCAACCGTTGATCGTCGATTGTCTCATCACGAACAACGGTGTGGCGCGTTTCGGCGGACTCGGAGGCGGCGTCTTCAGCCGGGGTTCTGCGGAGATCGTCAACACGGTCATCGCGGACAACTCCGCCACGGACGGCGGTGGCGTGCAAGGCTTCGCCCATCTCGTGAACTGCGTGGTCGTGCGGAACTTCGCCGAAGAAACCGGGGGTGGGATCGACGGATCCTGCACGCTCCGCAACGCGATCGTGTGGGCCAATTCCGCGAAACTGTACCCACAGATCTTCTCCGCGTCCGCCGAGCACTGCTGCGTCCAGGGCGGCTATTCCGGCAGGGGGAACATCGACCAGAATCCTTGCTTCGTCAGTAGCACTGACTACCATCTCCGCGCGATGTCGCCCTGCATCAACGCCGGCCTGAACAGCGCCCCTTCGCTGCCGGCGATCGACTTCGAGGGTGACCCGCGCATCGCGGAGGGCACGGTGGACATCGGCGCCGACGAGTTCTTCCCGCACCTGTACCATGTCGGAACCGCGACGCCCACCGGAACGATCGACGTGAATTTCGTCGGCAAACCCGGAGCCTACGCGTGGTGGGGATTCAGCCACGACGTGCTGACGGTGCCGGCGTCGATCCCGGGACTGAGCGGCTGGCTCTACCTCAATCCCGCCGGCATGGCCGTCCTTCCCGTGGGACAGGTGCCGCTCGGCGGGACGATCACGATCCGCTACACCTTCGCGGCGAGTTTCCCGAAGATCTCGATTCCGATGCAGGCTCTGATCGGTTTCCAGCTCTCCAACCTCGACCCCGTGCACGTGCAGTAGAAGCCGAACGCCTTGACCCGCAGGATCCTCCGGGGGCAGCGCGCGGGGACGTCGGCGTGAACGTGGGGGCATCGGCGTGCGCGTGGGGGCGTCGGCGTGCGCGTGGGGGCGTCGGCGTGCGCGTGGGGGCGTCGGCGTGCGCGTGGGGGCG
>JAFGQW010000358.1 GCA_016935485.1 Planctomycetota bacterium | reverse complement strand
GCACGCGCAGCTCGCGGCGGAGCAGGTCGAGGAGCTTGGGTTTGGGGGGCGATTGGCATTTGGCCGTTGTGTCGCAGGGTGCATGATTCGAGGTTGTGGCTTCGGCACGGGCGCGTCCTGCGGCCGCGCCGTCTCTCGAAGGTCCGCCGCTTGGGCTTCGCTGTGGAGCGCCGCGCGGCCGGGGCAGGCTAGCCGCCGTCGTCCCGGGGCGCAAGCGCCCTTCGATGGGCTCAGAAACTCCGTCTCGGGACTGTGGCGAGCCAGGGGCAGGTGGCGACGTTTGCGGTCTCGCGGATTCGACGTGTGCGGGGCACGAACGCTTTCTTCGCGGTGCCGCCGGCTTTCGACGTGAACGCGCACATCCGGCAGTCGTTCGGGATTGTGCGGGGCGATCAGCCGTTCCGGGTGCGGCTGCACTTTTCGAGGAACGTGGCGGCGTACATTCGCGCGCGCGTGTGGCACCCGACTCAGCGGATTGTCGACAAACGCGACGGCAGCCTTGAGCTTAGCTTCGAGACGGCCGGCTGGAAGGAACTGGTGCGCTGGATCCTGTCGTGGCAGCCGGATTGCCGGGTGCTGGCGCCGAAGCGGCTGCGCGTGCGGGTCGACGAGAAGATGAGAATCGCGCTTGGCTCGGCTTCCGCGCGAGCGCGCGCTTGACAGGGCCCGCGATATCCGGCTTGATAGACGGTTGGAATGGAGGGCCGGATGGCGGAGAAGCGGTTCCAGGTGGGCACGATTCACGCGCTCGGGCGCGACGAGGGCGCGGGCCGGAGAGCGTCGACGCTGAGCAAGTCGCGCACCCGGTTGAAGTACTTCTACAATTTCGACGTCGTCGAGCATCCGGGCACGAGCCTGGAGGGCATCGAGGACGACGAGCTGGTATTCCTGTACGCGTTTCCCGACGAGCCGTTGCGCGCGCAGCTTGTCGAGCGCGGCAATCCGGTCATCTGCGGGTTCTTCTTCACGCCGGAAGGCGTCTTTCACACGTGGCAGTACGAGCGGCAGGACTTTCTGCGCCGGTGCGGCGTGCGGGTCCTGGCGGCGGACGACATGAGTTTCCTGCGCAAGTATGCGCTGGCCGCGGTGCTGAAGCGGTACATGCGCGAGAAGCGCGTGACGGCGTTCGAGCGGGCGGCGTCCTTCACGTGGGACGAGCCGGTCGCGAAGGCGGGCCTGGCGCCGTTCGGCGTGGCGCTGGAGGGCTTGCCGGTCGAGAAGCTGCTCGATTACCGGCGCATCCATTCGGATGAGGTGGAAGAGGTGACCGACCGGCTGCTGCCGGCCGCCTCGCGCGCGATCAGCCGCGACGAGGTGAAGGAGGCGGTGCGGCTCTATTGGTTTCTGAAGCGGCTGCCGGACAATCTGGCGGTGACGGTGAAGTGCCTGGACAAAGGGGTCTCGGCCAAGCTGATGGACGGCGAGTTCCTGGTGACCCCGTGCCTGGCCGCCGCGCTGCTCGGCGAGGAGTGCGTCGGGTTCGGAGGGGAAGGGGACTGGATATCGGCCTTCTCGTCATTCGTGGTGCAGTATCTGACGGAACGGCCGTGTTTCATGACGAATGTATATCCGCAGGCCATTCATCCCGCCTGGGGCAATCATCTGCAGGTGGCGGCCTCGCAGTTGGCGGAGAACCAGGTGGTGCTGTGCCATTGCGCGTATGTGGGTGCGGTGCCGCCTTCGCTGGCGGCCTCCTGGCGGCTGGTGCGGAAGATGGACCTGGCGCACCAGAACATGGGCGTGATGGTGGACGCCACGCTGGCGCCGGGCCGTTACAGCCTGGCGCGGTTCAACACGCACGTGGACGCCATGAGCGTGTTTGAAGGGACGGTCTCCGAGACGCGCGACACCGGCCTGTATCACGGCCGCGTCCTGGCTGTCCTGGACCTGGACTATTCGTCCCGGGCGTTGTCCCACCATCTGGTGAGCCATCACCAGATCGTCTTTCCCGGCAGCGCCGACGAACTGACCGAACTGCTGGAGGTGGCGGGCATACCCGCGGAGCGGATCCGATGAACAGCGGCGACAGCGTTACCGTGCAAGGCGTTCTGGCGGCGGGTGGTGAGCTGCGGGTGCCGGGCGACAAGAGCATCTCGCATCGGGTGGCCATGCTCTCGGCGCTGGCGGCGGGCGAGGGGTCGATCGCGGGGTTCCTGCGCAGCGAGGACTGCCTGTGCACGCTGAACGCGCTGGCGCAGCTCGGCGCGGGTGTCGCGGTCACGGACGCCGCCATCACCGTCGGCGGCGTCGGCGGGCGGTTCCGCGCGCCGGCCGCGCCGCTCGATCTCGGCAACTCGGGCACGGGCATGCGGCTGCTGTGCGGGTTGCTGGCCGGGCAGCCGTTCACGGCGGAGCTGACGGGCGACGCGTCGCTGCGTTCGCGCCCGATGAGCCGGATCCGGGAACCGCTCGAGCGGATGGGTGCGCAGGTGGCGCTGTTGGGCGAGGGCGGCCGCGCGCCGATCCGCGTCACCGGCGGCGGCTTGCGCGGGATTGACTATGCGCTGCCGGTGGCGTCGGCGCAGGTGAAATCCTGCGTACTGCTGGCCGGCCTGTTCGCGGACGGCCGCACGCGCGTGGTGGAGCCGCAGCCGACGCGCGATCACACCGAGCGGCTGCTGCGCGCGATGGGTGCGCGCGTGAACGTGGACGGGTTGCGCATCGAGATCGAGGGCGCCGGCGGCGGGGCCGGCCTGCGCCTGCCGGCGCGCGACTGGCGGGTGCCGGGCGACTTCTCGTCCGCGGCATTCTGGCTGACGGCGGCGGCATGCTGTCCCGGCGCTTCGCTGCGCGTCGAAGGGGTCGGGTTGAACCCGCGGCGCACGGCGCTGCTCGCCGTGCTGCGGCGGATGGGCGCGCAGATCGAGGCGGCGGCCGATGAGGCGCCGGACTCGCCCGAGCCCTGCGGAACGGTGACCGTGCGCGGCGCGGGCCTGCGCGCGACGGAGGTCGGCGGGGCCGAGATCCCGAACCTGATCGACGAGATCCCGCTCATTGCCGTTGCCGGCGCGTTCGCCGAGGGGCGGACGGTGATCCGCGACGCGCGCGAACTGCGCGTGAAGGAATCGGACCGGATCGCGACGATGGCGGCGAACCTGCGCGCGGCCGGCGCGGCGGTCGAGGAATTCGAGGACGGCATGGCGATCGCCGGCCCGGCCGCACTCGCGCCGTGCGCGGCGGACAGTCACGGCGATCACCGCGTGGCCATGGCCATGTCCGTCCTGGCGCTGGCTTCGGGAAAGAGCGTGTGCGTGCGGGATGTCGCCTGCGTCGCCACCTCGTACCCGGGCTTCTGGGCGGATGCCGAACGGATCGGAGCGCGAATTGAATGGTGTGATCGCAGTTGACGGGCCGTCGGCTTCCGGCAAGTCCACCGTCTCCAGACGCGTCGCGGCCGAGCTCGGCTGGCTCTATGTGGATTCCGGCTCCTTCTACCGCGGGGTGACCTGGAAGCTCCTGCGCGAAGGCGTGCCGGCCGACGACTCCGCCCGCATCCTGCAGGTGCTGCGCGGGCTGAACATGGCGCTCTTCCTTCACGAGGGCGCCGTCGAGTTCGAGATCGACGGCGTGCGGCCGGGCGCCGACCTGCGCGCGCCGGCCGTGCGCGAGCGGGTCAGCCCCGTGTCCGCGATTCCGGAGGTGCGCGCGTTCGTCACCGCGCGCCTGCGCGAGACGGCGCGGTTCGGCCCGATCGTCATGGAAGGGCGCGATATCGGGTCGGTCGTGTTCCCCGACGCGCTGTTCAAATTCTATCTCGATGCCTCCGCCGAGGAGCGCGCGAAACGGCGGCACGGCGATCTGCTCGCGCGCCGGGAACAGGCGGAGGTGGGCCGGGTGCTCGAGTCGCTGCAGAGCCGGGACCGGCGCGACAGCACACGCGCGACCGCCCCGCTCAAGGTGGCGCCCGGCGCGCAGGTGATCGATTCGACGGCGCTGAGCGTCGAGGAGGTCGTGCGCCGGATCGTGACCGCCGTGCGGGGGGTGGGGGGGAAGGGTTGATGGGGAATGGTTAATGGTCGATGGTTGATGCGCCTCGACCCCCTTCGCGCTGCGCGGCGCCGGATATGGCGAGGAGGAGACTTCGTCTGGGGCCGTGTCGCCCATAGTAGAAGAGCCGTCCCTGGCTCGCCATAGCCCGCAGGGCGACGGCGGCTCGGCTCT
>JAFGQW010000006.1 GCA_016935485.1 Planctomycetota bacterium | reverse complement strand
CCGGGGTCTGACCCCCGATTTCGGTGAAGCGTGCGCGTGCGGGTGCGGGTGTCGCGCGCGAAAGGCGCGCGCTCAGGTGGCGCGGGCGAATCGCGCCCGCGGATCACGCGAGCGCCTCGAGCTCCTCCCAGCGGCGGTAGGCGGCGGCGTGCTCGGTCTCGAGCGCCTGCAGCTCGGCGTGCGCTCCGGCGATCTCGGCCGCCGGCCGCCGGTACAAGGCGGGGTCCGCCAGGCGGCCGTGCAGCGCCGCGATCTTCGCCTCGAGCGCCTCGATCCGCTCCGGCAGCGCCGCGAGCTCCTGCTTCTCGCGATAGCTCAGCCGCCGCGGGCGCGGCGCCGCCGGCTGCAGCGGTGCGGCGGGAGGCGCCGCCCTCGGGCGCTCGGCCTCTGCCGGCGCGCGCTCCCGGATCCAGTCGTCGTAGCCGCCGGAATACTCCCGCACGCGCCCGTTGCCCTCGAGCACGAAGCTCGCAGTCACCACGCGGTTCAGCAGCGCGCGGTCGTGACTCACCAGGAGCACGGTGCCGGGGTAGTCGAGCAGCAGCTCTTCGAGGAGCTCGAGGGTCTCGAGGTCGAGGTCGTTCGTGGGCTCATCCAGCACCAGCACGTTCGAGGGACGCGCGAAGAGCCGGGCCAGCAGCAGGCGATTGCGCTCGCCGCCGGACAGGCTCGTAACCGCGCCGCGGGCCCGCTCCGGCGTGAACAGGAACTGCTTCAGGTAGCCAAGCACGTGCAGGCGCCCGCCGCCGCGCGTGATCGTGCTCCTGCCGTCGGCGACGTTGTCGGCTACCGAGCGCGACTCGTCGAGCTGCGCGTGGAGCTGATCGAAGTAGGCGATCTCGAGGCGCGTGCCGTGGCGGACCGTGCCCGCGTCGGGCTCGAGCTCGCCGAGGAGCAGCCGGAGCAGCGTGGTCTTGCCCGACCCGTTCGGGCCGACGATGCCGATCCGGTCGCCGCGCATCACCGCCGTCGAGAAATCGCGCGCGATCGGCCGGTCGCGCCAGGCGAATGAGATCCCCTCGGCCTTGATCACCAGCCGGCCCGATCGCTCGGCCTCCTCCGCCACGAGCTGCACCTTGCCGAGCCGCTCCCGCCGGGCCCGCCGCTCGCGGCGCATCTCGAGCAGCCGCCGGACGCGGCCCTCGTTCCGCGTGCGCCGCTCCTTCACGCCCTGCCGGATCCAGACCTCCTCCTCCGCGAGCTTCCGGTCGAATGCGGCTGCGTGCTGGGCTTCCTCGTCGAGCCACGCTGCCTTCTTCTCGCGGTAGACCTCGTAGCTCCCGGGCCAGCTCGTGAGCCGGCCGCGGTCGAGGTCGAGGATGCGCGTGGCGAGCGCCTCGAGGAAGACGCGGTCATGCGTGACGAAGAGGAGCGCCCCCGGGAAGCCGGCGAGGAACTGCTCCAGCCAGGCGATGGCCTCGATGTCGAGGTGGTTGGTCGGCTCGTCGAGCAGCAGCAGATCCGGGTTGCGGACCAGCGCCCGCGCCAGCAGCACGCGCCGCTTCAGCCCGGCCGACAGGCTCGCCGCGTCCGCCTCCGGATCGAGGTCCAGGCGCTGGATGGTCCGCTCGACCTCGCGGTGGAGCGACCAGCCGCCCTCCGTGTCGAGCGCGCGCTGGAGGGATTCGAGGCGAGCGAGCCGCGCTGCGTCCGCACCGGCCGCAAGCCGCGCGCTCGCGTCGTGGAACGCGGCCAGGAGATCGCCCGCCGTGCCGATCCCGCCCGCCACGACGTCGTAGACCGGTCCGGCGAGATCCTCGGGCACCTCCTGCGGCAAGAGCCCGATCCTGAGCCCCGGCGCGCGCTCCACTTCGCCGCCGTCGACCTCGAGCTTGCCCGCGATCGCTCGCAGCAGACTGGTCTTCCCCGATCCGTTCCGGCCGATCAGGCAGACCTTCTCGCCAGGCTCGAGCCTGAGCTCGACGTGGTCGAGCACCGGCGGTCCGCCGAAGGTGAGCGATACTTCGCGCAGCGTGACGAGCGGCATCGTGGCTCCGGGCCCGGTGGGGAAGCGGCGGTACAGGCCGAACACGGCCGGCGCAACTGTGGTGCGCGCCCCGCGGCGTTTCAACCTCGCGTCGCGGCTTGCGAGGCGGTCGGTCAATGAGGCAGGGCCGTGCTCACGGCAAGGAGCGGCGCAGGCGGCAAGCGTCCCCGGCGGCGACGCGCGCGACCTCCGCGGGATCCCGCCACCAGGAGTCGTTCACCGAGACGAGCCGGCCGTTCAGGCCCGCGGCGCCGGCGCCGAGGAGGAACAGCACCAGCTCGGCGGCGGCCTCGGGCGGGCGGTTGCGGCCACGGTCGGGGTGGGGGTGTCCCGTGCACTGCTCCTCCGCTGCGATCCGCTCGAGGGTGGGTGGGTCCCAGACCATGCCGGGCTCGATGCAGTTGACGCGGATCGCGGTGTCCAGGAGCTCCGCGGCGAGCTGGTCAGTGAAGCGGCAGATCGCGGCCTTGGCGCTCGCATAGGCGGTCATGTGCGAGCCGATCTCCGGGAAGAAGGCGCCCGCACCCGCGCAGGTGATCACGTGCGCCTCGGGGCGGCCGCTCAGCGCGGGCAGGGCGGCGCGCGTCGCGAGGAACGTGCCGATGAGATTGCGGCTCACGACGTCGATCCAGGCGGCGGGCTCGACGCGGTCGAGCGGCGCGCCGGCGCCGAAGCCGCCGGCGAGGTTCACGAGCGCGTCCACGGTGCCGAAGCGCTCCAGCGCCGCGGCGACCAGCCGGTCGCAGGCCGCGGCGTCGGTCACGTCGGTCGGCACGACCAGCGCTTCGCCGCCTGCGCCCGCGATGAGCTGCCGGGTCTCCTCGAGACGCGCGCGGTCCCGCGCGGCGAGCGTCACGCGCGCGCCGGCCCGAGCGAGGGCGATGGCGACCGCGCGCCCGATGTTCCAGCCGCCGCCGGTGACGATGGCGGAGGCGCCGGCGAGGTTCATGGCTGCCGGCCGGTCGGCTCGGCGTTGCCGCCGCCGGCGGAGCTCTGCGCTTCCCGCCGGAGCTGGTCCTTGCGGATCCTGGCGCGGTGCGAGAACGAGGCCAGCACGTCGGGCCGTCCCATGTTCGACACCGAGCAGTTCGCGCAGACCGGGCGGAGCTCCAGGTGCACGAGCTGCCGGCGGAGCTCGCGGTACTTCGGGCCCGTCCAGATCTCCCGGAACGACTGGGTCCTGAAGTCCCCGAAGCCGGTGAACTCGAACCAGCAGCCGCACGGGAACACGGTGCCGTCGGGGTTGATGTGGATGTAGAACCAGGGGAAGTAGCAGGGCCGGGTGTGGTGTTGCTTTGGCTTCACGGCGAGGTTGAACTCGCGGTTCTTCTGGTTGAGGAAGTCCGCGACCTCGGCGCTCGACAGCGTCGCGCCGGCGGGCAGGAGCGCCGTGCCGCCGCCGGCCGCCGCGTCGGGAGCGTCCGTGGCGTCGGCGCCGCCGGAGAGGTGCTCGGGGATGGGACCCGGCATCTGGGCGTCCGTGCCGAGCTCGTCCGCGACCGCGCGCATCCTCCGGAGCATCCGGTTGCACACCGCGGGGTGCTTCAGCAGCGTCTCGTCCTCGATGCCGAGCCCGCCGATCACGCCCATGTGCACGAAGTTCAGCGCGTCGACGCCGCGGGAGTGCATGAAGCGGATGAAGTCGGGCATCTCCTCGATGTTCTTCCGCATGATGACGGCGGTGACGGAGATCTTCGGCAGCCGGGCTGGATTCTCCTCCCGGCACCGGATCATGCGATCGAGCTTCTCCAGGATCTTCGCGAGGCGCGCCGGCGTGCGGATGGACTCGAATGTCTCCGGGACGTGCGAGTCGATCGAGAAGGTGATGGACGGCATGCCGGTCTCGAGGACCTTGTCGATGATCCGGTCATTGAGACTCACGCCGTTGGTGGAGAAGTGGAAGAACGGCACCTCGTATTCCCGGCAGAGCTCGAGCGCGCGCGGCAGCTCGCGGGAGAGCAGCGGCTCCGCGCTCGAGGAAGGCACAACCTCGTGGGCCAGCGGGAAGGTCTCCGCCGCGACCTTCTCGAGCAGGGCGCGGTCCATCTGGGTGGGGTTCGCGACGAACTCGGGGTGCGCGAAGTGGCACATCACGCACCGGAGCTGGCACTGGTTGGAGAGATCCAGCTTCACGCGCAGGAAGCGGCGGTTGACGCCGGGGCGCGAAGGCGGGTGATCGGCCATGGACTTCAGGTCTCCTCGCATTTCGTGGCGGCTTCGGCGGACGGCTCGGGGGGCGGGGTCTGCCCGGGGAAACCCCGGCGAGAACATACAGTATATCGGCGCCCGTGCGGGCCGGGCAAATACAAGATTCCGGAAAGAGGCCGCTTGCGAGGGCGCCTGTTGGATTCTACCCTCGCGGCCGGCACGTGCGGCGCAGTTCCGCGAGGTCGCGGAGCCTGGCGTCAGCACGGGAGCTCGGGACCGGAGGAGGCGACATGGACGGGCCGCACGCCTGCGCGGGAGCCGCGGCTCCCGCCACGCCCGGAGACGGAAGGCGGGTGGCGGTCGTCGTGCCCACGCTGCGCGGCGAGCCGCTGCTGGCCGGGTGTCTCGAGGCGCTCGATCACCAGCGGTTTCGCGGATTCCGGGTGGTCGTGGTCGACAACGGCGGCGGGCGTGCGGCCGAGTGGCTGCGGCGGGCCCATCCCGAGGTAGCGGTGCAGGTGCCGGGCGGGAACGTCGGATTCGCTGCGGCGGTGAACCTCGCGATCGAGGGCGGGACCGAGCCGCTGCTCGCGCTCCTGAACGACGACGCGCGGCCCGAGCCGGACTGGCTTGCGGCGCTGGTGGCGGCGCTCGATGCCGATTCCTCGCTCTCGTTCGTGTGCGGGAAGGTCGTGGCGGCGGACGATCCGGGGCGGATCGACAGCGCGGGCGATGGCCTGAGCCGGCTGCTGCTGCCGTATCCCATCGGCCGCTTCGAGCGGGACACGGGGCAGTACGGCGCGGTGCGGCCCGTGCTGCTTCCGCCCGGCAGCGCCGTGCTGGTGCGGCGCGCGCTGTTCGAGGATGCCGGCCCGCTCGAGGCCTCGTTCTTCGCGTACTTCGAGGACGCCGACCTGGGGCTGCGCGCGGCGCTGCTGGGCCACCGGGGGGGCTACATTCCGGGCGCGGTGGCGCGCCACCTCGGCAGCGCGACGAGCGGGAGCATGATCAATGCGCACACGGTGCGCCTCTCCACCCGGAATCTCGTGCGGGCGCAGGTGCGGAACCTGCCCGGAGGAGTGGCCTGTCGCCGCGGGCCCGCGCTGCTCGCCGGCCACGCCTACTGGTTCCTCAAGATGGCCGTGAAGGAGGCGCACCCGCTGGCGTGGCTGCGCGGGTTCGTCGGCGGACTGGTGCGCGTGCCCGGAGATCTCGGGGCGCGCCGGCGGCTGCTGCGGCGGCGACGAGTGGACGACCGGGCGCTCGTGGCGATGTTCGACGCCTCGGCCGCCGAGGTGGCGGCGTCGGTGAGGCGCAAGCGGGGCGCGACTTCCGGGGTCGGCGCGCGGGTGTTCAACGCGAAGAACACGAAGAAGAGGAGAGAGTGAAGAGAAGTGAGGACTGAGCGTCCACGTGCGGGTGTCGCGCGCGAAGGGCGCGCGCTCGGGTGGCGCGGGCGGGTTGCGCCCGCGGGCGCTCAGTAGCGGTAGTAGTCGGGCTTGTAGGGGCCGTCCACCGGCACGTTGATGTACTTCGCCTGTTTCTCGTTGAGCCGGGTGAGCCGCACGCCGAGCTTCTTCAGGTGCAGCCGGGCGACGTGCTCGTCCAGGATCTTGGGCAGGATGTAGACCTTTCTTTCGTACTTGCCGGTGTCGCGGTTCTGCCAGAGCTCGATCTGGGCGATCACCTGGTTGGTGAAGCTCGCGCTCATCACGAAGCTCGGATGGCCGGCGGCGCAGCCGAGGTTCACCAGCCGCCCCTCGGCCAGGATGGTGATCACCTTGCCGTCGGGCCACTCCACCTGGTCCACCTGCGGCTTGATGGTGCGGCGCTTGAGCCCGGGATCCTCGAGCACGCTCGCGACGTTGATCTCGTGGTCGAAGTGACCGATGTTGCACACGATGGCCTGGTTCTTCATCCGGTCCATGTGCGCGCGGGTGATCACGTCGCAGTTGCCGGTGGCGGTCACGAAGATGTCGCCCCACGCCGACGCCTCGTCGAGGGTCACCACGGGGTAGCCCTCCATCGCGGCCTGGAGCGCGTTGATGGGGTCGATCTCGGTCACGAACACGGTCGCGCCGAGCCCGCGCAGCGCCTGGCAGCAGCCCTTGCCCACGTCGCCGTAGCCGGCCACGACGCACTTCTTGCCGGCGATCATCACGCCCGTGGCGCGCTTGATGCCGTCCATCAGGCTCTCGCGGCAGCCGTAGAGGTTGTCGAACTTCGACTTCGTGCAGCTGTTGTTCACGTTGAAGGCCGGGCAGCCGAGCCGTCCCTCCGCCATCATCTGGTAGAGGCGGTTGACGCCGGTGGTGGTCTCCTCGCTGATGCCGTGGATGTGCGCGAGCAGCTCGGGGAACTTCTCGTGCACCATCTGCGTGAGGTCGCCGCCGTCGTCGATGATCATCTGCAGCGAGCTGCCGTCCGGCCAGTAGAGGGTCTGCTCGATGCACCAGTCGTACTCCGCGAGCGTCTCCCCCTTCCACGCGAAGACCGGGATCCCGCGCGCGGCGATGGCGGCCGCGGCGTGATCCTGCGTGGAGAAGATGTTGCAGCTCGACCAGCGCACCTGGGCGCCGAGCTCGACCAGGGTCTCGATCAGCACGGCGGTCTGGATCGTCATGTGCAAGCAGCCGGCGATGTGCGCGCCGGCGAGCGGTTTCTTGCCGGCGTGTTCCTCGCGGAGCGCCATCAGGCCGGGCATCTCGTGCTCGGCGATGGCGATCTCCCGCCGGCCCCAGTCGGCCAGCGTGATGTCCTTGACCTTGTAGTCCTGCAGGGCCTGGGTCATGTGGCGTTGCCTCCTCGATCGGGGGTTGGAGTCGTGGTTCTGCTTCTTTCCTGCGGCGAATCGGCCGCGTCACGTGTGGGTGTTTCGTTTCCGGCTGTCGCGGTCTGCTCTCCGCCGGGCTTCTCGGCGGTGAGCACGAAGAGGCTCGGGCCTTCGGTGGCGCCGGACGAGAGCGGGTCGGGCCGGAGCACGCGCGGCCGCACCGCGGCGAAACCGGCCTCCGACACCTGCCCGGCAAGCGCGTCCGCCTCGAAGCCCCACCAGCGGTCCTGCATGCGCTCGTAGAACTCCTCGAGTCGGTGGCTCTGCTGCTCCACGATGAGGAGCCGTCCGCCCGGACGCACCACCCGGAAGAGCTCCGCCAGCGCGCCGGCCGGCGAGGGCACATGGTGCAGCACGAGCACCGCCAGCGCGAGATCGACGTCGCCCTCGCCCAGCGGAAGCCTGCCGAGGTCGCCCTCGCGGAACAGGACGTTGTCGAGCCCGGCCTCGGCACAGCGGGCGCGCGCGGCGTCGAGCATCTCGGGGACCGGATCCACGGCCACGACCCGGCGGAAGGTGCGCCCGAGGACCGGAAGCAGATAGCCCGTTCCGGAGCCGATGTCCGCCACGGTCCACTCCCGCGGCAGCAGCGCGCACAGCGCCTCGAGGTGGAACGTGCCTCCGAACGCGTCGATCCGCAGCTTGTCCCACTGGCGGCCGATCCGCGCGAAGAACTCGGCGCTCCGCCGGGTGCGGCGGTCGAGCACGCGGTCGATCCGGGCGGCGAGCCCTTCCGGGAGCTCCTGGCCGCCCAGCCACTCGAACAACCGGGCCTCGAGACCCGGCCGCTGCGCGCCGTTCGCGCTCCACTCGAGCGGGGCGTAGATCACCGCCGTGCCCTCCCGGCGGTCGCGGAGCAGACCGGCGTCGCGGAGCACCTTGAGGTGCCGGGAGACCGTCGACTGCGGCACGTCGAGGCACTCGACGAGCTCCGAGACGCTGAGCTCGTGGCGGGTCACGAGCTGCAGAATCCGGCGGCGCGTCGCGTCCGCCATCGCCTTGAAAACCGTCTCGCTCGCCATGGGGCCAGTGGTCTCCGGGGGTGAGGGAGATCCGCAAATGCGGATATTAGGATATATCTCGGCCGGGCGGCTGGCAAGGGGTTTCTCGGGAACGGGGGCGGAGCACATGCGCGCGCTGGCGGCAGGACCGCGGGCGGCCGGGCCCGGCCGCCGGTTACAGCCGCTCCAGGATGGCGTCGTCCACGGCGAAGATGTTGGCGAGGATCGAGGTGCGCGTCCACATGCCGTTGCGGGCCTGGCGCCAGTAGACGGCGCGGGGATCGCCGTCCACGCGGCGGTCGATCTCGTCGCGCCGGGGCATCGGGTGCATGACGATCGCCTCGGGACCGAGTCGCTCCAGGAAGCGGTAGTGGAAGGTGAAGTTCGTCAGATCGAGCTGCCGGGACTCGCCGGCGACGTCGTGCTCGTCCTGGAGGCGGGTCATGTAGATCGCGTCGGCCCGGGGCACGACGTCCTCGAGGTTGTCGTGCTCCGACCAGTCGATCTGCCGCTTGTCGAGGAACTGCTTGAGATCGTCCCGCATGGCCAGGCTCGGGGGCGCGATGAAGATCAGCTTCACGTCGCGGTAGTTCTTCATCAGGTAGGAGAGCGAGCGGACGGTGCGGCCCCGCGCGAGGTCGCCCACCATGGCGATGGTCTTGCCGTCGATGCCCCCGCGGTGCTCGAAGGAGCGGTGGAGCGTGTAGATGTCGAGGAGCGCCTGGGTGGGGTGCTGGTCCCTGCCGCTGCCCGCGTTGATGATCGGCACGGGTCGTTCGGTCTCGTCGAGGTGGCGCGCGGTCTGGTCGGCGAGCCCCTCGACGTTGGTGCGCATCACGATCATGTCCACGTAGCTCGAGAAGGTCCGGATGGCGTCCTCGGAGCTCTCCCCCTTGTACTCCGACGAGGTGGCCGGATTGCGGATCTCGCTGGTCTGGACGCCGAGAATGTGGCAGGCATTCTCGAACGACAGAAACGTCCGGGTGGAAGGCTGCGTGAAGTAGAGCATCACCCGCTTGTGGGAGAGCAGGGAGCGGAGGAAATTCAGGCCCTCGCGCGTCTTGGCGACCTTGCGGATGAGCGTGGTCAGGTCGCAGAGGTGGTCGAGCAGCGGGCGGTCGAACTGCTGGGCTCTCAGCACGTGGAACAACCGGCCGATTCCGGATTGACGGGTCATGGCTCCATCCCAGACAAGGGGCCGACGGATCGGGGAGTAGTGGACCAACCGCGCCTTAGTTTCACAAAATGGGGCGCCGAAGACCAGACCCCGCCCGCCGGGGAAGCCAGATTGCCGTCCGGCCCGAAAGGAGGGCCCGAGAATGCGAGTGCTCGAGATCGAAGTGCACCGGCTGAGCCTGCCCGTGCGAGGCGCCGCCGATCCCGCCCGGCGCACGCTTCTCGTGGCTCGCTCCGACCTGGGACTGCGGGGGCTGGGCGAGGTGCCGGGCCTGCTCGACGAGGAAACCTGCCGGGCCGCCGCGGCGGCCGTCGCCGGCGCCGATCCCCTCGAATGGGAGCTCCTCCGGAGCCGGCTGGCCAGGCTCCCGCCCGCCGTCGTGGCGGCGGTGGAGACGGCATGCCTCGATCTCCGGGGCAAGGCGACCGGCCGCGCGATCCACGACCTGCTGGGCGGGAGGATCCGCGCGTCGGTCCCGCCGCCCGCCGGGCCGGCCGGCCCGGATCCGATCCCCGCGGGCGCCGACCCCCTGGTGGCGGCATTGACCGTGGCCGCGGGTCGCCCGCAGGAGCCCGCGTGGCTCGACTTCTGGGCGCTCGGCGGCTTTGCCGCCTGCCGGGTGGCGGCCGAGGTCCTGTGCCGCCAGGGCGTTGCGGTGGGGCTCGCCGGCGGTCTGGAGACCGGCGTCGGGCTCGCCGCGCGCCTCCATCTGGCCGCCTCCCATCCGGCCTTCTCGGCGGGGCTCGCCACCGATCACGCCGCGCTCGCAAGGGATGTGCTCCGGTTCGGGCTGGTGGTCGATCCGGCCGGCGGTTACCGCGTGCCCGCCGGCCCGGGGCTGGGCGTCGATCTGGACCGGGAGGCGCTGCATGCGCTCGGGGGCGGAGGTCGAGCGTGACCGGGGGGGCCTGCCAAACGCGAAGATCAGGAAAGGAAGAGAAGAGGACGAAGAGGAGAAGAGGGTTGAGGCGTGAGGCTTGAGGGGTGAGGGGTGATGCAGCACTTTGGGGTCTGACCCCAAAGTGCTGCACCGGTGCAAAGCCATGGGGTCAGGCGCCAGACTTTGCAGCGAAGCGTGGCGCGGGCGGGGTGTGCCTGCGGAAGCAGGACCGGCGCCCGAGGAGTCGAGGGGTGGGCGGCTCGGCGCCTTTTTTCTCGAAGCCGGGAGCCCACCCCCTCGACTCCGCTCATCGATGCGCGTGGGGGGTGCGCGCGCGGCGCCTGACCCCGTTCCCGCTTACCGCCGGGCGGACTCCGCGCCTCGTCCCGTCGCCATGAGCGCCTCGATCGCCTCGACGGTCTTCGGCACCGCGCTGCTCAGCACCTCCCGCCCCTGCGCGGTCACCAGCACGTCGTCCTCGATGCGGATGCCGAGGTCCTCCTCGCGGAGGTAGACGCCGGGCTCGATCGTGACCACCATGCCGGGCGCGAGGGTGCGGACCGGAACGTCGTGGACGTCCATGCCGAGGGGATGGGAGAAGCCGTGCGGGCAGTACCGCATCGCCTCCCGCGTGTTCCGGGCGAGCCCGAGCGCCACCAGCCCCTCGCCGAGCAGGCGGCGCGCCACGCGGTCCGGCTCGCCGGCGGCGGCGCCCGGCTTGACCACCTCGATGGCCGCCTCCTGCGCGCGGAGCACCAGCTCGTAGACGCTCCGCTGGCGCGGCGTGAACTCGCCGTTCGCGGGCACGGTGCGCGTGATGTCGGCCGCGTAATGCCGGTAGTCTCCGCCCACGTCGATCACCACCAGCTCGCCGTTCTCGATACACCGGCGGTTCAGGGTGTAGTGGGGCTGGCAACTGTTCGGTCCGGACCCGACGATGCACGGGAAGGCCATCCCTTCACAGCCGAGCCGCCGGCAGTGGTACGTGATCAGCGCGTCCACCTCGTATTCGAACTGCCCCGGCCGGATGGCGCGCATTGCCGCGTCGAGCCCGACCGCCGTGGCGTGGATCGCCTTGCGGATGCACGCGATCTCGTAGGGTGACTTGATGGTGCGGAGCGGCGCCAGGATCCGCCGGGCGGGCCGCACCCTGCGCCCGCTCGAACGGTCCTTCTGGAGCTCCATCGCGATCGCCTGCACCGGGTCGTTCTCGGCGACGCCCTCGCGCGCGGCTTGCATGGTGTTGTAGTGGAGCACGCGCCCGGCCGGCAGCTTGCTACCCTTGCCCCGCACGCCGAGCGCCTTGCGGAAGGTCGCTTCCAGTTCCTGCGTGCCGAGGATAGCGGGTTCGGCAAGCCCGCTTTGCGCCGCCACTTCCGCTCGGGTCGGGAGCGGGTTTCCGAGAGAGGAGCCGGCGCCGCGGGACGTCGCCGTGAAGATCACCGCGTGTCCGAGGCTCCCGATCGGCCGGCCGCTCATCAGGAGCACCGTATTCGGCTGGTTCAGCCCCGTGAGGTAGTGGAGGTCGTTGTCCTCTCGAAACGGGTAGTCGACGTCGTTCGAGAAGCGGGCTGGCGGGCGGCTCCGCAGCACCAGCACGCCCTCCTCGCCGATCGCGGCGAGGACCTTCTGCCGGCGCGCCTTGAGGTCCTCGGCGAGATCGGCGTCCTCGTCGGCCCGGACGGCCGGGGCGGCGAGAAGGAGGAGCAGAAGGGGCGGTATCCAGATCCGGTTCGTCACGGGCGCCGTCCTCCGGATGGGGCCACGGGTCCGGCTGCGTGCCCGCTGCGTCGTTGCGCGGGCCACCGCACCTCTCTACACTACCGGGTGACGACGGTTTTGCCACCTGCGATGCTGGCAACCCGCCTCGATCCGGGACACCGAAACCGAGCGTTTTTCCGAACCCGGCGGCCGCCCGGCGCGTCAGTGACCCGGATGTTCCTTGCCGCTTTTCCCGCATGCCCGGGTCCTCCACGGAGTCCGGACAAAGGAGGTCGACCCATGCTGTGCCTGCGTGTTGCCCGCGTGTTTGCGCTGTTTCCGATCGTCTTCGCCTTGGCCTCGGGCCTCGAGACCTGCTCGCATCCGGCCGCGCCGCCGCCGGAGAAGGAAGACTGGGCTCGCCCCGGCGGCGGCGAGGACGCCGAGCTGGCGCGAAAGCTCGCGGCCGGGAAGCTCGAGTCCGGGTCGGGCGAGGAGTCCGGCGTGAGAGCGATGGCCGTGGCGCGCAGCGGGGGGCCGGTCGGAGCGCGGGGCCCGACTCCCGCGCCGACTCCGACCCCCACTCCGGCACCGACTCCGAGTCCCACTCCCGCGCCGAGCACGGCGCCGGCCGAGGAGGCGGAATCCGACGACGCGGAAACGTCCATCTTCGGGAGGGTGGAACAGAAACTCGACGACGCCGGTGCGACCCGGCCCGGCGCCCGGCCGGACACCGGCCGCTGGCAGCGGAGCGAGCATCGCCCGTCCTTCGCCCGGGTCTACGTCGGCGGCGGGAACTCGCTCGAGCTCGTGCGCATGCGGGTCACCGTGAGCATCGAGGGGGCGCGCGCCCGCACCGTGGTGGACCACATCTTCCGCAACCCGCACGACCAGCGCCTCGAGGGCACCTTCGAGTATCCGCTGCCGCCGAACGCCTCGGCCTCCTACTACGCGATGTTCCTCACCGCGAGCCAGGCCGCCACCCCCGACTTCTTCCCGCGCTCCAAGGTGGACGAGCTGCCGCCCGGCGCCCTGGCGACGCTGGCGCCGCCCGAGGTCGGACGCTGCGTCGATCCGGCCACCTGGGGCGAGCTGCGCGAGGCGTGCGTCGTGTCGCGGGAGACCGGGCGGCGCGTCTACGAGGAGGTCGTGCGGCGGAAGATCGATCCCGCGCTGCTCGAGTACGCAGGCGGGAACACGTTCAGCGGCCGGGTCTTCCCCATCGAGCCGAAGGGCTTCAACCGCGTCATCGTCGCCTACGAGGAGCACCTCGACCTGGCCGGCGACTCCGTCCGCTACAGCTTCCCGCTGCCGGACTGCGCGCTCGAGCTGCTCCACCTGACCGTGGCTCTCCCGAAGGACGAGGCGCGCTCCGACCGCTGGTCGCCCGAGAAGGGCGCAGCGCGAAGCGTCGTCAACGGCCGCATCGTCTACGAGCAGGCGTGGGAAGAGACCCGAGGGCCGGGTGGCGAGGCGGTGCTCGCCTGGGTGCCGGCGGACGAGCGGGTGCAGGCCGCCGCGGGGCCGGATCCGACCCGGCCGGGGGCGGTCTACACCGCGCGCGTCCGGCCGCCGCTCGCGGCCGAAGTCGAGAGCGCCTGGGCCGAGCGCGCCGTGTTCCTGCTCGACACGTCGCTGAGCGAGCATCCCGACCGCTTCAACGCCGATCTGGCGATTCTCCGGCGGATCCTCGAGCAGGACGCCGCCATCCGCAAGTTCAACGTGATGTGCTTCGACGTCGGCGCCTGGTGGCTGCACCCCGAGGGCTGGCTTCCGAACGACGCCGCGAGTCGCAAGATGGTCTTCGAACGGCTCGGGCGCGTGCTGCTCGAAGGAGCGACGGACCTCGGCGGCGCGCTGGATCTGCTGGCGAGCATGCCGTGGGACACCGGGCGCGAGAACGTGAATGTGTTCCTGCTGACCGACGGCCAGCTCACGTGGGGCGAGACGGATCTCGAACGGCTGGTTCGCGGTTTCGAGGCGCGCGCCCCCTTCACGCCGCGGTTCTTCTGCTATCGCACCGGGCTCGGCGCCGAGAACCTCGAGCTCTTCGAGGCGCTCGCCCGGCGCGGTGGCGGCGTGTTCAACGTGTTTCACGAGGAGCAGGCGGCCCGGGCCGCGCTCGCCCATCGCCGTCCGTGCTTCGTGGTCGACGCGGTGCGCATCGTTGCCGCGGACGGTGCGGCCGGCCCCGCGGCGCGCGACGTGGTGGTCGCCGGCCGGCGCGCGGCGGTCTACCCGGGCGGCGAGCTCGTGGTGGCCTGGCGCGACGATCGCGCCGACGCGGCGGCCGTGACGGGCGCGAACTACCGCGTCGAGATCGACGGCCGCTTCCAGGGCGAGGCGCGGAGCTTCGCGTTCCCGGTGCGCATCGCCCGCCCCGGCGAGCTCGCCCCGCGCGCGTGGGCCGAGATCGCGGTGAACCAGATGCTCGCCACAGGGGATCCGGCGCTGGAGCCGCTCGCGACCGCGTACGCGCAGCGGTTCCGGATCGGCAGCCGCGCGACCTCGTTCCTCGTGCTCGAGAAGGACAGCGACTACACCGAGTTCGGGATCGCCGACGAGGCCGGCAAGCTCGGGGTCGAGGACGTCGGCCGCTTCCTCACGGCGCTCCACGAGAAGGAGCGCGAGCCGGTCTCCCGCAAGGAGGCGTTCCGCCGCTTCCTCGACCGCGTGGCAGGGCGCGTCGGGCTGGACGCGAGCGAGCAGGCGGCCCACGTGCGGTCGCTTGCCGAGCTGCTCGGCGAGGACGACTTCGCGCTGCCCGCCGGCGCGGCGTCCGGCGCGCTGCCCGAGGCGTCGGAAGCGGATGCCGCGTATCGCGAGGCGCGCGACGGGGATCGCGAGAACGTGAACATCTACCTCGACGAGGCCAGCCGCCGGAAGGCCGGCGACGATGCGTTCGCCGCGCTCCGCGCGCTGTCCACCGTCGTGGAGCTCCATCCCGGCCGGAGCGATGCGCTGCGGCTCGTGGGCTACCGGCTGCTCGCGATGGACGAGCCGGGCGGCGCGGCGCGGCTCTTCGACCGGGTTCGCGACAGCCGCCCGTTCGAGCCGCATTCCTACCGCGATCTGGCGCGCAGCCTCGAGGCGGCGGGCCGGCCGTCTCTGGCCGCGATCCACTACGAGATCGTGCTCGCCGGCACCTGGCACGAGCGCTTCCACGATTCCCTGAAGACCGTGGTGCTCGAGGAGTACTGCCGGCTGATGCGCGGCGCGATCCGCGGGCGGGCCGTGCCCGCGGCGGTAGCCGAGCGCTTCGGCGACCGGCTGGAGACGCTCGCCGGCACCGAAACGGAGGCCGATCTCCTCGTCACGATCGCGTGGAACACCGACAGCACGGACGTGGACCTCTGGGTGGTGGACCCCAGCGGCGAGGCGTGCGGCTACAACCACAAGGAGACGCGCATGGGCGGCCAGCTGCTCGACGACCTCACGGGCGGCTACGGACCCGAGCGGTTCCGGCTGCCGAAGGCGGCGCCCGGCGAGTACGCGGTGCTCGTCCACTACTTCAGCACGAACCCGAACCTGCTCGCCGGCGAGACGCACGTGGACGTGACGGTCACGCGGCGCGCCGGCACTCCGGACGCAGAGACCCGCCGCTTCCAGGCGATCCTCCGCCAGGAGAAGCAGGCGATCGAGGTCTGCCGCCTCCGGTTCTGACGGACGCGCCAAGACGGCTCGCGCGGTGTGCCCGGGAGGTCCGCAGGGAGACTCGGTTCAGAGGCTCTCGTAGGCCGTGTCGCGGTGCTTGCGTCGCGCGAGCTCGCTCGCATAGCGGACGCCGAGCTTGGCCGCGTGCTCCCGGGCCCACTCGGTGAGCCGGGTGGTCCCGGCCGGCGCGGAGCTGGTGCAGAGAAGACCCTGCATCAGGGCGGCCATTTCCTGCCGCGTGAGGAACACGTCGCCGAGGAGCTTGCCGAGGAGCGAGGCCGCGAGGTAGCCCACGGCCGGCGGCACCGAGACGATCGGCCGCCGCTTGCCGATGATCTCCCCGATGCGCGCGACCAGTTCGCGGAACGTGAACGTCTCGGGGCCGATGGCATCGACGATGCGATTCTCCGCCGACTCGCCCTCGCGCACGGCGAGCGCGGCGAGGTCCTCCACGTGGATCGGCTGCAGGCGATAGTTGCCGCTGCCGAACACGCCGAAGACCGGGAGCTTCCGGAGCGTCCACGCGATGTTGTTCACGAGGATGTCCTCGTTGCCGAACAGGATGGCCGGACGGAGGATCGCGTACGAGAGCCCGGACTCGATCAGCGCCCGCTCCAGGCGGGCCTTGCCCGCGAAGTACTCGAGCGCGCTGTCCTCGGACGGGTTCGTGATGCTGATATGGACGACCCGGCGAACGCCGGCGTCCCGCGCCGCGGCGAAGAGCTTCTTCGTGTTCTCGATCGCGATCGACTGGCGGAAATCCCCGTGGTCGAACCGCACCCAGTACGTGTTGTACAGCACCTCCGCTCCGGCGAGCGTGGCCACCAGCTTGGTGGGGTCGTCGAAGTGGAACGGCTCGGCCCGGACGCGATCTCCGAACGGGTGCGGCCGGTTCGGCGAGCCGGTCAGCGTGCGCACGGTGTGGCCGAGGTCGAGGAGCCGGGCGGCGATGTACTTGCCGGAGTAGCCGAAGGCACCGGTGACGACATGGATGCTCATGGGCGGGCCTCCGGCCGGCTGCGCTCGGGAGCAGCGGGGACGGCGTAGCGATGGAGCGGAACGGGGTCCGGCTCGCCGGCCGCTGCCGCCGCTTTCCGCCGCTTGCGGCGCGCCGTCCTTTGCGCCTTCCGCGCGTCCTGCGCGCGGGCGAGCTCCTCGATCGACAGCACGCGTTCGGGCCGTTGCTTGCCGAAGGACTTGAAGTAGAGGTGCTCGAGGAACGCCGGGAGCGGTGCCTTCCATGGCTCCTGGTCGTCGTTGGCGAGCTTGCCGAGCTTCTTCGGATTGAGCCCCAGCTCGCGCGCCATCTGGATGTGGGCATGCGACAGGTGAAAGCGCTTCCGCGCCTCGATCCAGAGCCTCACGCTCTCGGGAATTCGGTTCTTTTTCGCCATCGTGTCATCACCCGGATCGGCTGGTGGACGAGGCTCGCCATCCTGCGGAGCGTGCCGGAGACCCTCCAGGACCGCGGCGGGGAGGCCGGCCGCGACCGCATGTCCCGGCCCCTCGATCCCGCGCGGGTGAGCGTATCTCGTCCGGTCCGGCAAGGCAAGAGGAGCGCGGTCACGAAGAGTGTGGTGACGGCAGCGCGGCTACGCCGCCGGGGCGCACGGCACACAGAGTCGAGCGCCCTCAGCCAGCGACGGTCTTCATCGCCGCCGGGATGCGGCCCGCATCGGGCCCGCGACCCTGGTAGGTTCGTCCCTTGCCCCCGCCCTTGCCGCCCAGCGCCGCCGCCAAGCGCGCGCCGAGCGCGGCCGTGTCGCACTCCGCCGCTTCTCCCGCCGCCACGAGGAAGAACGCCGCTGTCCCGTCATCGCCGAAGAGCACGAGCGCCTTCGCGGGAGCAGCCGCGAGCACGGCCGTCCCGAGCTGCCGCAGGAATCCGGCGTCGCGCCCCGCCAGGTGGCGGACGACGAGCGCCTCGGGCGCGGCCGCGAGTCCCGTCGCCAGCGCCGCCGCCAGCTCCGCTTCCGTCTGGCGCAGCGCCCGCTGCAGCGCGCGCCGTTCCCGGTCCCAGCCCGCCGCAACCTCCGGGAACGCCTCCGGTCCCGCGCCCAGAACTTCCTTCAACGCCGCCTCCCGCTCGTCCTGCGCGCGCATCCGCGCCACGGCCCGCCCGCCGAAGACGAACTTCAGCCGCAGCATGCCGTGCATCTTCTCGGTCCCCACGAGCCGGCAGACCTGGAGCTCGGCGGTGTTGCGCACGTGCGTGCCGCCGCACGTGTTCCGATCGATCCCCTCGACCTCGATCAGCCGGATGCGCTCGCCCACGCTCGCGGGGAATCCCCGCGTACGCACCTCGAGCTGCGCCATCTCTTCCGGGGTGACCGTGTGCACCCGCACCGGGCGCGCGTCGCGGATGATCTCGTTCACCCGGTCTTCCGCGGCTGTCATCCGCGCCTCGTCGAGCGCGGGCGGATCGAGGTCGATCGCCGAGTAGGTCTCGCCGAGATGGAAGGCGCGTGTCGCCAGCCCGTGGCGGTCCTTGCACACCGACGTGAGCACGTGCTGGCCGGTGTGCTGCTGCATGTGCTCGAAGCGACGCGCCCAGTCGAGCTCGAGCTCGACCGGGCCGAGCACGGCCGGCCGATCGAGGAAGTGGTAGATCCGCTCGTCGCGGCGCTGCACATCCACCACCGCGGCCGCGCCCAGCCGCCCGCGGTCGGCCGGCTGACCGCCGCCCTCCGGGTAGAAGATCGTCGTCGCAAGCCGCGCCCACGGGCGCCCTTCCTCCACGCCGCACTCGACCACCTCGGAGGCAAGAGCCCGACAGTAGGAGTCCCGCTCGAAGGCACGCTCATCCATCGGGGCGACTCCTCCCGGTCTCGAGGCCGACGGGAACGACCCGCCGGGTGCGGCCAGCGCTCGCGGCCGCCGCGGTCCCAGCAATTGTAGACCATCCCGCTCGTGCCGTCCGCGAGCGCGCCCCGACACGGGCCGACGGAAGCAGCGCCCGCGCCTCACGTCGTGATCGTGAACGACTCGGTGTCGGAGATGGAATACACTCCGCACGGGTACGTTGGATCCAGGGTCACGAAAGCCGTGTGGAAGCGTGCGCGCACCAGCGCGGCATGGTTCGGGATCTTGACCGCGGCCTGGGCCTGCCCGCCGTTGTCCAGTACGCCGCGGTAGCCCTGGAAGACCCACGGCTAGCGGTTGCCGACCGATACCTGCAGCAGCGCGCCCGGGCTCAATCCGATCTGCCGGATGTCCACCATGATCGGCCCGGTCCCGAGCGAGGAGCCCGCCTGGTAGGGAAGCCCCGCGTCGTTCGCCGCCGTCAGCACCAGGTTCACCGTTGCGCCCGGGCGGGCGGTGCCCGAGACCGCGACCGCGCCGGGGAAGCCGTACTCCCAGGTGTCGTCGTCCGGCCTGCTGCCACGCCTGCTTCCGGCTCAGCGACGGCCCCGGCGGGTCCGGTGCGCGGCGCCAGCCTCGGGAGGCCCCACGGGACGGGGACCGTCTTCCGTCTGCCGGGCCGCGGGACGCGGTGGTATCATCGGGGCAGAACGGCGCGTTGGTCGGGGGCGACCGACCGCCCCCTGCCGTCGCAGGTTCTGCGGAGGGATGGCAGGGTGCTGCCGCAGAGGGGTTGAAGATCGGCTCATGCCCTGCCGCCCTGCGGTCGAGGAGCACGCCGGAGAGGACAGCGGAAAGGAGTACGGAATGACCACCGACGAACGCCTCGCGAGACTCGAGAGGCAGTGCCGGCTGTTCAAGACCGGTTTCGCGCTGACGGCGATCACCCTGGTGACCGTCCTGCTGGTCGGAGCGGGGCAGGACCAGGAGAAGGCAAAGCTCCCGGTGTTCGAGGAGGTCTGCGCAAAGCGGTTCGTGGTGATGGCGGAAGATGGCACACCGCGAGGCGCACTTGCTGCGGAGCGCTATGGGGCGAGCCTTCAGCTCCACGATTCGAAGAAGGAGGTTCAGGCGGAACTGTCCGTTCGGACTCGCCTGGAGGGCAGCGCGATTGGGTCCATTGTCGCCGGCGCCGGGCTGACAATGGACAGCTACGGTAGTAGGATTGACATCTTGAACACGCCCGGCATCCCGCAAATCGCCGTGTCGAACGGTGAGTTCTCGGCCCACCTGGCAGTCCCCAAGGAAGGACCTACACTGGTCTTCGGCGCGAAGGACGGCAAGGTGATCTTCAAAGCCCCGCAGTAGTGCCGCGTGCCTAAGCCCGCTGGCGGCGCGCCCGCCGCAGCCCCGTCCTGAGCGTGCGAAGCTGCCAGGTCTGAGCGGCGTGCGGGTGGGTCTCCGTTGTGGGGGGGTCAGCCGCGTGCGCTACCCCCGCGGCCGCGGAGCTGGTACTTCTCGGGCTCATCGAGCGGCGTCTTCTCCGTGCCGAGGCGCAGCTCGACCAGGCCCGGCCGCCGCTCGCCGAGGAAGGCGGTGCCCGCGCCGGCAGCGAAATCTGCCGAGCGCGGAAGAGCCCGACCCGGAGCGTCGTCTGTAGGAAACGCGACCGCTGGGCTATACTACCCCGCGGCCGGTCGGCCCGTGTCCTTTGCAGACGGCCGAGTTGCCGTGAGGCGCGGCCGGCGCGCCGGAAACCGCAAGCGGCAGGGAAGGTGATCATGAAGCGCTCGATCGCGATTCTGGGCCTCGTCGGCCTCCTGGCCGGGTGTGCGTGGCACGGGCGGGAAGCGGCGGGGCGAGCGCTCGTTCTCGAGACCGCGACCGACGCTCAGCTCCGGATCGACGGGACGGCGGCCTCCCCGCTGTCCGGCGTCCCCCAGGAGGATCCGCGCCGGGAGCACAGGACGGCCAGGCCGGCGCCGGGCATTCCGCAGGAGGCGGACTCCCCCGAGGAGCCTTCTTCCCGGTGGCAGCGCATGGACGAGGCGACCGAGCTCGCCATCCTCCGCGCCGACATGGAGCGTGCGGCTTCGTGGCGTGCGCGCCGCCAGTCCCGGCCCTGGGGCGTGACGGCGTTCGGGCAGCTCCCGTTCGGCCCGGAGCGCGACGCCCTGGCCACGCCGGTCTTCGAGGATCCCACCTGGAACGAGGTCCTGAAGAAGGGCTGGGGCGTGGGCCTGGAGCTGTCCTATCAGCCGGTGCCGGTGCTGCAGCCGTACGCGGGCGTGAAGCTGAACTCCCACGGCGGCGGCACCACCACCTATCGCTACATCGGCGTGACCATCGAGCAGGAGACCTCGCGCTGGCAGGTCATGCCCTTCTATGCCGGGCTCCAGCTGAACTTCCCGCTCGCCCTGTCGCTGGAGCGCTGGTTCGATCCGGCGGCGGCCGGCCGGACCACCGGCGTCATTCCGTTCCTGCAGATCGGCGGCGGCGGCGCCTACAGCTTCGGCAGCGAGATCGAGGTCCGCGACCTGACGAACAGCATCACCACGCGCGTGGATTTCCTTCGCCGTGGTTTCACGGGCTACCTCGAGGGAGCGGTCGGCGTGGAGTATCGCACCGCCGAGGGGTTCGCGCTCCGGCTGTCCGTCGGCGTCGAGTCTTACCGCGACCTCGAGATCGACCGCGAGTACAGGCAGTTCGCATCGGGCGCCAGGGCCGAACGTCTGAATCTCAGCGTGCTGCCCCGGATCAGCGCGTCCGTCTACTTCTGATCGTTCGCTCGCGTCATGAATCGCATCCTCGTCGCCGCGCTCGGCGCCGGCCTTAGCCTGCTCTACGTCTGGCTGGACGATCCGTTCGGCCGCCCCCGCACCGCCGGGTCGCCGCCGCGACTCGAGGAGGCGCCGCCGCCGCCGGCGCTGTTCGAGCGCGTGTCGCCGCAGATCCCGGCCGCACCGGCAGACTCGTCTCGCGCCGGCGCGCCGCCAGCGACTCCCGCTGCGCCCGCGTTCCTGGACGGGCGCGTGGCCGACGTGGCGCAGCAGCCGGTGAGGGGAGCGCATGTGGCGCTTCTTGCGGGTGGCGAGGAGGAGGCGCCGCGGGTGGACACGCTCCAGGAGCTCCTTCACCGCATCGTGCCGCCGCCGGCGCCGCTTCTGGAGGCGACCGCCGCCGAGGATGGGACGTTCCGCCTGCTCGCTCCGGGCCCCGGCCGCTATCGCCTCGTCACCGAGGCCCGCGGGTTTGCGCGCGATGTGCTCGGCGGCATCGAGCTCACCGCCGAGACGCCCGGCGGCCAGCTCGACATCGTGCTCCAGCCAGGCGTCGAGCTTCGCGGGCGCGTCGTGACCCCCGAGGGGGCCGCAGTGCCGCGCGCCGTGGTGCTCGCCCGGGCCGAAGCGACCGCTGCGGACCCCGCGGTGGAAGTGGCGGTTGTGGCCGACTCCCTTGGGTGCCACGACTTCCCGTCGCTGCCGGCCGGGCGCGAGTGGACGCTGCTGGCGCGGGCGGAAGGGCACGTCGTGGCCGCGCTCGCCGACGTGCTGTTGCCGCAGACCCACCTGGATCTGATCGTCTCCCGGGGGCAGGCCTACCGCGTGCGCGTGATCGATGCCGGGCTCCTCGAGCCGCTCGCCGCGCAGGTGCTGGTGCGCCAGGGCGAGGCGCCGGTTGCCGCGGGCGAGACGGACGCGCAAGGCGAGTTCGGCTTCCGCGCCGTGCCCGGCCGCCGCGTCACCCTGCATGTGGCCGCCGAGGACCGAGCCGCCGCCTGCGTCGTGCGTGCGCTTCCCCCTGCCGGCGGCCCGCTCGATGACGTCCTGCTCGACGTCGGCGGCGTGCTCACCGGCGTCGTGGTCGAGGAGGAGACGCAGCGCGGACTGCCCGGCGCCGGCGTGCGCGCCGAATCACGGGAGCACGCCGGCATCCTGCTCCCCCGCTGGCTCGAGGCAGGCGAGCACGGGATCTTCGTCTATCGCGGCTACGATGGCCGGGGGCTCCTGCTCGCGGCATTCGCGGAGGGATACGTCCCGGGCGGCGAGGCCGACTCGGTGCTTGTCGAGGGCTGGCCCGCGACCGACTTCCCGGTCGTGCTCGCGCGCGCCGGCTGGATCGAGGGGTGGGTGCGCGGCCCGGGCGGCCGCGGCGTCGAGGACGCAACCGTCCGGATCGTGCTCGCCGGCGGCCTCGTCGAGGGCGCGGTCCGGACCCGGCCGGATGGCGGGTTCCTGCTCGCCGGGGCGCCGGTGCGGCGGCCGCTCCGGGTGGTGGCATGGCACCCCGACCTCGGCTACGCCGTCTCGGAGACTCTCCGGCTGGAAGGAAGCACGGTGCGCGGCCACGCCGACCTTCAGCTCACCGGTCAGAGTCCGCTGCGCGGACACGTGGTGGACGAGCTGGGCGGCGGGCTCGCCGGGGCGCGCGTGCTGGTGGAGACGGTGGAGAGCGCGCCGCTTCTGGTGGCCGAGACCGTGACCGGTCGGTCCGGCCGCTTCGTTCTGGACGGGCTGGCGTGCGGCCGGATCCGGGTCCTGGCTCGCCGAGCGGGCTGCGTCGACGCCGCGGCCGAGTTCGCCTCCATCGGCGGCGCCTTCCCGGAGGTGGAGCTGACGCTGCGCGCGGCGGTTCCGATCGCCGGCACGGTCTTCCACGCCGACCGGCGGGCGGCGGCGGGGGTGGTGGTCCGGGCGTGGGCGGAGGGCGGCGAGCGGTCCGTCGGCTGGGGACTGACCGGGCTCGATGGCCGGTTCACCGTGGCCGGGGTCGGCGCGGGGCGCTACCGGCTGGAGGCCGCGTCGCGGGGAGAATCGGCGGCGATGGAGGTGATCGTGCCGGCGCAGCCTCATGTGACCCTCGTGCTGACTCCGCGCGCCGCCCCCGGGCGCGCCGCCGGAGACGAGCGATGACTGGCGCGCTCGGCACCGTCACTCGCGTGGATTCCAGGGTGTGCTGGGTGCGGTGCGACGACGGCGCGCTCAGGAAGTGCTCGTTGCGCGGGCGGCTGTTCCACAGCGACAGCGAGGCGCGCAACCCGGTGGCGGTCGGCGACCGGGTGGAGCTGAGCGCCGGGGAACACGAGGAGGAGGGGCGCGTGGAGGCGGTGCTGCCGCGCCGCAACAAGCTGTCGCGGCCCGTGGCCGCATCGGCCGGCCGCTTCGAGCAGGTCATCGTCGCCAACGTGGACTGCCTCGCCGTGGTGGTCGCTGCGGCCGAGCCCCGGCTCCGGCCCGGACTGATCGATCGCTACCTGATCGTGGCGGGCCGGCAGCGCATCGAGCCCGTCGTCGTGGTGAACAAGATCGACCTGGTGGACCGGGCCGCGCTCGCGGCCGCGCTGGCGGTCTTCCACGAGCTTGGCGAGCGGCTCGTGTACACGTCGGCGACGCGCGGCGACGGCCTGGCCGAGCTCCGGCAGATCCTCGCCGGCAAGCGAACCGTGTTCGCCGGCCACTCCGGGGTCGGGAAGTCCGCGCTGCTCAGCGCGCTCGTGCCCGGGCTGGATCTCGAGACCCGCCGCGTCAGCCGGAAGACGGACCGGGGCGTGCACACGACCACGCGGGTGACCCTGTTCGAGCTCGAGGGCGGCGGGGCGCTGATCGACACGCCGGGCGTGCGGGCGCTCGGGCTGTGGCGGATCGAGCCCGAGGAGGTGGACGCCTACTTCCGCGAGATCACCGCCGCCGCCAGGCAGTGCCGGTTTCGCGGCTGCACCCACGACCACGAGCCCGGCTGCGCGGTGAAGGCGGCGGTCGAGGCGGGCGCGATCGACGCGCGGCGCTTCGCGAGCTTCCGGCGCATCTTCGTGTCTCTCGCGGAGGAGCGGCGCGAGCGAGGGTACTGACCTGCCGAGGCGGGGCTGCTCGCGGCGGCGCGGCTACTTCTCCTTCTCCCACCAGCGGTCGGTCTCTTCGGGAATGTGCATCCGCTCGTCGTCGGGCGCCGGCCGGGAGGCGGGTGGCCGGAGCCGCTGGCGGAAGACCACGCTGCCGAAGTAGCCGCCCAGCAGGCCCGCCAGCACGCACAGCACGGCCGCGCAGAAGACCACGGAGACGAGCGCGCCGTGGCGGGCGATCCGCGGATCCTCCTGCGCGCGCGCGAGAAGCTCCTCCACCTGCTCGCTGCTGTCCTGCATCGTCTTGCGCTGCTCTTCCGGCTGGTCTTCCGCGGCCTTCTCGGCCGCGCGCTGGAACTCCACCATCTGCTGCTGCCAGCCGGACAGCACGGTGCGCAGGGTTTCGTCGGAGGTGAGCTGGAAGAGACCGAACCACAAGGCCGCGACTGCGGCGAGGGCGAACACGATGCCGTGTGCGCCCCCGATCACGAGCGCGGCGCCGGGGCGGAGCGCAAACCCGTGGAGGAGCGGCGCCAGGAAGCTGCCGAGCAGCCCGCCGGCGACCAGCAGGAAGGGTGTGCTGCAGCAGCAGAACATCGGCTGCTTGAAGGAAAGGAGAATCAGGAAGCCGGCGGCGACGCCGAGGGAAGCGTTCAGGAAGACCGTCTTCGTGTTCATGATTCGAGTGTCGCTCGGAGGCCAGCCGCAGGTCCTGCGCGCGTCGCTTTGGCGGGCGGGACTGCCGCCGTGGCGTCGGAGCCTACCGTGGTCCGGAGGCCCCCAGATCGCGGGCAATAGTGTAGCCCCAGGACGCGAGGATCAACAGGAAGAACACGAGCAGGATCGATTTCCACGGCCACCGCTCCACCAGCGGCCCGAGCGGGCGCGGCAGGGCGAGCGCTACCAGGAGCACGGGAACGGAGAGGGCGAGCACGAGCCACAGGATCGCTCCCATCGGCTGCAGCGCGAGCGCGGCCAGGATCCGGCCGCGCGCCACGAGGGTGAAGCTGCGCGTCATGTAGCAGGTCGGGCAGGGCAGGCCCGTGGAGACCTTGAAGCCGCACGGCGGCAGCACCACCGGACCGATCACCGCCCGGTTGCCGTGCACCGGCGTGAACGCGAAGGAGAGCGAGAGCCAATACAGTGTGAGCGCCAGCAGGCAGAGGATCACGGTCTTCTCAGGCCAGAGCACCGGTTACCTCCAGCGCCTTCGTCAGATCGGCGGCGGGCTGCACTGCCAGCCCAGGCGGCCGCCCGGCGTCGGCCGGCGGGCCGTCGGGATCGGCCGGCACGAGCGCGCGCGCGAAGCCCAGCCGCGCGGTCTCCGCGAGCCGCGCGTCCAGGCGCGGCACCGCGCGGATCTCGCCCATGAGACCCAGCTCGCCGGTGGCGACCAGATCGGCCGGCACCGGCCGTTCGGCCAGTGCGCTCGCGATGGCCAGCGCCAGCGGCAGATCGGCGGCGGGTTCCTCCACCTCGATGCCGCCCACCACGTTCACGTAGACATCGAGCCCGGCGAGATCGAAGCCGCCGCGGCGCTCCAGGATGGCCAGCACGAGCTGGGCCCGGCGCGGATCGAGGCCGGAGACGATCCGGCGGGGCGGTCCCTGCGCAGCGGGCACGGCGAGCGCCTGGATCTCCACGAGGAAGATGCGCGTGCCGATGAATGCCGGCGCGATGACCGAGCCCGGCTCCTCGGCGTGGCGGTCGCGCAGGAACAGCCGTGAGGGGTTGGCCACCTCGGTGAGCCCGCGGCTGCCCATCTCCAGCACTGCGACCTCGCCGGCCGCGCCGAAGCGGTTCTTCGCGCTGCGCAGCAGCCGGAACGCGTGGTGGCGGTCGCCGTCGAAGCCGAGCACCACGTCGACGAGATGCTCCAGCGTGCGCGGTCCGGCCAGCGTGCCGTCCTTGGTCACGTGGCCGACCAGCCACAGCGCCGTGCCGGCGGCCTTGGCCAGGCCGACGAGCCGGCCCGCCGCCTCGCGCACCTGCGCCACCGTGCCCGGGCCGCCGGCGAGGCCGGGCGAATGGACGGTCTGGATCGAGTCGACGATACAGGCGGCGGGGCGGATCGCCTCGATCTGGGCCAGGATGCCCTCCAGCCGCGTCTCGGGAAGGAGCAGCAGGCGCTCGTCGAGCGCGTCGAGCCGTTCGGCGCGGAGCCGCACCTGCGCGGCCGATTCCTCGCCGGTGACGTACAGGACGGTGCGGCCGGCGGCGGCCAGCCGGTGGCCGAGCAGGGTCATGAGCGTCGACTTGCCGATGCCCGGGTCCCCGCCGACCAGCACGGCGCTGCCCGCCACGAGCCCGCCGCCGAGCACGCGATCCACCTCGCCAAACCCGGTGGCGAGGCGGGTCTCCCGGCCGGTCTCCACGCGGGTGATGGGCTCGGGCGGGGCCGCGAGGCGCGCGGCGCGTCGCGGGGGCCGGGCCGTCTCCTTCACGGAGCCCCACTCGCCGCAGCTCGGGCACTGCCCCTGCCACTTCAGCAACATGGCCCGGCAAGCCGTACACATGAAGCGTTCTTCCGCACTCATCCCGACCTCCGGAGCACAGCGCCGATCGGATGCGATGCGATCCCCGTCGCGCTCCGGAGGGATGGGTTGCAGGAATCCTACCAGAAACCGGCGGGGGTGGGGGTGCGCGTGCGGGTGACGCGCGCGGGTGGCGCGCGCTGCGTGGCGCGGGCGGACGGCGCCCGCGGGGAGGCCGACCGGGGTCTGACCCCCGCTCCGTGCAATTCGATGGGGTCAGGCGCCGGACATTGCAGACACAGCGGTCTGCAATTCGATGGGGTCAGGCACCAGGAGTTGCAGGCGCCAGAAGTTGCAGGGGCGGTCGAGCACGAGCACGAGGACGAGGGCGAAACGTGCGGGTGCGGGTGCGGGGTGCGCGCGCTGCGTGGCGCGGGCGGACGGCGCCCGCGGGGAGGCCGACCGGGGTCTGACCCCAGATTCGGTGCGGGCCCGTGCGGGTGTCGCCGCGGAGTCGAGGGGTGGGGCGGTTCGGCGCCTTTTTCTCGAAGCCGAGAGCCCCACCCCTCGACTCCTCTCATCGGGGCGAATGAGCGAGCAGGTGCGCGTGCGCGTGCGGGTGTTGCGCGCGAAGGGCGCGCGCTGCGTGGCGCGGGCGAACTGCGCCCGCGGGGGCGCGCGCGGGGGGCCCTCAGTCCGCGGGCGCGGACTTCCGGTTGGCCGGAGCCTCCGACCCGGCGGTGGCGGCCACGCTCTTTTCCTTCTTCTTCGGCGGCTGCCCCGTGTAGCTCATGAGGGAGTGCTTCTCCGCGGGGGCGCGGTGTCTGTCCGCGAAGAACAGCGCATCGGTGGGGCAGTGATCGGCGCAGATGCCGCAGTAAACGCACGCGAACGGGTCGCACTCCCATTTGCCGGTCTTGATGTCCACGGCGATGCACAGGGCCGGGCACTTCCGGGCGCACAGTCCACAGAAGATGCAGTCCTCGATATGGATCTCGAGCTGGCCCCGGTAGCCGGCGAAGGGCTCCCGGACCCGGGCGGGGTAGAGCCGCGTGGCCTTGGGGGTGAACAGGTTTCTGAGGACGTTCAGGGTCATGCGGAACACGACCGATCTCCTCTCACCGCTCGGTGCAGCTGATACACGGGTCGATCGAGAGCACCAGCACCGGCACGTCGGCCAGCTCGACGCCGGGTAGCATCGCCAGGAGCGGGGGGACGTTGGCAAACGTGGGGGTCCGCACCCGCACGCGGTCGAGCTGGGGCTTGCCGCTGCCCTTGAGGTAGTAGAGGCACTCGCCGCGCGGCTGCTCCACGCGGCACACCACCTCGCCCTCGGGGCGCCCCTTCACCTTCGCGGCGAGTGCCGGGTCGGTCTCCTTCGCGAGCTCGCCGAGGATCTGGCGCACCAGCCGGATCGACTGCATCACCTCGCCGAAGCGCACCTTGCAGCGCGCGTAGGCGTCGCCGGCGGCCTCGACGACCGGCTCGAAGTCGAGGTCGCCGTAGGCCGCGTACCCGAGCTGCCGCATGTCCTGGGCGATCCCGCTGCCGCGGAGCACCGGCCCGGCGGCGCCGAGCTCGTAGGCCATCTCCCGCGTGAGAACGCCCTTGCCCACCGTGCGAGACTTGACCGTGTAGTCCTCCAGCAGGGTGGAGCGGATGCGGTTCATGTCCCGCTCGAAGCCGGCCATCTCCCCCAGGATCCAGCGCTGCTGCTCCTCGCTGATCTCCGCCCGGACGCCGCCGATCACGTTTACCGAGACGATCACCCGGTTGCCGGCCGTCGCCTCGTTCAGGTCGAGGATCCGCTCGCGGATCCTCCAGAGCTGCATGAACAGCGACTCGAAGCCGAAGCTGTCCGCGAAGAGACCAAGCCAGAGCAGGTGGCTGTGGCTGCGGTGGAGCTCCGACCACAGGGTGCGCAGGAGCCGGGCGCGCCGCGGCACCTCGATCCCCATCATCTCCTCGATGCCCTGGCAGTAGCAGAGCGAGTGGATCATCGAGCAGATGCCGCAGATGCGCTCGACGACCTGGACCATCTGGTGGAAGTCGCGCTTCTGGGCCAGCATCTCCAGCCCGCGGTGCACGTAGCCGAGCGCGGGGATGGCTTCCTGGACGATCTCGTCTTCGACCACGAGCTTCAGATGGATGGGTTCGGGCAGCACGGGGTGCTGCGGTCCGAAGGGGATCACCGTGCGCGCCATGGTACGGTCCTCACGTCTTCTTCTCGGCGGCCTTGACGTTCGTAGCGAACGGGATCGTGGTGATCTCCTCCTCCAGGTAGAGGGTGCGCTTGAAGTCGGGCACGAGGTTCTCGAACCGGACCGCGAAGAGATCCTGCAGCTCGTTCTCGCCGAGGAACGCCGCGGAGTAGACCGCGGAGATGCTCGGCAGCGGGGCCGTCCGCGGCGCCCGGAGCCGGAAGTGGGAGAGCGTGAGATCCTTGTCGAAGTGGTAGAGGATGTCGATCTGCTCGTCGTCCACCATCGCGCCGGACAGCCCCACCAGGCGCCATCCTGCGTCCTTCATCTGGCGGACCTCGTTCCCCACCGCCGCCGGGGTGACATCGATCACGGGTTCTTTCACGAGGATCCGGTCGCTTTCATCCGGGGGTGGAAACGGCCGTTGCCGCCGGCGCCCGCCGCCGTCGGCACCGCTTTCTGCCGGAGTTTTCCGAGCGCCGCGACGACGCCGTCGATGATCGCTTCGGGCCGGGCCGGACAGCCGGGCACGTAGACGTCCACCGGGATCACCCGATCCACGCCGCCGACCACGTTGTAGGCGTCGCGAAACACGCCCCCGGACAGGCCGCAGGCGCCGATGGCGATGACCACCTTGGGGTCGGGCATCTCCTCGTAGAGCGCCTGGAGCACCTTCTTGTTGCGGTGGTTCACGGTGCCGGTCACGAGCAGCACGTCGGCGTGCTTGGGGTTGCCCACGTTGATCATGCCGAAGCGCTCGATGTCGTACATCGGGGTGAGACAGGCCAGCGTCTCGATGTCGCAGCCGTTGCAGCTTCCGCAGTCGAAGTGCAGCACCCAGGGCGACTTGACCCGGGCCCTCGTTACCAGAGCGTCGAACATGGGCTCAGCTCACAGGTGCAGCCAGAGGAGGTTGGTGAACGCCAGGACCAGCCCCACCGTCCACACGTACCGCAGCATCCAGCGCCACGTCATGCGGGCCATGGTGTTGTCCACCAGTAGCTCCAGGAAGTAGGTCGCCCCCAGCAGGATCGCCATGCCGGGCACGCTCGTTGCCCAGAACAGGGCGCAGAGCCCGAGGATCAGCACGGTCTCGTACCAGTGGGCCAGCTCCACCAGACCCAGGAACGGTCCGGAGTACTCGGTGAGCACGCCGCGCACCAGCTCCTGGTGGGCGTGGTGCGAGGTCGAGAAATCGAAGGGCGATTTCCGCAGCTTGATGGTGAGCGCGTAGGTGAGCACCAGGTAGAGCAGCGGCAGCTCCAGCAGCAGCGGGCGGGGGTGGTCCAGCACGCTCGAGATGCGGAAGCTCCCCGTGACCTGGTAGATCCCCACGAAGACGAGCATGAGCAGCGGCTCGTAGGTGAGCACCTGGAGCAGCTCGCGCTGAGCGCCCACCTGGCTGTAGGGCGACGGGACCGACAGGGCGCCCATCACCAGGAACACCGCGCCCACCGCCTGCACGAAGAACAGCAGCAACAGGTCGGCCTGGTTGAAGAAGAGCACCACCGAGAAGACCGCCGCCATCAGGTAGACCCACGCGCACAGGACCTGCCAGGGATTGACGGCGAGCTTCTCCTTGGCGAAGAGCTTGATCAGGTCGTAGAACGGCTGGATGATCGGCGGCCCCTTGCGGCTCTGGAGCCAGGCGGTCACCTTGCGGTCCACGCCCGCGAGGAGACCGCCGGCGAGCGGGGCGAGCACCAGGCCGGCGAGCGTCAGGAGGGCGATCTTCACGACGGCACGCCTCCCTTCATGGCCAGGCCCATCATGAGCAGGATCAGCACGATGGCGGCCAGGTTCGCGGAGCGCGTCAGCCGGGCCTCCCCGAAGATCGTCGCCAGGTAGTAGTTGCCGAGCTCGGCCGTGACCGGCAGGTTCATGGGGCCCCGGAAGACGCCCGCGTCGCGCTCGCCGACGTGGATGCCCGAGAGATAAGGGTGGGTGTACCGCGTGCGGCCGGTGCGGCGCATGAAGAGGACGGCCGCGAGCAGGCCCACCACCAGCACGACGAACACGGGATAGACGGCGAACGCTCCCATCGGACCGCCGAGCACCCCGCCGGCGCCGACCTCCAGCGGCGCCGCGGCGTCGAGCGCCGGCATCGCGGCGAACATCGGCAGGATCAGCTCGCCGTAGACCACCGGGGTCAGCAGGCTCAGCACCACCACCGCGCCGCAGAGTACCGCCAGCGCGCCGCGGGTGAGCAGGGGTTGGCTCTCCCAGGGGGCGCCCGCCTTGCGCGAACCCATGAGGAGGCCCGCCCAGCGGGCCCAGTAGACCACCGTGAGCGCGCTGCCGAGCGCCACCAGGGTCACCACCACGATGTTCTCCGCGGCGGCCTGGATGGCCAGCCACTTGCTCACCAGCACCCCGAACGGCGGCAGCAGCATGCTCAGGATGCCGGTGATGGTGATCACGGCGGTGCGGGGCATGCGGTGGAAGAGCCCGCGCATGTCCTCCACGTTGCGGCTGCCGATCTCCTGCTCGATCGAGCCCACGCAGAGGAAGAGCAGCCCCTTGGACAGGGCGTGGAAGACGATCAGCAGCACGGCCGCGGTGAACGCCGCCTTGGTGTTGATGCCGGCGCACGCCAGGATCAGCCCCAGGTTGGAGACCGTGGAGTACGCGAGGATGCGCTTGCCGTTGGATTGCCCGATGGCCAGCGCCGCGCACGCGAGGAACGTGAATCCGCCGCACAGTGCGAGCCCCGTGCTGAGCGCCGTGCCGGCGAACGCCGGCGCGAAGCGCAGCACCACGTAGACGCCGGCCTTGACCATGGTGCTCGAGTGGAGCAGCGCGGAAACGGGCGTGGGCGCCACCATCGCGCCGAGGAGCCAGCTCTGGAACGGCAGCTGGGCGGCCTTGGTGAACCCGGCCACGGCCAGCAGACCCAAGGCGCCGAGCAGCACGCCGGTGGGCGAGCCGGATTGGACCACGGCCAGCATGTCGATCGTGCCCAGCTCGCCGTAGGCGATCACCACGCCCAGGAGGAACGCAAGGCCGCCGAGGCTGTTCATCCACAGGGCGCGGGTTGCGTTGCGGATCGCCTCCTCGGTCCGGTCGTGCTGGATCAGCATGAAGGAGCAGAAGGTGGTGACCTCGAAGAAGAAGTAGAACCAGAGCAGGTTCCGCGCGAGCACCAGTCCGTTCATCGCCCCGAGGAAGAGGATCATGTAGAAGAAGAACTCGGGCTGGCGGGACCGGCGGAGCGCGAGGTGCTCCTCGTGGATGCGCATGTACGGCAGGCCGTAGATGCAGATGATGGAGCCCACGATCGAGATGATCAGCACCAGGATCAGGGACAGGCTGTCCGCGTAGAGCGGCGCGAAGGCCGGACCCGGCTCCAGCACGAACCGCTCGAAGATGGCCAGCAGCACGAGCTGGGCGGCGGTGAAGAGCACCACGAGCGCGCTCTTTCGCCGGAGGCCCCACAACAGGATGACGCCGAGCAGGGCGAAATCCGCGACCGTGATCAGGGTGTCCCAGGCGACGCCCAGCACCGCGGTCGGCAGCCCGGTGAAGTCGTGCTCGAGCCCGCGGGCCAGCAGGACCACGGAGGCGACCGCCAGCACGCCGCCGGTGAGCATCACCAGTCCGGAGCGCAGCGCCGCGGCGCGGAGCCCGTAGATCGCCGCGGCGGCGACGAACGGCAGGACGACGAGCAGCAGGACCAGGTTCGACATGGCTAGCCTTCGGGCAAGGCGAACAGGCGGAAACACGACCAGCTCGTCGTGTGCCTCTTCCGAACCGCCCGTTCCCTGGCAGCGGCTCCCGGCTGCGCCGTGAACCGGACGCCGCTGGCTCCATCTGAGGTCGAGAATATCTCGTCCAGTTTGCCGCGGATGGCCAGCGATTCGCCCCGTTTCGAGTGCGGTTCTTGCCGCCGGCCGACAGGCGCTTTCGGAGTACTCGGCTCGCCGGGGACGCGGGCTGCAGCCGCTGCTGAACTTGTGTGGATCGGCAGGGTTAGCTATGATGCCGCGGCGATGCAACCTGGACCGGCCCGCGCGCCCCATCCCGCGCCATCCATCACGGAGGTTCGCCGATGCCGGTGAAACGGACTCACGCGAAGGCGCTGGCCCGGTTGGAGGCCCGCGGGCTGCCGCGCCGCGACTTCCTCAAGATCTGCACGGCCGCCGCCGCCACGTTCGGTCTGTCGCGGCTCATCGTGGTGGACCGCGTGGCCTGGGCCGTCGGCGCGGCGGCGAGCAAGCCCCCGGTCCTCTGGCTGGAGGGGCAGGACTGCGCCGGATGCACGGTCTCCTTCGCGGGAAGCCTGCACCCGCCTACCATGCAGATCCTCCTCGAGACGATCTCGCTGCGCTATCACGAGACCCTCATGGCGGCCGCGGGCCGGCAGGCGGAGGCGGCCTACCGCGCCGCCGTCGAGCAAGGCGGCCACGTGCTGGTGGTCGAAGGCTCGGTCCCGGGCGCCGACGACCGCTTCTGCCGGATCGGCGGCCGACTCTTCCGGGAGATTCTCGAGGAGGCGGCCGCCGGGGCGGTGGTCGTGATTGCCGTCGGCGCCTGCGCGAGCTACGGCGGCATTCCGAACGCCACGGTGACCCGCGGGCTCGGCATGGACCAGGCGCTACCGGGCAAGACCGTCGTCAACCTGCCCACCTGCCCCGTGCACGTCGAGCACCTGGTCGGCACGCTGCTGCATTTCCTCGCGACCGGCAAGCCGCCGGCGCTGGACTCCCTGGGCCGGCCGGTGGCCTACTTCAGCACGCTGATCCACGACAACTGCCGGCGGCGCGGGGCGTTCGAGAACGGCCAGTTCCTCACCGACTGGAACGATCCGAAGCAGAAGGACTGGTGCCTGCTGCACCGGGGCTGCAAGGGGCCCTACACTTTCGCGGACTGCCCGGCGCGGAAATGGGACGACGGCATCAACTTCTGCATCGACTGCGGCGCGGGCTGCATGGGCTGCGCCGAGCCGGGCTTCTACGACGAGATGTCGCCGCTGTTCGAAGGGTAGGTCCGCGGCGGCATCTGCGCGCGGCGCTGTGGGGCGGATCCCGCCCGCGGGGAGGACGGCGAAGGAGACGCGATCGATGGGCAAGCGCATCACGATCGATCCGGTCACCCGCATCGAGGGACACCTCAGGATCGACCTCGAGGTCGCCGACGGCAAGGTCAAGGACGCCTGGAGCACGGGCACCATGGCGCGCGGATTCGAGAAGCTGCTCGAGGGCCGCGATCCGCGCGACGCGCCGCTGGTGACCAGCCGGTTCTGCGGCGTGTGCTACAGCGTGCACCAGTACGCCTCGGTGCGCGCGCTCGACGAGGCGTTCGGGGCGCGGGTGCCGTGGGGCGGCACGCTGCTCCGCAACCTCGCCATGGGCGCCATGTTCATCTACGACCACCTCCTGCACTTCTACCAGCTGAGCGTGCTGGACTACCTGGACATCCTGGCCATCGCGAAATACCGCGGCAGCGACCCCAGGCTCCAGGGCTTCCGGGACCAGGTGATGGCGCGGGTGAAGGCGGGCGACGGCGCGCCGTTCCTGCCGCGCTACCGGCCCGACGAGCACTGCATCACCGATCCGGACGTCGTCGCCGCGACCGTGGCGCACTACATCCAGGCGCTCGAGATCAACACCCGGGCGCGCCGCATGGGCGCGATCTTCGGCGGCCGCACGCCGCACTATCAGTCCCTGGTCGTGGGCGGGTGCACGCAGCTGCCCGACCTCAACATGG
>JAFGQW010000066.1 GCA_016935485.1 Planctomycetota bacterium | reverse complement strand
GGCGCGCTGATCCACATGGCGGAGTATCCGTTCGTCATTACACGCTGATGTGCCGCGCCGCGCGGCGGGCGCAGGTGCGGGGGGCGGGCGGGCCGAGTCCTGCGGCGGCTCGTGGTGCGGACGCGGCGCCGCGGGTCGATTCACATGTCGCCCGCGACGACGACCTGGTTGGCGAAGGTGCGGCCGCGGTCCCGGGTCTGGTCGATGTGCTCGAGCAGGAACTGCGCGGAGCGGGGGACGACGCGGTCGACCTTGAGCTGGCCGTTCACCCAGATCTTGACCGGCCGGTCCAGGTCCACCATGTCGTCTGAGAGGTAGACGATCAGCCGGCCCGCGCCGGTGAACGTGATGCGCAGCGTGTTGTCCTTCTCGATGCGGCCGTCCGCCTTGGAGCCCCACGGACTGCCCTCGATGACCAGCCAGAAGCAACGGGCGTTCGGCTCGATCTCGAGATCGCGGCCGCGGGTCAGCGGACAGGCGCAGATCACACGGTCGGGCGCGTAGCTGCGCCTGAACCGGAGCATGAACTCGGCCATGTCGCGCACGACGTCGTTGGGGAGTGCGTGCCCGCGCCCGTCCTTGGTGAGGATCTCACGGTAGACGAACCAGCCCTCGCGCTTGTTCTCCTTGGGCAGGTTCTTGATGATCTCGGCCGCCTGGCGGTCGGCGTCGGGCGTGACCTGGATGTCGGTGGCGCCGTGCACGACGTAGAGCGGCGTGTTGTAGAGGTACTCGTAGTCCACGATCGCGGGCGGGTTGCCCGCGGCCGGCGCGGCGGCCGCGAACAGATCCGGCATGACGCCGGCCATGTACCACGCGCCCACGCCGCCCAGCGAGTGGCCCGTGCAGTAGATGCGGTCGAAGTCGACCGCGTATTCCATGCCGATCTCCCAGATCATCTCGCGGACGAGCCGAGCGCTGATGGGCTCGGCGAACACCGCCTCGGCCGGGACTTTGGGCGCCGCCACGATGCACTTCTTGCCGAGGTAGGTGTTGCCGAGCAGGCCCATGATCTGGCCGGGGTCGCCGATGCCGCGGCTGCCGCCGTGGAGGCACACGACCAGCGGCCGGGTGCGGCTCCGGCCGCGATCGCCCTGTACGATGTAGTAGCAGTCTTCGAGGCCGGCCGGGGGGCGGGTGAGCTTCTGCTGTCCCTTGCGGTCCTTCAGGCGCGGGCCCCGGAAGGGCTTCAGGAACTCGCTGCGCAGATCTTTCCAGCTGAACGCATCGTACGCCTTGACCTCGGCGAGCACCGCCTCGAGCCTGTCGGCCGGAGCGCCGCGGAGCTTCAGCGCCCAGTACTGACAGGCCTTGTCGTAGAAGGCGGCCATTTGCGGCTGGCTGAGCGGCTTCTGGCCGGCGGACGGGGAGACCGTCGTCAGCAGGAGCAGCATGGCGAGCAGGAAGAGGAGGCGGCGGCGCATCTCGGAGCTCCTCGGGCAGATCTTGCATCGCGTCGGACCGCGGCGTCGAGGGCCGGGGGGTCCGTCGCCAGCCAATAGCTTAGCCGTGCGCGCCGCCGCCGTAAAGCGCAGCGAGCGGTCCGGCGCGGCGCCGCCGCGTGCGTGCGGGGGGCGCAATGGAGGGCGCACGGCGGCGCGGGGGGGCGATGCTGATGATTCTTGGGCTGCTGGCGGAGCCCACGCCGTGAAGTCGCGAGGGGCGGATAGTATCATTGTGCCTCTCGGGGAGGAGCTGGGCCGGGCGGCGGCGAGCGGCGCAGGGGGAACGATGACCATGTTCGGGCGGCGGCTTCTTCCGGGCTTCGAGGCGCGATCCGGGCTGGCGCTGGTGCTCGGGCTGGCGGTGCTTGGTGTGAACTGCCGGACTCCGGCGCCGCGGCTCTTCGTGCCGCCGGCGGTGAGCACGAAGGTCGTCTACTACCCCGGTCGACCCCGGAGCGGCGTGGCGGTGGAGCCGGTGCGGTTGCTTGCGGCTGGCGGTGTCGTGGACGTCCGGGCAGACTTCTACGCGGTGGAGCGGGCGCCGGCGGAAGGGCTCGAGCCGCTGGACGGGGCGATCCGGCTCCTCGTGCAGCCGGCCGGCGACCCGCCGTTCCAGGCGGTTGCGCCGGCGCTGGCCGGAGCGCGTTTTGCCCGGGGCGAAGAGGCCGAGCGCTTCCAGCGGGAGCTGGAGGGCGGCGGACTAGGCCCGGTGCGGCGGCTGGCGAGCGAGCGGGCGGCGCTTGTGCCGGGGGCGACGGCGGCGATCTGCGTGGTGGCGCAGTACGCGCGTGTCATGGGGGCGGATGGCGTGGCTGCTGCGGAGCGCGTGGAGATCCGCGTGGAGCGGGCGGTGCCAGCGGGGGCGGCGGGCGACGCGCCGGAGACCGGCGAGGCGATAGTGACCAAGGGGCCGGAAACCGACGAACGCCCGCTCCGCACGAGTGTGGTCGTCTTGCTGGCGGTACCAAACGACCACGGTGGCGGAGACAGCACCCTCGGTGCGCTCGGCGGAGACAGCACCCTCGGTGGGGATCGCACCCTCGGTGCGCTTGAGGCACGCAACGTCGGTGCGTCGCAAATCAACGTCGGTCGGAAGTCGAACGTCGGCAAGTCGTTTCCCGGCAGAGGATTGAGCTCTCGACCCCTGTCGCCGGCTGTGCTCACCACCGCCGTTCTTGGCGTCGGTCCCGGACTCGGGAGCGCGCTGGCCCTGGTGCTGCCTGCTCCCGGAGCGGATGCGGCCTGTACCCGGCTGGTGGCTTTGCTCCGTGTCGAACCCGTGTCCGCGGATCCCGATCCGGGCCTTGCCGCCGCGCTTGAGGCGTGCCGGCGGGATCTGGAGGCCGCGGCGGGCCAGGGTGCTGCTGGCAGTGCCGGCGTGCTGCCGGATGTGACCGCCCCCGTCCGGAACCTCGCCTGGCGGAGCACGCGGCGATCCGCTCTGGCCTTCCTCGGTGACTTCACGGGGGCCTGCCTCGTCGAGGATGTCGCACTCGTTCTGGACGACTGGGTGCTGGAGCGGATCGGAACGGCCGTTCTGGATCGGCTGAGCGCCGGAGAGAACGGCGAGCTCTGCTGTCCGGCGGACCCGCGGGCGCTCGGGTGGTGCCTGCAGCAGGTGACCGGAGAGGTGCTGTGCACCGTTGTCCGGGAGCGCAGACCTCCGCCGGAGGTGGAGGGTCTGGTGGCGCGGTGTGCCGGAGAAGTCGGGCGTGAGCCGGGCAGACTGGGCGCGATCTTCGAGCGCGCGGATGGACCGGAGGCGCTCGAGCGGATGCTTGTGCAGGCCAACCTCCTGTCCCTGGAGGACCCGGCGCCGGCGGCGAGGATCCGGGCTTACGACTGGCTGTTGCGGCGCGGTGCGGCACCCGCCGGCTACGATCCGCTCGCATCTAGGAAGGCTCGCCAGGAGGCGCTGAGGCAGGCGGAGGCTGCTGCGGCGCTGTCGGAAGGCGCGCCTGTCGCGGCACCGTCGCACCGGAGCACGGCGCCGGATACGGGAGCAACTCCGGTAGGAGTGCAAGAGCGCGGGGCGGAAGCACCTCCGGATCGCCGCGCGACGGGAACAGCACGGCCGCAGAATCCGGCACCGGAGCTTCAGGAGGGGACCCTGAAGTGACTGCGCGATCAGAACCGGCCGCGCCGTCGGAGGCTGCGCCGCACGCGAAGCGCCGTGGCTGGCGGCGCGTGCGCTTCTGGGCCATCCTGCTTCTTTGCCTCGCCATCGGCCTGCGGCTCGCGCTGGCGATCGCCATGCCCTGGATCCTGGGAGCAGTAGCCGCATCCCTCGATCTCGACTGCACCTACGATCGGCTGGACCTGTCGGTCCTGGGGGGGGATATCGAGCTCTGGAATCTCACCCTGAAGCCGCGCGGCGCAGAGGATCGCCTGGTCGAGCTGGAGTACGCTCGGCTCGATCTGGCGATGAGCGCGTTGTTCACCGGCCGGCTCGTAGTGCGCCGCGCGGAGGTGGACGGGCTGGACGTTTACCTGCACCGCCGCGCCGATGGAACGGCGAGCTTCGACGGCCTGCTCCGGGCCCGGAGCGACGCCGGACGGACGGTGACGTCGGCGCAGCAGAGCCAGGGCGGACACCCTCGGGAGATCGATCTTACGTGCCCGGTCCGGGTGGATGCGGCAAGGCTGCAGCACGTCTTCGTCCACTGGCGAGACGAGACGCAGTCGCCGGCGGTGGATGCGCGGGTCGAGATTCATGTGCGGCTTTCGCATCTCGGCCATCCCGAGCGCGAGGCGCGCTGCGAGGTGCTGGCGGCTTCCCGCGAGTGTCTGGACACGTTCCGGATCGAGGCGCGTGGGCGCAGTGCGGCCAGGACGCTCGACGCGCACTGGTCCGTGCGCCTGGGCGGTTTCAGGACGCCGTTCCTCGAGCCGTATCTGCGGCGCTGGGGGCTCGATCCCGCGGCGCGGCAGCTCGACGGCGCGCTGGACGGGAGCGTTTCGGTGCGGGCCTCAGGGCCGGAGGGACCCGGGATGAGCGCTCGCCTGGAGATCCGGGATGTGCGTGCGGCGGTAGACGGCGCGGCCTTCCTGAGCGCCAATACGCTCCTTGCGGAGGCGTCATCCATCCAGCCGGAGGGAGCCGTCGTCGATCGGGTGCACGTGAAGGGGGTGCGTGTTCGGGCGGCTCGGCTGGCCGACGGGGCTCCGACGTTCGGCGGCATGGTGTTCAGGCAGCCGGATGGGCTGAAGCCGGGCCCGGTGCCGGTTGCGGAGTCCGGGGGGCGTGGGGCGGGGCGTGGACTAGCGGCTCGAAGGAACATCCGGGACGGCCCACCGGAGCTGGGTTTCCGAGAGGCGCTCCTCGAAGACCTCGAGGTGCGTTTTCACGATGAGGCGGTGAGCCCGGCGGCAAGTCTCTCCGTCCGGATGGACCGATTCGAGGTTCACGGTCCGGTCGACAGTCCGGACGCAGAGGGCGGCGCATCTCGCATCGAGGCTTTGCTTGAGGCGCCGGGGGTCCTCGAGCGGCTGACGCTCCGCGGCGACGCCTCGCTGCAGGGCCGGCGCAAGACGGTGCGGGTCGAGGTGGACGCGAGGGGGATCCGGCCGGAGGCTCTCGGTCCGTATCTCGATGCGGCCAATATGAGTTGCGATCTCGAGAATGGCCACTTCCGCTGCGGGATCGAGCTGGCATTCGACCTGCACGGGCAGGGCGGGTTCTCGCTGACGGCCTCCGTGCGAGACCTGGAGTTCAGCGATGGCGAGCGTGAGCCATTCCTCGCGCTGGCCGGGCTCGTCGTGGAGGAGATCGCGCGGGATTCGCAGGCCGATCGGCTGCGCGTGAAGGCGGTGGAGGCCCGCGGCGGGCGGCTTCGGCTTGCGCGGGACGGCGAGGGCAGCCTGGCTGCGCTCGGTCTCCGCTTCCCGCGGGCGGGAGACGGGTCCTCCGGCCGTGCGGTTGCCGCGCCCGCGGCTGCGAGCGGTGCCGGGGGCGGGCCTGCCGAGAAGGCGCCGGCACTGTCTTTGCCGCGGCTGGAGCTTGGCAGGCTACTGCTCGAGGACCACCAGATCCGTTTCCGCGACGCGGCTGTGGAGCCGGAGAACGAGATCACGCTGGCCGATGCGCGCCTCGAGCTCGTGAATCTTGTCATTGGCGCCAGTGAGAAAGCCGGTGGGGGTACCGCCGGAGACACGGCACGCCCGGACTCGCCGGCGGCGGACGTACCCTCGGTCGGCGCGGCGGCGGGACTGACGGCATCGTTGACGGCGCCGGGTGTTCTCGATCGGTTTTCCGTCGAGGGTACGGTCCGGGCCGAGCAGAACAGCGGCACGATTGATCTGTGGGTCCGTAGTGAAGGGATTACCCTGGAACGGGTTGTTCCGTACCTGCGGGAGATGGGCTGTGAGCCCGGGTTTGTCCGGGGATCCCTGCGGTGTCACGTCCAGGCAAGCGCCGACGCGAGCCCCGAGGGAGTGTGTGCGCGGGGTGCCATCCGGGATGTGGTGTTCTCCGAAGAAGGTGGCACACTCGCGGCTTTGGGCGCCGTCCGCGTGGACGGCGCTGTGCTCGAGCCGGCGGTGGTCCGGATCGCCGGGGTCGAGGTCCAGGGGCCAATCGTCCAGGTCACGAAGGCCGCGGACGGCGCCCTCGCGGTTGGCGGGTTCCGGCGCTGCCAGGCGGCTGACGAGCTGCCGCTCAGGCGCACCGAGGTTGCGTCGGCGCCGGAGGTCGCGCTCGCTCCGAGCGCGCCAGCTTTCGCTGTGGAGATCGGGCGGGTTCTCGTCACGGGGGCGGAGACCCGGTTCACGGATCGTACGCAGGAGCCGCCACTCGAGGTCCTGGGCCGGACTGAGATCGAGGTGTCCAATCTCGTCGTCGGGCGGCCGGGGCCGCCCATCGGACTGAATGTCGTGATCTCGGTGCCCGGTGCGGTCGACCGGTTTTCGATTGTGGGCTCTGCGTCGCTGGTGCCGCTCCAAGAGGCCATCTCGCTGGATGTTGCGGCGGACGGCCTTCGACCGGGCCCGTTTGCCGTCTACCTGCCACCGGGCGAGGCCGAAGCGTTGTCCGCCGGTCGGTTCCAGGCGCACGTCGCGCTGGCGGCCGAGCCGCACGCCCAAGGAGGAAGGCGAGTCGAGCTGGCGGTCCAGGACGTGGAGTTCCGGAGCGGCGATGGCCCCCCGCCGCTTGCAGTCAAGGAGTTTGCGGTGCGCGCCGGGCGCCTGGATCCCGCCGCGGGAGTCGTCGAACTGGATGAGATTCTGACTGTAGGTGTGACGGGGGAGCTGCAGCGGACGGAGGGCGGGTTGCTGCGCGTGTTCGGCGTGCCTCTTCCCGGCGGGTCGCCGGCGGAAGATGCCTCGCCCGCGCCGGCCGGAGCGAAGGACCGGACCGCCAGGCCAGATGGCATCCGGCCGGGCCGGCTGCCACTCATCACGGTCAACCGCCTTGATCTGCAGCTGGAGCGACTGGCATGGATCGATCGGGCGACGGCTGGCGCTGAGCCGCTTGTTCTCTGCGGAGTCAGGCTCGGCAACGACGAGCGCATCGAGCTTCTCGGGGAGGATCCGGAGGAGCATCGGCCGATTCGCTTGCGCCTGACGGGATCCGCGCAGCCGGTTGTGGGTGCGTTTTGTCTGGCGGTCGAGGCGTCGCCCTTTGCACCTGAGCCGCTGGCGAAAGCCGTGGTCGACGTGACGGGGATCCAGGGGGACGGATTGACCCGGGTTCTTCCGCCGCTGGCGGCTCGTCTCGATGCGTCGGGTCTCGACGACGGCCGCCTGGCGGCTCGTGTTGAGGCGTTGCTCCGCTTCCGACGCCGGCATAGCCTCGATTTCGATCTTGGCTCGAGTTTCGGTCTGGACCTCGATATTGCGGACTTCGCCGTGCGGAACGGGGGGGCGGACGGAGCGGTTCTCGCGGGCGTGGACAATGTCCACGTCGACGTCAGAGGCGTCGACCTGGCGACGGGGAGCATGCACATCTCGCGGGCCACCATCCTGAATCCGCGTGGCGGGGTGTGGCGGGATGATCGGGGGCTGCACATCTTGGGAATGGCGATCAAGCCAGTGACGAATGCCGCCGGGTCGGGCGCACCGGGGTTGCTGCCGGAGCCGGCGTCGGGCGCGCCATCAGTCGGTCCGGGGGACGGGCGTGCCCACACCGACGAACCGGCGTTGGCGTCAACGGCATCGGACGGACCGGGGTCGATGTCGCAGGCAACGGGTGTCGTCAAGATCGATCGGCTCGTGGTGTCCGGCGTGGACTTCACGCTGCGCGACGAGACCGTTTCGCCCCCGCTGATCGTTCCCCTGACAGACCTCGAGGCCGAAGCGAGAGGCCTTGGTACACATCTGTTCGCCGAGCCGGCAGCGGTGCTTTTCCGCATCCGCGTCGGAACCGGGGAGGTGTCGCTGCCGAGGCGGCAGACCACGTCAGCGCTGGCCGGGGCGCTCCTCGACGCGGGGCGGGTGATTGCCGGACAACAGATCAAAGCTCCAGAGGTGGAGAACCGACCACTCGCCCAGGAGATCGATGTGCGGGGCGAACTGCGCTTCTCACCGCGACTCGAGGGGTGGGTGCGCACCGGCATCAGCATGCTCGAACTCGGTGCGTTCAAGGGGCCGGCGGCCCAGGCCGGCATCACCCTCGACGACGGCATACTGGATGCGAACTTGTCCTTGGTGTTCAAGGAGGACGGCGCCATGAACACGGATGCCGGGCTCGTGTTCACGGACCTGTCGCTTTCGGAGCCGCCGAACGGGCCCATCGTGCGCCACCTCCGGTTGCCGGCTCCCCTGGGCACCGTGCTCTTTGTTCTGCGGGATGCGAGCGGCGCGATCCATGTGCCGCTGAGCTTCGCGGTTCGTCCGGATCGTGGAGTATCCGCTACGGCAATCACGCAGCAGGCCGTGACGCTGCTTGGCAGGATGATCGCGGACGCGATTGCGGCGTCTCCCTTCCGCCTCATGGGCAGCGTGACGGACCTTGCAGGCATCACGGGTCGGGCTGGGGGTGACGAAGCGGGGCCGCCCGTCACGCTGGCGTTCACGGCCGGAGCGATCGCGCCATTCGGTCCGGAGCGCGCGAAGATCGAGGAACTGGTCGATCGGATGAAGCGAGATCCGCAGATTGTGGTCACCCTCGGGGCCGAGCTCGGGTCCGAGGATGTGGAGCTCGCTGGCGTACGCGCGAATCCCCCTCTTGAGGACACCCTGGCGCTGCTCGCACGAACTCGCGAACGGAAGGCGGCGCTGATCGCCGAGCGCGAGGCGATGCTGCCGCAGGCGCTGGCGGCGCGGGCGGCACGGATGGAGAAAGAGTCGGACGCGATCGTCGGTCAGCTCAGGGCGTTTGATCGTGAGCTGGGCTTGATCGAGGACTTGCTGGATCGCATCGGCGAGCTTCTCCGACCTGGCGCGGAACGGTACCAGCAGCGTCGGGCCCGCGAGGCGGTGCTTGCCATCGGATCGGCGCGGCTGTTGGAGGTGCGGAGGCTCCTGATTGGCGCGGGTGGGCCGGATTTCGCGCCGCGCGTGCAGCTTTCCACTCCGAGGGTGAGTGGCGATCCGAGCGAGCCGCGAGGCTTGGTGGTTGCCAGGCCGATTCTCCGGAGGGTGCCGTAACTTGGCGGTTGGTCAGGGCACGGTCTGCGTTCGCGTTCGAACCGAGGTTGCTCCCGCCGCTTCTCCCGCCGTTGCTCCAATGGCTGACCGCTGTCTGACCGACGTCGCCCGATTCGCCGTCTGCTCGCCCCGCCAGGGCCTCCGTCTGCTGACCGAGGTTGCTCCGGCCCCCGCCCGCTGACCGACGTTGCTCCGGTTCGCCGTCGGTGCTGAGGTTGCTCCGACCGGGGTTGCCCGCCCGCCCGCCCGCCGCTGACCGAGGTTGATCCTGCCCGCCCCGGCGCCAGCTGCCGCCGTCCGTCCGCCGCTCCGACCGACCGGTGGCTGACCGACGTTG
>JAFGQW010000065.1 GCA_016935485.1 Planctomycetota bacterium | reverse complement strand
CCAGGCGTACGAGGCGCCGGTGAGGCCGGATCTGCGAATCGATACAGCCTCGCAACCCGGCAAGGTAGGGCGCGGCCTCCGGCCGCGCCGCGGCCGGGCCGGAGGCCCGGCCCTACCCACGGCAGGTGCTGTGGCGCTGATCATGCGTCTCCTCCGGCGGCGGGGTTTCCTGCACCGCGGGAAGGCGGGGTGAACGTGGACCATCTCGACCAGCTCGAGAACCAGAGCCTCTACCTCCTTCGCGAGGCCTACGCGAAGTTCAAGAACCTCTGCATGCTCTGGTCCATCGGCAAGGACAGCACGACCCTGCTCTGGCTGGCGCGGAAGGCGTTCTTCGGGCACGTGCCGATCCCGCTGGTGCACATCGACACGGGCTTCAAGATCCCGGAGATGATCGCGTTCCGCGACCGGCTGGCGCGCGAGTGGCGCCTGACCATGATCTACGGGATCAACGAGGAGGCGCGCGCGGCGAAGCGGACGTTCCCCGACGGCGCGGCGAACCGCATCGCCTGCTGTGCCGCGCTGAAGACCGACGCGCTCCGCAGGACGCTCTCGGGGGAGGGGCCGAGGTACCGCTTCAACCACGCGACCGGGCGCTACGAGCGCGAGGAGAAGCCGGAGCCGTTCACCGGGGTGATCCTGGGCATCCGCGCGGGGGAGGAGGGGAGCCGCTCCAAGGAGCGGTACTTCTCGCCGCGCGACAAGGCCAGCCGGTGGCACATCGGCGGCCAGCCGCCGGAGTTGTGGGACCAGTTCAACACCAGCTTCCCGCCCGGCGCGCACGTCCGGATCCACCCGCTCCTCGACTGGACGGAGCTGGACGTCTGGGAATACATCGCGCGGGAGAAGATCCCCGTGACGTCCCTCTACTTCGACCAGGGCAACGGCCGGCGCTACCGGTCGCTGGGCTGCGGGCCCTGCACCCAGCCGGTGGAGTCCACGGCTAAGAACGCGGAGGAGGTGGCCGCCGAACTGCGCACCGGCAAGTTCGCCCGCGTGGCGGAGCGCGCGGGGCGCGCGCAGGACGCGGAGGACGGCGGCGGCCTCGAGACCCTTCGGCGGGAGGGCTACATGTGATGCGCGACCGCCTCAGCATCGCCGTGGTCGGCCACGTGGACCACGGCAAGAGCACGCTGGTGGGCCGCCTGCTGGCGGACGCCGGCGGCCTGCCCGAGGGCAGGCTCGAGGCCCTGCGCGAGCAGTGCGCGCGGAACGCGAAGCCGCTGGAGTACGCCTACCTCCTGGACGCGCTGAAGGACGAGCAGTCACAGGGCGTGACGATCGAGACCGCCCGGTGCTTCTTCCGCGCGCCGCACCGCGACATCGTCTTCCTCGACGCGCCGGGCCACATCGAGTTCCTGCGGAACATGGTCACCGGCGCGGCGCGGGCCGACGCCGCGCTCCTCGTGATCGACGCGCGCGAGGGCGTGCAGGAGAACTCGCGGCGCCACGGCTACTTCCTCTCGGCGCTGGGGATCGGGCAGTTCGCGGTGGTCATCAACAAGATGGACCTGGTCGGGTACGACCGCATCGCGTTCGAGGCCATCGCCGCGGAGTACCGCGGCTTCCTGGAACAGCTGGCGATGCGGCCCGTGTGCTTCGTGCCGGCCAGCGCGCGCGAAGGCGCCAACGTGGCCGCGCCGTCGCCCCAGATGGCCTGGTACACCGGCCCCACGGTGCTGGACGCGCTGGACCGCTTCCAGCCCCCGCGGCAGGAGGCCGGCCAGCCGCTCCGGATCCCGGTGCAGGACGTCTACAAGTTCACGGCGGAGGGCGACGACCGCCGGATCATCGCGGGCCGCGTCGAGTCGGGCGTGGTGCGGCCGGGCGACGCCGTGGTGTTCTCGCCCTCCGGCAAGCGGGCGGTGGTGAAGAGCCTCGAGGCGTTCGGGCGCCCCGCGCCGGCGGCCGCGGGCCCGGGCGAGTCCATCGGCCTGACCCTGCACGAGCAGGTGTACGTCGCGCGCGGCGAGACGATCTCCCGCGAGGACCAGCAGGCTCCCGACGTGACGGCGCGATTCCGCGCCGACGTGTTCTGGCTGGACGGCCGGGACCTGGGCCCGGACCGGGCGTGCTGGCTGAAAGTGGGCACCGCGGAGGTGCCGGTCCGCGTTGAGCGCGTGGAGCGGGTGCTCGACGCCTCGACCCTTGCGGTCGCCGGCGACCGACAGGCGGTCCACACGCGGGAGGTGGCCACGTGCGTCCTGCGCGCGGAGCGGCCGGTGGCCGTGGACGACTATGCCCACCTTCCGAAGACCGGCCGCTTCGTGCTCGTGGCCGACCACGCGATCGGCGGGGGCGGGGTCGTGCGCGAGGTGCTGGAGGACGACGAGAGCGCCCTGCGCGCGGAGGCCCTCCTGCGGGACCGGCGATGGATCCGCAGCGCCATCGCGCCGGCGGCGCGGGCCGAGCGCTACGGCCAGCAGGCGGCAGTCGTCCTCATCACCGGGCCCCGTGAGGCACCGCGCAAGGAGCTGGCCCGCGAGCTCGAGCAGAGCCTGTTCGGCCAGGGCCGCATGGTCTACTACCTCGGGATGGGGAGCGTGGTGTACGGGGTGGACGCGGACATTCTGAAAAGCCACCTGGGGCCGGGCCTGACCGGGCGCGAGCACATCCGGCGGTTCGGGGAAGTGCTCCACGTCCTGCTGGATGCCGGCCTGATCGTCATCTGCACGGCCGTGAACCT
>JAFGQW010000357.1 GCA_016935485.1 Planctomycetota bacterium | reverse complement strand
GAAATGGCCGGTCCGCAAACCGAAGCATCCCTCCGGATCCTGGATGCGGCGGAGGTACTTGACGGCTTCGCCCACCGCCTTCTTGTACGGGCCGGCCTGGTGCGTGTGGCCGCTGCCGAGGAACGCGAGAAGCGCCAGACCCGTCAGTCCCGGGTCGTACAGCGGATACCCCTTGCCGTCGCATGCCGCTCCCCGGCACTGGGCGCCGAAGCCGTCGCTGTCCCAGTAGCCCTCGTCCGGAACCTGGTGGCGCGCCAGCCACTCCAGGCCGAGCTCCACCGCCTGGGCGGTGCCCTTGCCTCCGTACCAGCACCTCAGTCCGACCTTCGCCCCGCGCCGGCCGGCGAACACGTCCCTCGCGGTGATCGCGAGGCCCGCGGTCTCGTCCGGCGAGCGCGCGCCCGGTCGGCCCGGAAGTTCCTGCGCCCGCGCCGCGAAGCCGCCCGCGAACCACGCGGCGACGAATAACCCACCAAACACCACGACTCTGTCGAGCTTTCCCATGGCAGCCTCCCGCCGTTCCCGGGATCCGGTCGCGTCAATCCGTTCTCCAGCGCACCATTCTCCCAGGTCGCCCCGCCGTGGGCAATCGGCCCCCGGCGAATCGTCGGTTCGGCGGTGAGCAAGGTGGAATGCGGGCTCGGGTGGTACCGATGCGGAGGATGCCGCCGGGCGGCGAGGCGGAACGTCGCAGCCGGATCGAGGAGAGAGCGAACGACAGCCTGTGTGGCGACGCGGAAATCGGCGCCCGCCCGCGGCGCGATGCGGTCACCGGCGGGATCGGAACGTACCATGCGCTCGCGGGCGAAGAAAGCGGCTCAACCCGGTGGTGATCCGGCCCCGCCTTCGCACGGCTCGCAAAGCTCGCCCGCCTTCGTGGCTGCGCCACTTCGGCGCGCCAGCCTTCGCACGCCGCTCCCGCGGAGAGCGAAGGCTGGTCGGGGCGACTGGATTCGAACCAGCGACCTCTTGAACCCCATCGGCGTTTCAAGCGCTCTGCCGAAGGGCCTGAATCGGCGTTTCCGCCCGCCAGGATATCACTTTTCGCCCTGGAAAACAAGGTCGCATTCGATTCTCTCCGGTCGCATTCAATCGCTCGACCGCCTCGCGTTCGCGCCGGACCGGAGCGAGCGGGATCCTGCTGGGGATCGGGAGGCACGGGTTCAGGCGCATCTCGAGCGCATCCGGTCGGATCCCCGGTGGCGGGGTAGAGATGAGCCGCTGACGCGCGGCCGGCTCCGCGGGGAGCGGCTGACAGGCGTGCTCCCGCGCCCAGCCAGGAAGCGGCGTGGAAAGCGTCGTTCGCGGAGGCCGGCGGTTCCCCCTGGGGTCCCGGCCTGGTACACCATCGCCGAGGCCCGCCCGAAGCTCTCCCGGTTGCTCGACCGGGTCGCCGCCGGGGAGCGCATCGGGCTCAGCCGCTGGGGCCGCCCGGCTGCGGTGCTGGTCTCGCCGCCGGATGCCGAGCGGCCGGCGAGCGGCGTGATCTGAGTCCATCGGGCGAGAATCTGCTCGGTCGGTCAGCTTCCGCCGCGTAGAATCGCCGCCGGTAGCAGCCGGGAACCCCTCGGGAACTCATGCAATTGGAGGCAACTCATGCGCGGATTCCTTCTGGGCGCGGCCGTTGTCGCCGCCGTCGTCACGCTCGTTTCGGCGAGCATGAACACCACCACCCTGCTTCCGACCGTGAACGACCTGCCACTGGCGCACGCTTCCAATGCGCGATTCCCGCAGGTGTCCAGAGCAAGACCGCTTCTCTTCACCATGCCACCGACGACCGGATTTGTCCTGACTTACTGGAAACCCGAGACCTCTACAGATGGCCCATGGGAGATCTGGATCAACGGACAGTGCGTGAGGGCTGGTGCCCCCACCGGCCTCGGCACGGGCGGTTGGTACAACGCCGCCGGCTTCGGCGCCTTGCCCAGCAATCCACCTATCATCGTTCCGCCAGCCGGAACGCTCGAGATTCGGCTCCCCGGATCGTCGGTCACCTACGCTTGCGAGCTCGGCGGCTACTTCATCTCGGCTACTGACCTCGGGAGGTAGAGATGACGATCGAGCAACGCCTTGAACGCCTCGAGAAGGAGAACCGCTGGATCAGGATGACTGCCGTCGCCGTCGCGCTCGCGCTGGGCGCCGTGCTGTTTGTGGCCGCCGGCCAGGACCAGGAGAAGGACAAGCCGACGGTGCTCGATCAGGTGCGGGCGAAGAGCTACATCCTGGTTGACGCAGAGAACCGGGTGCGCGGCCAATGGTATTGCAGGGGAAACCATAGCGCGTTCAGACTTGATGATGGCTTGGGAAAAGGGACAATCGGACTTGACTTGGGGGACGAAGCAGCGGGGATGTGCCTGTCTTACGGAAGGGCAGGCATGATCAGCTTGACGGCATACCGGGAAGGAGGAGGAACGGTGATGCTTACGGGACAGGACGTCAACGGTGGCATCCAAATCGCATACCCCCAGGGAAGAGCTCCGCTTTCGGTACACATCTGGGACAGGAAACACTTGAGGGCGAAGCTGACGGTTCCGGAAGGTGAGCCGGTTTCGATGGAGTGGTTTGATCAAGACGGCAGGCGGATCGAGGCTCCGACTCCGAAGTAGCGGCTGCGCGCCGGGGAAGGACAGCGCATCGCCCATGGATGCGACCGAGATTGCCGGCCCTCATGCCCGTCATGAGCCCGAACCGCAGCCTGGTCGAGACGCGCAAACCGATTCCCTCTGTCTGGAAAGGAGTACCGAGATGCGTTTCGCAGTGATCTTCGCCTGCCTGCTGACACTTCCCGTGAATGCACTGCCCGCTGCGGAGGGCAAGGAGGAACAACGCACAGTCGCCGTCGGGGGAACGGCCGTCATGCGGATCGTGCCGGACGTGGTGGTCTGGCGGATCACGACGACCGACAACGACAAGAACCTAGTCGCCGCCAAGGAGCAGAGTGACGCCAAGTTGACAGCCATCCTCGGGTTGCGCGAGACGCTCGGTGTCAAGCCGGAGGACGTCCAGACGGGCTACCTCAGCATCAAGCGAGAATTCGAGGGGAGCACGTGGACAAGCCGCAGGACCTTCAAGCACTTTGCCGTCACCCGAAGCGTCACGATCAAGGAGCGTGATTTGAAGCGGTTCGACGAGTTCTTCACCCGGCTCGTTTCGAGCGGGGATGTGGAGGTGGAAGTCGAGTTCGAGTCGTCCCGTCACCTGGAACTGCGGAACGAGACGCGACTGCTTGCCATTCGAGCGGCGGAAAGCAAGGCCAAGGCGATGACGGAAGCGCTGGGCGCGAAGGTCGGCAGGGTGCTCACCATCGAGGAGGGCGAACCGGCCTGGCCGTGCGAGCCTTGCGAGCTCAACTTGGTGTCGACGGCGCCCGGCGCCGCTCCTGAAGACGTGGCAAGCGGCACCTTCGCTCCCGGGTCGATAGAGGTCCGAGTTTCCGTGCGGGTCACGTTCGCGATCCAGTAGCCGTTACTCCCCGAGCGTCATCCACCGGGGTCGCAGCAGAGATCCCGCCGGGCCGAAGCCTGGCGGGTGCAGCCGCTTGCCGCGCTCGGAGAACCGTGCTTCATCAGGCCGCACCAGCCGACCGTCGGCGGGTATCCCAAACACGGGATTCGGAAGGACTTGTGATGGTCGGGGCGACTGGATTCGAACCAGCGACCTCTTGAACCCCATTCAAGCGCGCTAGCCAGGCTGCGCCACGCCCCGACTCGAGAACCCAGCGGGCAGGAGCCCGCGCGCAGAGGCGGATCCCACCCGAGTTCGCCGTTACGGTAGTCCAGGCCCCGCCGCTTGTCAACCCGGACCCCGACGCCGCGCCGGCGCGTCATTCGGCCAGCGAACGGCCCGCCGCGCGGCGCGCCCCGAACCGGTCCTCCTTGCCGTGCACGAGTCGCACGATGTTGGACCGGTGGCGGAGAACCACCAGCGCGGCCAGGAGGACCGTGCCGCACAGGATCGGCGTGCCGTCACCCATGGCGCGTTCCCAGTCGGTGCCCATGAAGGCGAACGGCATGCTGAGCGCGGCCATGATGGAACCGAGCGACACGAACCGGGTGAAGAGCACCGTGATCAGGAAAACCACGAGGATGATCACCGTGGCCTTCGGGATCATGGCCAGGCAGGTCCCCAGCCCGGAGGCTGCCCCCTTGCCGCCGCGAAAACCCAGGTAAATTGGGAACACGTGACCGAGCACCACGCCGGCAGCGAGCGCGATCCGGAGGAGATCCGGCACCCAGCTGCCGTCGTTGAGCGCCGGCAGGAGGAACACCGTGAGGAAACCCTTGGCCGCATCGAGGGCCAGCACGATCAGCCCCCAGCCGACGCCGAGGCTGCGGCTGACGTTGGTGGCGCCCAGATTGCCACTGCCGATGCGTCGGAGGTCCACCCCCTTCACGAACCGGGCAACCAGGTAGCTGAAGGGGACCGAACCGATCAGGTACGCCACGAGCACGAGCACGTAATTCATGCGTAAGTACCAGTGCTGATCAAGGGATAGGAATCGGCAGCGATCCCCGACCGTCCTGCCTATCCCATACCGTGTCCGGGCTCGAAGGTCAATTTTTTTCCCTTGGCGAACCGGCCGGATTCCGTACCATGGCAACGCCGCCAATCGAGAGTCCGGAGGATCGCCATGAGGTATCGCCTGAACTTCCGCGATCTCGGCGAGGCTGCTCAGAACCCCACCCGGTTCCACCGCGAGGCCGCCCGGCTCCGCAAGCACCTGGCCGACTGCAAGCCCGAGCTCGTCAACCTGTGGGGCACGATCGTCACGCTTCCGCGCGGCCACGGCTTCACGGCCTCCATGCGCATCCATCTGCCCACCGCCACACTGTCAGCCGAGGGCCACGGCTTCACCCGCATGGCCGCGTGGAACGACGTCGTGAACGAGCTGGAGGTGCGTCTGGAGCGCCACAACGCGCGCCTCGGCGGCGCCCGCACCCGCGCCCGCCGCGGTCTGGAGCGGGACCGCTGGAACCACCTCGCGATGCCGCCTGCGACCAACGGCGACAGTGTGCGGGCAGGCATCCAGGCCGCCTACTCCGAGCTGCTCGACTTCCTGCAGGCCGAGGTGCGGCTGCACGAGCGCGAAGGCCACCTGCCCCGGGGCGCCGTCGATCCGGCGGAGCTTGCCGACGTGGTGGCCATGCGCGCCCTCGAGGAAGCGGACGCCAAGCCCGGCGGTCTATCCTGGGAACACTGGTTCCTCAAGCTGGCCTACGAGCAGGTGCTGGAGGCGATCGACGAGGTCAACCGCAATCGCTCCCTCTGTTTCGAGGCGCCCGCCCTCGATACCGTGCTGCGCCGCGCGGAAGGGCCCGAAGGTCTCGTCGACGAGGAGGACATCCTGACGGAATGGTATCTGCCGGCTCCCCGGCCGCGTTTCGGCCACGACATTCCCGACCCGCGGTCGCTCCGGTGAGGACCGGCAAGACCCCCCCGGCGAGGCCGACCCCGATCCCGGCCGACAGGATCGGCAAGCGCCGAGCTTCACCGCACGATCGGACCGCCTTCGCAGACCGCGGATCCCGCCGGCAGCGAGGAGACCGGGCGTGTTGAAACTCGGATGGCGCCCTGCAATAATCGCCCCGGTGCTCGTATGGGGCGCCCTGGCCGGGTGTGCCAGCCGCTGGACCGAATCGACCCTGCCCGACCACGACCGTGCGGCGGTGTTCCGCGCCGCGCGCGCCGTTCTTGGGGGGCGTTTCCCGGGGTTTCAAGTCCTCGATGAGAAGCAGGGCCTTCTGGTCACCGATCCCCACGTGCCCGCCGTGCCGCCGGCCAGCGCCCGCTTCCACGCCCGCGTCGAGCTCGCGCCGGCAGGCCGCGGCACGCAGCTTCGCGTCCAGGTCGTCCAGGAAGCACTCGCCTTTCGCGACCTGCAGATGGTGTGGCTGGAGGCGGAGCGCACCGAGAAAATCAAGGCCGTGGAAGGCTACATCCTCGAGGAAATCCGGGCGCGCCTCGAGGGGCGCGAGCCCGATCTACCCGATCCGGCCGAACTGCCGGCGACCCCCCCTTAGGAGCTGCCTCCCATGATCCAGGCGCTGGTCCTGTTCGCGCTGGAGGAGACGCTCGCGGCCGGCGCCGAGGGCGCCGGGACCTTCGAGATCGTCTACATGCTGTGTGCGCTCGTGGGCCTTCTGTTCACGGTGCTGTCGTTCCTGCTGAGCGGCGTGTTCGAGTCCGGGGATGTCGGCGACCACAGCTTCGAGGCGGGGGCGCACGGCGATGTCGGCGTCGGCCATGTCGACGCCGCCCATCCCGAAGTAAGCGCCTCGCCCGACGCCCATGCCGGCGACGTCGCGGCGTTGAGCCCCGTGAGCCCCACGACGATCAGCATGTTCATCACCGCATTCGGCGCGGTCGGCTACCTCGCGCTCGTCTACTTCGAGATGAACGACTGGTACCTGCATCTGCCGCTCGCCACCGCCGCGGGTTTCGGCATGGCCGCGCTGATCTTCTGGGTGCTCTACAAGGTCTTCCAGGTGACGGTGAGCTCCTCGGAGGTGACGGTCGCCTCGCTGCCCGGGACCCCGGGCGAGGTGATCGTCGCGATCCCGGCGCACGGCCTGGGAGAGATCGCGTACACGGCCCGCGGCAGCCGCTACAACGCGCCGGCCCGCAGCCTCGACGGCCAGCCGCTGGCGCAGTTCTCGACGGTCGTCATTCGCAAGGTCGTCGGCGGCACCTGCGTGGTGTCGCCGGAGGAGAATACGGCGGAGGCCCCCGCCCCCCGGGCCGACGCGAGCGCGCTCTGATCCCGGCGTGCCCCCGGGCCCAACCCGCAACGCAGAAAGGCAAACCCGATGCTGATCGACCTCGCAACCGTCGCCCCGATCCCGGCGGCGCTCGCCGCCTCCGGCTTCCCGGCAGGCGTGATCGTCGCTGCGGTCGCCATCGTGATGGTCTTCCTCCTGAGTCTCCTGATCTGGGCCAGCCGCTACGTGAAGGTGGGCCCGAACGAGGTGCTCATCATCGCCGGCCGGCGCCGCCGCATGCGCGATTCCGACGGCGACATCCACACCGTCGGGTTTCGCATCGTCAAGGGCGGCGGCGCCTTCGTGTGGCCGGTGGTCGAGAAGTTCGACATCCTGAGCCTCGAGGTCATGACGCTCGAAGTGAAGCCCCCCGAGACCTACTGCATCACGGGCGCGCCGGTCTCCGTCGACGGCGTCGCCCAGATCAAGGTGAAGAGCGATGACATCTCCATCGCCACCGCCGCCGAGCAGTTCCTCTCCAAGGGGCAGCGCCAGATCATGGAGATCGCGCTCCAGACCGTGGAGGGGCATCTGCGCGCCATCGTCGGCACGATGAGCATCGAGGACATCTACAAGAACCGGGACGTGTTCTCGCAGAAGGTGCAGGAGATGGCCTCGACCGACATGGCCAACATGGGGCTCCACATCGTCTCCTTCACGCTGCGCGAGATCCGCGACTCCAAGGGCTACCTGGATGCGCTCGGCAAGCCGCGGATCGCGCAGGTCAAGCGCGACGCGACGATCGGCGAGGCGGAGGCGACCCGCGACGCCACCATCAAGAGCGCCCAGGCCAACCAGGCCGGACAGGAGGCGAAGTACGAGGCCGAGACGCACATTGCGCTCGCCAGCCGCGATTACGAGATGAAGGTGGCCGAGTACCAGGCCGCGATCAACCAGAAGAAGGCCGAAGCGGATCTCGCCTACGACCTCCAGAAGTTCAAGACCGGCCAGCTCGTCAAGAAGGAGGAAGTCGGCGTCGAGGTGGTGGAGAAGCAGAACCGCATCCAGGTCCAGGAGCAGGAGATCCTGCGCAAGGAGAAGGAGCTCAAGGCCACGGTCGAACGTCCGGCGGATGCCGAGCGGTACCGCGTCACGACGCTCGCCGAGGGCGAGCGCGCCCGCACCCAGATCGAGGCGGAGGGCAAGGCGCGGGCCATCGAGCAGGTCGGTCGCGGCGAGGCGGAGGCGCGGCGCGCGCGCGGTCTCGCGGAAGCCGAGGTGATCCAGGCCACGGGCACGGCGGAAGCCGAGGCCATGCACCGGAAGGCCGACGCGTGGGCGCGCTACAACGAGGCCGCGCTCACCCAGATGGTGCTCGACCGGCTGCCCGACATCGCGCGCGCCGTGGCCGAGCCGCTCTCCAGGATCGAGCGCATGGTGGTGATCAGCGGCGGGGACTCCGGAGGTGCCAGCCGGATCACGCAGGACGTCACGAACGTGATCGCGCAGCTTCCACCCCTGGTCGAGGCGCTCACCGGCGTGGATCTCGCGAACGTGATCAAGCACGTGCCGAAGATCCTGGACCCGACGCCCCCGGCGCCCGGCCACTCGGTGCCGCCGCGCACGCCGGCCGCCGCCGCCGAGCGCCCCGGCAAGAAGGAGAGGTGAGGGTCCGCGCGGGAGTCCTTTCCCGGGTTCGCGGATCGTCCGGCCCGGGTCGGCGCGGCGGGAAGCCGGTGGCATCGGGGATTCGAACGGGCTGGCCGCGACGGAAACCTGAACAGGAACTCCGCGGCGAAACCCGGGGCGTCCTGTACGCGCCGGCCCGGAGCGGAGAGCGGCCACCGTCAGATCTGGAACACGCCGTCCTTGAGGACCACGTGGCCGTCGGCCTCGACCGTCGCCTTGTCCACCACCATCAGGCAGCGGTGGCGGGTGCGGCCGGGACCCGGCCCGTCGCCGTCGCCGAGGGCGAAATGGACGGCGCCCAAGGATTTCTCCGCCTCGAGCACCTGCTCGCAGAGCCGCGCGCTGCGGTTGAGGCCGAGGCCAACCTCGCTGATCACCTTGCCGCCCGCTTCGCGACCGACGCGCTCCAGGTACGCCCGGATGCGGCGGCCCTGGGACCGCACGACCCGACCCTTCTCGAAGTGCACCGTCCCCTGCTCGAGCTTGCCGTCGACCATGCTGTACGCCACCGCCCCGTGGAAGGTCTCCTCCACCGGAGCGACGAAGCACTCCCCGGCCGGCAGGCCGCCCAGCTGTCCCCGCTGGCTGATGTCCCCGCTGTCGTTCCACCAGCGGCGACCGAAGACGCTGAACGTCACCTCGGTGCCGAGCGCGTTCGTGACCCGGACCTCCCTGGCCCCGGACATGGTCTCGATCAGCTTCTGCGCCAGCTCCTGGAGCTCGGCGTAGTTGATCCCGACGAGGCGCTCCATCGTCTCGACCGACACCGCGGCCACCCGGCACACCCGGCCGTTCAAGAGCGCGGCCTGCGCCAGCTCCTGGCGCCAGCGCCTCTCCCTCACGCGCTCCTCGATCAGGCAGACCGTGAGGTCCGCCCGCTCGACCAGGCGGCGGAGGAAAGCGGGCAGCACATCCGCCGGCCGGAGCGGCTCCGCGAGCAGGCACGTGACCAGGTCGGCGCGCACATGGTGAAACCAGTGGACGAAGGCCTCGGCGATCGAAAGCGCGTGGCGGTCCGTGATCAGCACGACCCGCTCCGCCGGCTTGACGCGCAGCGCGCCCTTGGTGGCCCGTTCGGCCGCGTGGAGGAGCTCACGGCTCGGCCGTTCCACCGCGCTGCGCGGGGACAGATCCCCGGAGACCGCGCGCCGCGGCGGCACATGGCGCCGCGCTGGCGGGGTTTCTCGGGTCCGACCGGAACGGGACGAGGAGGCTCTCCTCCCGGCTGCCCCGGGGGCCGCCTTCTTCCGGGCGGGTTTCTTCCTTGACGCCGTAACCTTCTTTTCAGAAAGACCTTGTGATGCCCCGGCGCGGCGAGCGCCGGCCGTCTTCTTTCGGGACGCCACCGGGTACTCCTCAGCCTCTCCGGTTCCCGGGCCACCATTGGCCGCCTTTGTAGGCAATTTCCCCGCCGGTGTCAATTCCGTGCGGACTTCCCGGCGGATTCGGGGCGAAGCGCACGCCCCTCTTCGCGTCATGGCCTCGCGGCAGGGCGCGACGTCCGGGCCGTCCGAGCCGGTTCACGAAGCCGCCCGGCCGAAGCCGCCGGCGGTGAGCAGGGCCACGAAGTAGACGCCGAGCGCGATGCCGAGCACCCAGGTGAAGCCGAGCGCCAGGCCGAGGATGATGCTCAGCACCGAGCCCAGGACCGAGAAGTAGCCGTTCACCCCCCAGGCCCAGGCCACCAGCGGACCCTGTTCCTTGAGCCGCAGGATCCCGAGCGGGAAGGGCATCCCCATCAGGAAGCCGAGCGGCGCCAGGAGCACGAAGCTCGTGACGACCCGGAAAGCGGCCTCCGCCTCGAGGAACCGCGCGAACAGCGGCGGCAGCCCGAACACGTAGGCGGTGCCGACCACGAGGACGCCGAGGATCGCCAGCCGCTGGCTTGCCGTCCCGTGGAGGCCGAGCCGGCCGGCGGCGAGGCTGCCCAGCCCGCTGAAGACGAGCAGCCCGCTGAGCACCACGCTGAGCGCGTAGACGGGATGCCCGAGGAACAGGATGAAGCGCTGGCTGAGCACGATCTCCACCAGCATGTAGCCCAGTCCCAGCGCCGAGAAGTAGACGAGCATCGGCGTGCGGCCGGACACCCGCAGGTGGCGGCGGCGCAGCACCCAGAGCGGCACCACCACGAAGACCGAGGAGAGCACAACCAGCTCGGCGAACAGCAGGAGCAGGATGCCGTGGCCGGTGATGCCGGCGACGCCGACGAAGCTCTCCCGGTCGAGGATGTGCCGCCACCGGTAGAGCTCGAAGAAGAAGGGCCGATCGTCGGTCGGCGCGCTCACGTCGAAGTAGTAGCGGTTGACGAAGGCCCGCTTGTCGGGAGCCGCGAAGAACGCGTCGAAGTGGCGCACCTCGCCGGCAGCGCGGCGCATCCGCGGGTCGCTCAAGAACGCCTCGCTGAGGCGGGCCGGCTGCCCCGGGAAATGGAGGAAGCCGTAGTCCCGCGCGCGCGCCTCGGCCTGGAGCACGGCGAGCTCCGCCGCGGTGAAGGG
>JAFGQW010000356.1 GCA_016935485.1 Planctomycetota bacterium | reverse complement strand
GCTTCTATCCGCAGGCGCCTGCGGCGCCACGGCGGATAGAAGCCTGTACGTTTGACGCACCGCTCAAGGGAGGACATCCAATGAGAATCGCGTGCCTCATCATGATCGGGCTCGCCGTGGCCTCGGCCGCCACCGCTCAGAACCCGGTCTCGAACGGCGACTTCGAGAGCGGGCTCACCGGCTGGACGAATGTCCGGTTCAACGATCCGCTGGGAAAGCACGGCGTCCGGGTGGCCTCGGTCCTGGACGGCAAACCCAGCAGCGCCCTCTACGCCGATTTCCAGACGCTAAGCCCCGTGATGGAGTGCCGCTACGACAGCGATCCCTTCCGGGCGGAAGCGAAGGGCTACCCGCTGAGCTTCGACTGCCTGTGGGAAAAGCAGGTCACCACGCCCATCCCCTCGGTCACGGTGAACTACGTGCAGCTGCTCTTTCGCGACTCGACGACGAGCGCGGTATTCGTCTCGTTCACCGTGCAGGTGCCCGGCAACCAGACGACCCTCTACGAGCGCGTCTCCTACAAGAACACGGTCACGTTCCCCCAGGCCGGGAACTACCAGGTCCAGATCTTCATGCGCCACTCCAACCTCGCCGGCATGCCCTACATCGCCCACATCGACAACCTCGTGGTCGGCACGGCGGGTGGGCTGCTCTACGGCGGCGGCGCACCGAGCCCCGGCAAGAACGTCGACCTCGTTCTCAGCTCCCCCGGTGACGCGGGGCTCTCGTACGTGCTCGGCTCCTCGCTCGGCACCGGTCCGATCCCGCTCGGCACTCGCGTGCTGAACCTGAGCCCCGACGACCTGCTGGTCGCCACGGTCTTCCAGTACCTGCCGGCGATCTTCGTCGACTACCAGAAGCCCCTCGATGCCCAAGGACAGGGCCAGGCGCAGATCCGCATTCCCGCCAACCCGGTGCTCCTCGGCATGCGCATCCACACGGCGTACGTGGTGCTCCAGGCCAGCGCGCCCTTCGGCATCAAGACGATCTCGAACACGTTCACGTTCACGATCCTCTGAGCGCGCCGCCCCGCCCCGCGGCAGCCCGTGCGGCACGGTCTGCCGCGAACCGGCCGGTCTTGAGAATCCGTGGGCCCGGGTTAAACTTCCCTGCCGGCCATGCTGCGCGCAGAAGGTGGCCGCAACTGCCTCGGGGCCGTCGCGAGGACGGCCCGAGGCCCGCCGCCAACACGAAAGGGACCCTCCGATGCTCATCCTCCTCTCGGATGCGTTCGACCCGAGCTTGCCGGGACGCTTGGAGAAGTTCGGCGAGGTGACGGATGACAAGCGCCGGGCCGCCGAGGCCAACGTGGTGCTGATCCGCTCCAAGACCAAGGTCACGCGCGAGTACATCGACGCCGCGCCGAAGCTCAGACTCGTGATCCGCGGCGGGGTGGGTCTGGACAACGTGGATCAGGTCCACGCGAAGGCGCGGGGCATCGAGGTGCACAACACCGCGGCCGCCTCGAGCGTGGCGGTCGCAGAGCTCGCCATGGCGATGATGCTGGCACTCCCCAACCACCTCGTCCAGGGCCACAACAGCATGGTCGCGGGCCAGTGGCTCAAGAAGGAGCTCAAGCGGACGGAGCTCTACCACAAGACCCTCGGCATCCTCGGCTGCGGGCGCATCGGCCGCGAGCTCGCCCGGCGCGCCGCGGCCTTCGACATGACGATCCTCGGCTACGACATCGTGAGCATCGACGACCCCCTCATCGCGCAGGTCGCCGATCCGAACGACCTCCTGCGCCGCGCCGACTACATCAGCATCCACCTGCCGCTCACGGACGCCACCGCCGGGATGATCCACGCCGGCACCCTCGCCCAGATGAAGGACGGGGTGCGCATCGTCAACACCGGCCGCGGCAAGGTCGTGATCGAGAAGGACGTGGTGGCCGCGCTCGAGAGCGGCAAGATCGCCGGCTACGCCACCGACGTCTGGTACAGCGACCCGCCGGAAAACACGCCGCTGCTTGGCGCGCCCAACACCCTGCTGCTGCCCCACATCGGCGCCTCCACGGAGGAGAACCTGCTGAGGATCGGCGACATCATCGTGGAACTTCTCGAGGACTACACCCAGCGGAACTGACAGTGCGGAGACTTGAGCCATGACCCACCGGATCATCAACTTCAACCCCGGCCCGGCCGGCCTGCCGCTCCAGGCGCTCCAGCGCGTGCAGGCGGAACTGCTCGACTACCGCGGCAGCGGGCTGTCCATCATGGAGGCGAGCCATCGCGGCAAGGACTACGACGCCGTGCACAGCGAGGCCCAGGCGCTCTTCCAGCGCCTCTTCGGGATGCCGGACGACTTCAAGGTCCTGCTGCTCCAGGGCGGCGCGAGCCTGCAGTTCGCGATGGTGCCGATGAACTTCCTCGCCCCCGACCAGAGCGCCGACTACGTCAATACCGGCGAGTGGGCCACCAAGGCGATCAAGGAGGCCAAGCTCTTCGGCAAGGTGCGGATCGCGGGCTCGAGCGAGCCGATCCACTTCAGCGCGCTCCCGGCACTCGCAAGCCTCGACCTCGATCCCGACGCACGCTACTGCCACATCACGACCAACAACACCATCTTCGGCACCCAGTATCCCACCTACCCGGACACCGGAGAGGTGCCGCTGGTGTGCGACATGTCGAGCGACATTCTCTCGCGCCGGATCGACTGGACACACATCGGGCTCGTCTACGCCGGGGCGCAGAAGAACCTCGGGCCCTCGGGCCTCACCGTGGTGGCGCTGCGCGAGTCGTTCTACCAGAAGGCGAAGACCACGGGCGTCCCCACGATGCTCGCCTACCGGACGCACTGGGAGAAGGACTCGCTCTTCAACACGCCGCCGACCTTCGCCGTCTACATCTTCAAGACGGTGCTGGAGTGGGTGGACTCGATCGGCGGGCTCGCGGCGGTCGAGCAGCGCAACCGGGACAAGGCCGCGCTCGTCTACGGGACAATCGACGCCAACCCGGACTTCTTCCGCGGCACGGTCACCGATCCCGCGAGCCGCTCGCAGATGAACGCGACCTTCCGGCTGCCCACCGAGGACCTCGAGAAGCAGTTCGTGGCCGAGGCGCTGAAGGCCGGTTTCCTCGGCCTGAAGGGCCACCGGTCGGTCGGCGGCATCCGGGTGTCGATGTACAATGCCGTCTCGCCCGAGCAGGTCCAAGAATTCGTCGGCTTCATGGAGACGTTTGCCCGGACCCACGGCTGAGATGGACCGGGAAGCGCTGGGGCGGCTGCTGCGCGGCGGCGAGGGAGCTTGTGTCGAGTTCAAGCGCGAGCTTCCGGGAGTCGAGCGCACCGGCGCCGCCCTGGCGGCGTTCTCGAACGGCACCGGCGGCTGGCTGGTGGTCGGAGCGGGAGACGACGGCTCGCGGCCCGGCGTCCCCGATCCCGCCGCCGCCGCCGCCGTGCTCCGGGAAGCCGCCGCGCGGCTTCTGCCGCCCCAGCCGATCCGCATCCACCGCGTCGCCCTCGACGAGCGCGTGCTCCTCGTGGCGGAGATCGCGCCGGCCCTCCGGCCTCCGGTCCGGATGTGGCATCTCGACGGCACCGAGGTCGCCTACGTGCGCGAGGGGGCGAGCACCCGGCGCGCCGAGAAGGACGATCTTCGCGCCCTGTCGAGCGCGGGCGCACGCGCGCCCGGCACCGACGATCTCGACTCCGACGAGGTCGCGGTCCTGCTCGAGATCCGTGCCATGAAGCGCACCGCGCTGCGGACGGTCGTGGATGCGCTCCGGCGCGGCCGGCGCGAGGGGCGCCGCCTGCTGAAGGCGCTCCAGCGCCGCGGCTACCTGGTGCGCAAGGAGGACGGGCGCTTCGCGCTCACGGCGTTCGCTCACGAAGCGCTCGTCCGGCGGGACCGCTGAAGCCGCGACCCGCGGGGCTACCAGATCAGGACCTTGAGCGGGTTGTAGACCTCGAGCGCCGGGTCGGCGCTCACGAACGTGCTGTAGAACGCGATCCCGGTCAGCGCCGGAATGTTCGGAATGGCCACGGCGGCCACTCCGAGCCCCTGGGCGTTCAGCGTGCCCTCGAACTTCTGGAAGACCGCCGGCAGCGCCCCGGAGAGCCAGAACAGCACGTCCGGCGTGATCGGCACGATCTTGCCGCCGATCGGGATGCCCGGGGAGCGGCTGAATGCGCAGCGCACCGCGTAGACGGCTCCCGGCCGGGTCGCGTCCTCCATGGTGAGCGTGATCGTCGCGCCGGGACGGGCCACGCCGGCCGCCGTGAAGGCGTCCTTCCACACGTAGATCTCGTAGTCGCCCTCGGGATTGCCGCCTTTGTAGTCGTACTTCGACGCCAGCGCCAGCACCGTGCCGTCCCCGTTGATGCAGTGGGAGTCGTTGGTGAGGCTCGGGGACATGTTGCCGAACGGCGAGACCTTCCGGAGCCCCGTTCCGTCGGGGTACGCCATGTAGACGTCGTTCGTGCCCCCGCGGGTGGACTTCCAGGCGACGCGGTCGCCGTCGGCCGAGATCCAGGGGACCCGATCCGCGCCGCCCGGGTTCTGCGAGACATCCGTCAGGCCCGTCCCGTCGGTATACACCGTGTAGACCTCGTACTGCCCGCTCTGGTTGGACTCGAAGGTGCAGATCTTGCCGAAGTAGTCGAGCTTCGGATAGAACGCCGTGCCGGAGGCGAACGTGGTGAGCTGGCGGATGTTGGTGCCGTCGCGGTTGGCGACCCAGATCTGGTCGGCGACGTTGCCGCGGTTGGCGCTGAACGCCACGAGCTTGCCGTC
>JAFGQW010000355.1 GCA_016935485.1 Planctomycetota bacterium | reverse complement strand
GCCGGCGCCGTCGCCCATGACGAAGCCGTCGCGGTCGCGGTCGAACGGGCGGCTGGCCTTCTCCGGGGCGTCGTTGCGGACGCTGAGCGCCTTGGCGGCGCAGAATCCCGCCAGGCCGAGCGGGGTGGTGGCCGCCTCCGAGCCGCCGGTGACCATCACGTCGGCTTCGCCGTACTGGATCGTCCGGAGCGCGCTGCCGATGGCGTGGGAGCCCGAGGCGCACGCCGAGGAGACGGCATAGTTCGGACCGGTCAGGCCGTGGCGGATCGAGAGCTGTCCCGTCAGCGCGTTGGTCATCATCTTCGGCACCAGGAAGGGGCTGGTGCGGCCCGGTCCCCGGCGGAGCAGCACCTGGTGCTGCGCCTCGATCTCCTGGATGCCGCCGATGCCGGTGCCGATGATCACGCCGATCCGGTCCGGATCGGCAGCGCCGTCGCGCAGTCCCGCCTGCTCAAGGGCCGCCTGCGCGGCCCAGATCCCGTAGAGGACGAACGGATCGCTCTTGCGGGCCTCCGGCTTGGTCATGATCGCGCACGGATCGAAATCCCGGATCGTCGCGGCGATCCGACTGTCGAAGTCGCTCACGTCGAACCGGTCGATCGGGCGCACCCCGCTTCGCCCCTCGACCAGCCCGGCCCACACGGTGTCGCAGTCGTGCCCCAGCGCGGTGATCACCCCCATGCCGGTGACGACGACGCGGCGGCGGTTCGCCGTGGACATCGGCAGCTCCTCCCGATCCGGCCTCAGGTGTGCTTCTCGATGTACTCGATCGCCTGGCCGACCGTCTGGATCTTCTCGGCTTCCTCGTCCGGGATGTTGAGGTCGAACTCGTCCTCGAACTCCATCACGAGCTCCACGGTGTCGAGCGAGTCGGCCTTCAGGTCGTCCCTGAAGCTCATCTCGTCCGTGATCTGATCCCGGGTCGTGCCCATTTGCTCGCAGATGATGTCCACGACGCGGTCGCGGATCGACTTCTCTTCGGGAGCGTTCACCGTTTGAATCCTCCTCTAGAATGGAGCGGCCGCTACATCGCCATGCCGCCCGCAATGACCAGTACGTGTCCGGTGATATACGAGGCGAGGTCGCTCGCGAGGAACACGACCCCGCTCGCGACATCCTCCGGCTTGCCACCGCGTCCGAGCGGGATTCCCGCATGCAGCGCGGCCTTGGCCTTGTCGTCGAGGCCCGCGGTCATCTCCGTCTCGATGAAGCCGGGAGCGATGGCGTTGACGGTCACCCCGCGGGGGGCGAGCTCCCTGGCCACCGCCTTGGACAGCGCGATCAGGCCGCCCTTGGAGGCCGCGTAGTTCGCCTGGCCGGCGTTGCCCATCATCCCGACGACCGAGGCGATGTTGATGATCCGGCCGTGCGCCGCCCGCATCAGGTGCCGGGCCGCGGCGCGGGTGAAGAGGAACGCGCCGGTGAGATTGACGTCGAGCACGCGCGTCCAGTCGTCGTCTTTCATGCGCACGAGCAGGGTGTCGCGCGTGATTCCGGCGTTGTTCACCAGGATGTCGAGCCCGCCCAGCGCTTGGCGCACGGCCTCCGTGGTCCGCGGCACCTCCGCGGGCGACGTCACGTCGCAGCACTCGAACACGGCACGTCCGCCGGCCGCCGTGATCGCGCGGGCGGCCTCCTGCCCGGCCGCCTCGTCCACGTCGACCAGGCCCACGGCGGCGCCGTGCTCGGCGAGGGCCAGCCCGATCGCGCGGCCGATACCCCGCGCGCCTCCGGTCACCAGCGCGGCGCGTGCTGTCAGATCGATGTTCATGGCTTCTCGAAGCGGTCCCGCAGGACAGGCGAGCCGACGGAGTTATCATCTGCCGTGCGGAAGTTCAAGCGCATTGCCCGAAGCGGCGGCCGTCCACCGCCGCCGGTCGCCCCTCCATGGTCGGCATGATCTCCGTGTAACATCTTTCTTTTCATAAGGTTGCAATGGCCGCCCGGACTTGAGTCGCGGGAATTATAGACCCGCCGCCCGGGAAATCAATCCAGGTTCGACGGAAAAGCCCCCACCTCGTCCAGCGTGGATGCGGCCAGGCTCGAGGCGTCGGGATCGATCTTCCTGAGGAGCCCCGTCAGCACCTTGCCCGGTCCGGGTTCCACGAAGAGGTTTGCCCCCATGGCGCGCATCGTGTGCACCGAGTCCTCCCAGCGGACCGGGCTGATCACCTGGCGTGCGAGCAGCCCCGGAAACTCCCGGGGATTCACGACCGGCTGCGCCGTCACGTTGGAGACGATGGGGAGCGCTGGCGGCTGGAACGTGACGCCGGCAAGCTCCCGGGCCAGCTTCTCCGCCGCCGGCTCCATGAGCGGGGAGTGAAATGCTCCGCTCACGACCAGCCGGCGGCACTTGCGGATCCCGTGCGCGGGCGCGATTCTCTCGGCGGCATCCAGCGCCCCGAGCGCTCCGGAAAGCACGATCTGTCCGGGGGCGTTGAGGTTGGCCACGGCGATCACACCCGCGCTGGCCGCCTCGGCGGCGATCGCTTCCGCGGCGGCGCGCTCCGCGCCGAGCAGCGACAGCATGCCGCTGGGCTGGCGGAGCGAGGCATCGAGCATGAACTGGCCGCGCTTGCGGACCAGCCGCACCGCGTCCTCGAAGCCGAGCGATCCGGCGAAGACGTGGGCCGTGTACTCGCCGAGGCTCAGACCGGCGGCCAGTGCCGCACGGTCGCGCGTGAAGCCGCGCCGCCGCTCCAGGACGGCGAGAATCGCGAGCGACGTCACGAGGATTCCCGGCTGGCAGACATCCGTGGCGTTCACGCGCTCCGGGGGGCCCTCGAAGCAGATCCGGCTGAGCTCCAGATCGCCCGCGAGGGCGGCGTCGGCGCGCTCGAACACCGCGCGCGCCTCGGGGTAGGCGTCGCAGACGTCCTTTCCCATGCCGACGAACTGCGCGCCCTGGCCCGGGAACAGCAAGGCGATTGCACGCATGGCACTCCTCCGGCCGCGCCACGAGCGGGCGCGCTGCCCGATACCGCCCGGATCAGCCGCGATCCGCTCCGGGGCGGATCTTCCCTTCGGTGGTTCTGAGGTTCTCGATGATGACGTCGACCACCCGGGCCTCGACGTAACGTGCCGCCAGGATCGTCGCGTTGGCCAGCGCGCGGCGCCCGCTGCGGCCGTGGCAGATGATGCAGACGCCGCGCACGCCCAGCAGGATCGCGCCGCCGTAGGTGGAGAAGTCCGTCTTGCCGTACATCGCATCCTG
>JAFGQW010000354.1 GCA_016935485.1 Planctomycetota bacterium | reverse complement strand
CAGTGGTGCGCATCGCGCCCGCGGTTCGACAGGTAGGCGCAGCCCGGGAGCAGCCCGAGCGCGAGGCAGAACACGACGGCAGGAAGCAGGGAGGTGGCTTCGTCCGGGACACGCACCGCGCAGAATCGACGCATGGCTCGCCCTCCACAGCCTCGGGTGGCCGGATGGTGCCGCGCGTGATTCTACGCGATCAGCCCCCAGGACGGAGAATCTCTCCCGAAGACCAGGCGCCGGCGGTTCCCGCCGGAGCGGCACCGGGTGGGCGGCCCCGCGCAGGGCGCGGCCTTCGCCAGAGCGTCCTCCTGTACCCCGCCCCTCTCAGACGGCCACGTCTTCCGGCAGCGACAGCACCGGCTGCGAGGCGTTGTAGTGCTGGTGGAGGAAGTCCTCCGTCCTGGGCTGCGGCATCCCGGATGGCGCGGCGTCTCGCCCGAGCCGGGGCTGTCGTTCGGTCCCCGTCACTCCACGCACGCGAAGGTGAACCATGGGATCCCGGCGCGGCGGCACGCATCCAGGAGCGTCACCACCGCCTGATGGGAGACGCTCGGGGGGAAGATGATGTGCGCGCGTCCCGCCGGGACACGCCGCGCCACCCGCGACACCTCCTGCAGCCGCACGAGCGCCGCCTCGATCCGGCGCAGGTCATCGGGCAAGGTCCCGAGATCCTGCCCGTTGACGCGACAGGATGTGCGCTGTCCCTCAACCGCCAGAGCGACGCTGATCCTGTCGCCCGGCGGCTCTCCTTCCGGGAGCAGCACGGCGAGCCGGGCCTCCGCTTTCGTCCCGGCGCCGGCGCGCGTGGCCAGGTTGATCCGGACGATCCGGGATTCCTCGGCCGCGCAGGCCCGGAGCACGCAGTAGACAGCCTCGAAGGGCGTGGCGCGGTCGCAACGAACGAACACCGACACCGTCGAGACGCCCGTTCCTGCCGCGCGGCGGGATCGCGCGAGGGGGGTGATCCACGCCGGGAACTCGCGGACCGTGAGCACGGCGGCCTCGACCCCGCGCGCTCCCGGACCCCGTCCCTCCGCCTCCACCCGGGCGAACAACCAGCCGCGCCGCTCGTTCCGGTTCCAGACCACGTCCACGATGACCCGGGGGCTCGCCAGGTAGCGGTCCAGGGCGGTGTCCTCGTCGGAAGTCACGGCGTCCGGCAACGCGACGGGTGGAGCACGCTTGGCGGCCGCCTCCTCCTCGGACACGTCCGAGAAGAAATGCGGCTGATACCGCTCCCGCGCGGTTCCGCCCCCCAGACCGTAGATCCCGGGGCTGTCCTCCTGAACCCCCGGCCCGGCGCCGGATCGGTCGCTGCCAGGTGCCGGGACGCGTTGGGTCTCCGCCGAGCCCAGCCATTGCCGCGCCTCGGCCGTGACGAGCGGCGGCGGGGGCGCGGGCGGATCGCGGGACGCGGCGATCCCGCCGTCCAGCTGTTCCTGGAGCCAGCGGAACTTCTGCTCCCACGGCCCCCAGGTGGCGTCCGGCCGGCCCACCGCCTCGCGCAGGACCTTGATGACCGTCGTCGCACGGTCCGGACGCCCCTGCGCCCAGTGGACCAGAACCTGGTGGAAGGTCCCGCGCAGATAGTCCGCAAAGTCGCCAGACCGCCGGAGTCGATTCCACAGCTTCCAGCCCTCCCGCGCCCGGTCCCGGTCGTGCCCCAGCCCGGGCAGGTAGTAGAACGCGCCGTCCAACTCGCGCACCGTCCCGGTCAGCAGCTCGGCGAGATCCACGTTCGCCGCGAGGTCGCGCTTCCGGGCCTCGAACCACGCGCGCACGAGCGCCTCCGCCTCGGCGTACCGCCCGAGCCAGATCCAGCACCGCGCGAGGTAGTACCGCGTCAGCGCCCGGGGCGTCGCTCCCCGGAGCACCGCCGGCCCCACCGGCCCTTGGCTCGCCGCGAGCGCCTCCAGCAGGCGCGCCGCCTCCCGGTACCAGCGGATCGTGTACAGGTCCCGCGCCAGCGCCAGCCAGCCCGCCTCGTCGGCCAGCGCCGGATCGGAAGCCGCCCGTTCCACCCACTCGCGCGCCACCTCGTCGAGCCCGCGCCGGATCAGGCCCCGTACTGCCTCGGGAGCCAGCGCCACGCCCTCCGTCTGCGCCAGAACGGGGCCGGAGAGCGCCAGCCCGGCGAGCACGAGAGCGAGCAGGCAGCGGGGCATGACACCACCTCCGGGGCCGCGCGGCACGCCTGAGCGACGATCTTCGCCGCCGCTTCAACGAGGCCGCACTCGCTCCGTTCAGGGCTTCTCGATCTTCCGCCAGCCCCCGACGACGAACAGAGAATCGCAGGTCGCCAGCACGGCGCGTTCGTCTTCTGGAAGATCACCCCGCGCGAGCATCGCCTGGAGGTCGATCGCGCGCTCGTACCACTGGCCCTCGCGCCGACAGCACAGCCGCACCCGGCCCTCCCCCGCCAGCAATCGCGCGAAGGCCGCGCCATCCAGCCGGACCCGGATCAGGCCCTTCTCCGTCGTGTCCGCCGCCACCGCCCCCTCCGCCGCGCCGTCCTCGAACCACGCCTCCACCGCATCGGGCACCGACTGCGCGTGCCGTGCCAGGATGGCGCTCAGCACCTCGTCCGTCAGCGCCTCGCGCGAGAGCGCCGGGAGGCGGAGCATGGCCTCCGCCCGGATCGGCGGATAGGCGTACACCGCGCGGTCGGAGGCACATCCCGCCAGCACCAGGCTCGCCACGCCGCCGAGCAGCACTGCCAGCCGTCGTCCCATCGCTCAGGGTCCGGTCTGCGGGTCGCCCAAGAGCATCAGCATCGTCATCTGTCCGAAGAATCCAGGTCCATCGCCGAAGAGGTCCGCAAACACGAACACGATCGGTATCCAGGTTTCGCCCCCGTCTACCGAGTAGAACTGGACGGTCGCCTCGTTGCCAGGGTGAATGACGGCTCCCATGGACAGGAAGCAGTTGACCTCCGTCTTTCGAGGAGGACCGTCCATGGGTCGCCAGGGTCCGGCGGGCCGCCAGTGCCACGGCGCCACGTGAAATCCCAGCCGCCGACCGAGGTACAGCTGCTCGTTCGCCAGGATCGGGGCGAGTTCCATGTTCGGCGCATTGATGTCCGGCGCAACGTAGACGGGATGGGCAATATCGCACCTGAAGCCCGCGCACGCGCAGAACACGAGACTCAGCCACAACAGGACTGTGCGCGCCATGCCGTTCGCTCCTGACCTCGCTCAACACCCAGCCACGGTCGCGGCTCCGACCGGGGCGCAGCCCTGCCCGCGGGAGAGACCGACCCGGTTTCGCGGCGGCGGCGAGCGTAGCGCGGGCGCAGGCGGCGGTCAAGCGGCAGGCGATCGAGGTGCCGAGCCCTCGCGGCGGCCGGGACGGGATGGCGCCGCACCTGGCAGGTCCGCTCAGCGCCCGAGGAGCACGGTCATCCGGCCCATGCAGGCCGGAGGCCAGCCGCGGTGGGCTCGTTCCAGGCTCGAAGCCCAGCTCCCGTGTCGGCCCCTCAGGCTACTTCGTGATCGGGAATGCGAAGGTATTCGAGATCGAGCGGATGCCCGACGGAGCCTGCGGGTCGAGGGTGACGAAGGCCGTGTAGAGCCAGATGCCGATCAGCGCCGGGATGTTCGGGATGTGGATCGCGGCCTGGGCTCGGCCCGAGGCGTCGAGCACGCCCGCGTAGGTCTGGAAGATCGTCGGCGCCGTGCCCGAGGTACTGAACACCAGCAGCGGATCCGGGGACAGCTCGATCCTCCGCGTGTCGATCGGGATCGGGCCGCTCCCCAGGGAGCTTCCGATCTGGTACGGCAGGCCCGCGTCGCCGGACGCGTGCAGCGCGAGGTTCACCTGCCCGCCGGGGTTCGGTATTCCAGCGGCCCCAAGGAGGGCCACGGTAACCCTTGCTACGAATGCGTCCCGGTTGCCGTTGTGCGTCAGGTCCGGTCCGACGACCACCGGGAAGCTCGGTTCGGGAGAATCCGTCGATCCGGTCACGTAGGCATTCCCCGCGTCGTCCACGGCGATGCCGGTACCGGCATCGTAGCTGCTACCGCCGAGGTAGCCGCAGTAGACGAGCCCCGTCCCCGCCGCGTTCACCTTCGCGATAAATGCGTCGGTGGCGCCGTTGTAGGTGAGGTCCGGACCAACTGCCGCCGGGAAACTCGGCTCGGGGGATTCCGTCGGTCCCGTGACGTACGCGTTGCCGGCCGGGTCCACCGCGATGCCGTTTCCGTACTCCCTGTCCAACCCGCCGATGTAGCCACAGTACAGCAGCGACCTGCCGTCGGAGCTGACCTTGGCCACGAACGCGTCCCAGCTGCCGTTGTAGGTCAGGTCCGGCCCGATCGCCGCCGGGAAACTCGGCTCGGGAGATTGCGTCGGTCCCGTGACGTACGCGTTCCCGACGGCATCCACGGCGATGCCGGTGCCGGCATCGTAGCTGCCACCGCCGAGGTAGCCGCAGTAGACGAGCCCCGTCCCCGCCGCGTTCACCTTCGCCACGAACGCATCGTCGGTGCCGCCGTT
>JAFGQW010000353.1 GCA_016935485.1 Planctomycetota bacterium | reverse complement strand
CGACGTTTGGCAACGTCAGACAGGACATCCCGCCCCGTCGCCGCCGTCCGAGCCGCTGGCGAGTCCATGACCTGCCGGGCGGAGAACCAAGAGCGCGAGCAAGTGAACGGCCCGGCACAAGTCCTGGGGCGCCCTCAGGCCTCCCTGCTCTCCCGGTCCCGCGCGGCCATCGCCTGGAGGCGCTCGCGCTCCTGGGCCAGGAACTCCTTCGTGGGCCGCACGTACGGCTCTGCCTCGCGCCGCGTCACCTCGACCAGCTCCACCCGGCCGATCGCCTGCCCGCACATCCACAGCTCGTAGGAGGCGTCCCCGGGCGTCGCGTAGCGGTCCGCCCAGCGCAAGTTGTCGGTCAGCATGTAGCCGTCGAGCTGGTAGCGGCCGGTCGCGGTATCCCGGATCACGAACACCGTCTCCGAGTCGGGGTCGTGCGCCGCCAGGTCCGCCGCCAGGATCTGGACGAGGGAGCGCTGGCGTCCCTCGGCGTGGGAAAGCGTGTCGAGCGCCGCGGCCGCGATCTCCTGGGCCAGCTCGCGGATCCCACCGCGAATGACCTCCATCGCCGGGCCGACGTTCACGAGGTGGCCGCCCTCGGCGAGCCGGTGGTAGAGCCGGCGGACCGTGTCCTCGACGCCGGACACGCACCGCTCCGTCACGTCCGCCTTCAGCGCCTGGCGCTGCTGTTCCATCAAGCCGTCGCGCATGTGGCCGCTCCTGCTCGGCGTCCGGCGACTCTCCAGGGCCGTCTGCCTTGGACCGTCAGAGCCACATCACGTAGGTGTCCGGCAGGTAGGCAATCCCGCAGGGCGCCGCCGGGTCCAGCACCGCCACAGCGAGCCACATCGACAGGTTGAGCGGCAGCGGGACCGGGAGCTTCCCGAGGTCGATCCGGCCCACCGCCTCCCCGTTCGCGTCGAGCTGGAGCGGCCCCGGGTTGAAGTACGGCTGCAGGAGGTTGAAGAGCGCCAGGTACGACAGGCCGTCGAGGTTGAGGTGCACCCGTCGCCCATCAGCGAGGGCCAGCCCGGGCCGATACCCGGCGGCACTCGGCACCAGCACGTAGTTCTTGCCCGGGAACGCGGGGCAACTGATCCGCACATCCCAGGCCCCCGGCCCAGTCTTGACCGTCTGCAAGTGCCGACCGCGGTAGAAGTCGAAGGCATTGACGTGGTTGCTCCAGTTAGCGTTGTTCTTGTAGGGATCGAGGACCGTTCCCATCGTGACGTGGGTGTTCTTGTCGATGTAGAAGACCTCGATCGGCTCGTAGTTCACCCCGCCCTGGTATCCGATCGCGACCCATCTCTTCTTGGGTGCGCTCTGGAGGTCGAACTCGCAGGTTCGCTCCAGGTAGTGTCCCGGGATCTTGATCGTGGTGAGGGGTTGCTCCATCCGATACACGATCCCCATGTATTGCCCCTCGATCAGTCCCGTGTCGAAGTCCTGCGGAAGAGTGGAGCTGCGTCCGGCCAGAGGGCCGCTACTCCACATCCTGGCGACGCCGTTGTCCATGACCTCCAGCACGCAGGTCGTCCCCGCAATCAGGTAGTGACCAGAATCGATGTTGACGCGGGCCTGGCCATCGAAGTCTGCCGGGATCGAGAGTTCGCGGGTCGTGAGGATTGTCGTGAGCTGGCCCGCCCGCGAGACCTTGAGCAGCACGGACGATTGGTTCGACTGAAGACAGGGGACGACGTAGTCTCCGTCCTGGTTGATCACCACATCTCGCGGAAACCAGAATGTCTGCGTGTTCACCAAAACGGTCGTTGCGACACGAAGTACGGGGTCGATCCGAAAAAGCCCTGACGAGTACTGGGAGCCCACGCTTGCGGCAAACAAGATCGAATGGTTGTCCCAGTCCATCTGAATGGATGGAGAGTAAAAGCGCTCCGGCAGAATTGGAGTGAGGGTCTGTCCGTACGCGTCCCCAAGCCAGATCCCGGTCAGTTCCGTTGTCGCGCTGGGACCCTGCCCCCCCATCACGTAGACCGGGTCGTGATACTGGGCGGAAGCGCTCCCGGCGAGAACCAGGACGACCAGGACCGCGAGCGCCGGGAGGGCGATCCAGGTCAGCCTGTTCCCCGGCGCGGCCCGGTGGTCTCGCGCGCGGATTGCTGTCCCGCATCCCCGGTCCGCCTCGATAGTCCCCCTGCCCTTCCTCTGCCGCCGTTGTACTGAGATTCCCATGGTCGTAGCCTCCTTGACCGTCTCGCGCCGACGCCGGTCGCCCGCCCGGTGAGGTTCGGAAGGCTACCGTGCGGCTTGCTGGTGCTGAATCGGAACGGAGCCCTGTGTGCTACCCAGAGCCCCGCGCCGGTTCTCATTGTATCCAGACCGTGATGATACTCATAGTCCGTAGACTCATATTCATCATCGCCTACCCTACCGCCACGACCCGTGGGCAGCCAGGCGGTGGCGATGAAAGACCCCAAGAAGCCGTTCGGCCAGCGCGTCCGGGCTCTCCGCACCGCGCGGGGCTGGTCCCAGGAGCAGCTCGCCTTCGAGGCCGGGCTCGACCGGACCTACGTCGGCGGGGTGGAGCGCGGCGAGCGGAACCTCGCGCTGGTGAACATCTGCCGGCTCGCCCAGGCCCTCGGCATCACGCCCGCCGACCTGATGGACTTCGGGTAACGAGCCAGCCCGGTTTCCCTGTGCCGACGAAACCCGCCACCGCGTTGACCGGTCCACTCCGGTCTGCCTATCCGGTGTCCTGACGACGTTGACCCGGACCGCCCGGGCGACGGCCTGTCCCGGCCGCTCTCGGCCGGCGGCCACCGACCTCGGCCCCACCGCCTTGATCATCGCCGCGGTTCCCGGTACGCTCGCTCGGGCTCGGCGGCAGGCTCGGCAGGACCGGTCGCCGAGCGGGGCATCGGAGGAGCGTCTCCAGTGGCTGTCTTCACGCGGCGTCGCTCAAAGCCGGGGGCGGGGCTGACCGCCGCCCTCGCCAGCGTCTTCCTGCTCGCCATGACGGGCACCGCTCAGGCGAACGTGGTGCTGCCGCCGATGTACTTCCTCTTCCTGTTCTCTCATCCCCTCGGGCTGTTGGTGCTCTTCCTCGTGGTCTTGGCGCTCGAAGCGGTGAGCGCGAGACACGTGCTGAAGGAACCCTGGAAGGTCTGCGTGGGCGTGTCCCTGCACGCCAACCTCTGCTCGACCTGCTTCGGATTCCCTCTCGCCTTTCTCGCGGAGACCGT
>JAFGQW010000352.1 GCA_016935485.1 Planctomycetota bacterium | reverse complement strand
GGTTGTTCCCTCACGATCACCAGGGGCCTACATGCCCATGCCACCCATGCCACCCATGCCACCCATGCCACCCATGCCACCCATGCCACCCATGCCGCCCATGCCGGGGCCGGGCCCGCCCTCGTCCTCCTCCTTGGGAATCTCGCTCACCAGCGCGTTCGTGGTCAGCAGCAGGCAGGCCACGCTGGTGGCGTTCTCGAGCGCCACGCGCGTGACCTTGAGCGGATCGATGATGCCGGCCTTCACCAGGTCGGTGTACTCCGCGGCGGCCGCGTCGTAGCCGAAGTTGCCTTCTCCGGCGAGCACCTTCTTCACGACGATGGAGCCGTCGACGCCGGCGTTCTCGGCGATCTGGCGGATGGGCTGCTGGAGCACTTTCTTCAAGATGGCGATCCCCGCGCCCTCGTCGCCCTTGAGCTTGAGTCCCTTCAGCGCGGTCTCGCCGGCGCGCAGCAGCGCCACACCGCCGCCGGGGAGGATGCCCTCTTCCACCGCCGCGCGGGTAGCGTGCAGCGCGTCCTCGACGCGCGCTTTTTTCTCCTTCATCTCGGTCTCGGTGGCCGCGCCCACCTGGATCTGGGCCACGCCGCCGGCCAGCTTCGCGAGCCGCTCCTGGAGCTTCTCGCGGTCGTAGTCTGAGTCGGAGCGCTCGATCTCCTGCTGGATCTGGGCGATGCGGGCCTGGATCTTGTCCTTGGCGCCCTGACCGCCGACGATCACCGTGTTCTCGGCGTTGATGGTGACGCGCTTGGCCCGGCCGAGCTGGTCGAGCCGGACGGTCTCCAGATCGATGCCGAGGTCCTTGAAGAGCGGCTCGCCGCCGGTGAGGATGGCGATGTCCTGCAGCATGGCCTTGCGCCGATCGCCGTAGCCCGGCGCCTTGACGGCCGCCACCTTCACCGTGCCGCGAAGCTTGTTCACCACGAGGGTCGCCAGCGCCTCGCCCTCCACGTCCTCGGCGATAATCAGCAGGGGACGGCTGTTCTTGGCGATCGCCTCGAGGAGCGGCACGATCTTCTTCACGGCGGAGATCTTTTCCTCGTGGATGAAGATCAGCGCGTCCTCGAGCACGACCTCCATCTTCTCGGGATCGGTGACGAAGTGCGGCGAGAGGAAGCCCCGGTCGAACTGCATGCCGGTCACGACGTCGACGACGGTCTCGAGGCTCTTGCCCTCCTCGACGGTGATCACCCCGTCCTTGCCGACCTTCTCCATGGCGTCCGCGATCTTCTTGCCGATCTCCGTGTCGTTGTTGGCGGCGATGGAACCGATCTGCGCGATCTCGTTCTTGCCCTCGATGGGGCGGGCCATCTTGCGGAGCGCGGCCGCCACGGCGTCGACGCCCTGGCGGATGCCGCGGTTGAGATCGGTCGGATTGGCGCCGGCCACCACGTGGCGCAGGCCCTCGCAGTAGATCTGCTCGGCGAGCAGAGTCGCGGTGGTCGTGCCGTCGCCGGCGACATCGCTCGTCTTGGAGGAGACCTCCTTGACGAGCTGTGCGCCCATGTTCTCGTAGGGGCTGTCGAGCTCGACTTCCTCGGCGACGGTCACGCCGTCCTTGGTCACCCGCGGGCCGCCCCAGCCCTTGTCGAGGACGGCGTTGCGGCCGAGCGGCCCGAGGGTCACCTTCACCGCGCGGGCGAGCTTGACCACGCCCTGGCGGATCGCCTCTCGGGCCTCGTGATCGAAGGCCAGTTGTTTTGCCATGAAAACCTCCTCTCGGTGCGCCGGCTGCGGTCACTACGTTTGGGTCTTGCGGGGCGCACCTGTCGATCGATACCAGGAATGCCGGTGAGCTGACTGCCGTTTCCGAAGAGTATCCGGCCGCTCGCAAGCAAATCGGGTGCCGGCGCAGGGGCGACGCGACTCGCGAATACAAGATCATTTAGCCACATAGGTTGCGATGGACGAGCGGAAACCCACGGCCATCCCCGTGTGCCATGTTGACGTGCGAGGGGTGTCGCGGCTCCCACGACTGCCAATTTGTCAGAAAGGGGGGTGTCCTCTCCGAGGACGGGGGAGGTGACGGCAGGGGACAATCCCGCCCGGTCCGCGGGTGACCCGGCGATTCGCTAGGGGATGTTCCGCGCGGCGCAAGCTATTGATTCAGATTGGCTTAGGCTCTTCAGGATCGGACGGGCTCGGCCTCGGCGGGTGTTTTGCACACGGAGGACGCATTGGGAACGGCGATTGCGAATTATACTGGTGTCACCTGAAGTCTCCCTGGTGGAGCATTGTCATGAGAACTCGCAACGCTGCGCTCTTCTTGCTCGCCGCAGCCACGGCCTGGCTCGGCGCGCTGTCGTTGGTGGCCAGTGCTCAGCACCGCTCGTCTCCCGCGTCTCCTCCCGCGGGCGGCCGAAGTGCGCCGCAGCACTCTGCGGGCGTTCGCGCCGGCGGAAGCGGGGCGCAGATGGCGCCACGAGCGCCCCAGTCACGCCCGTCCGGCGCCATCTCCGCACCGGCCCGCCCCTCCATGCCGCAGCAGGCTTCCCGCCCGCCGGTCGCATCGCCGCCGATTCGGAGGGAGTCGCCGGCGCGCTCCTTCTCTCCCGCGCCGCGCGTCCGGCGCGAGACGCCGACGCGGAGCCTCGCTCCAGGATGGCGGCAACAGCCGGCGACCGGCGCGCGGACGGCGCCGGTACAGGTCGACCGCGGATTCCGGAGCAACAACGCTGCGCGGTTCTCCAGCCCGTCGCGATCGGGCTTCTCCTCGCGGACCGGATCGTCGAGTCCTTCGCGCGCGGCCGACCGGGCGGGCCGCGCTTCGATCCTCGAGCCTGCACCCCGGTCCGGGCGCATCCCCGAAGCATCCAGGGTCTCGCGCGGCCTGCCCGCCGGCGGGAAATCCGCTCCGGCGTCGAGCTGGAGTCCTCAGCGGACGCGACGGGCTGAGGTCGACCGCGCCGTGCCCGCCATGCGGAGCGACGCCTCGCCTTCGGCAGGAGCGCCGACCCGGACCCGGGAAGACCGGTCGGGTTTCTTCAGCCGCTACCTGGATCGCGCGGCCGTCCGTCCGGAGAGCGCTGCGGGCGCTCCGGCCCGGATCACGGATACCCGGGCCGAGCGGAGCGCGTTCCGGCCCGCAAGCGGCACGGATCGCCGGGGACGTGCATCCGGGTTCGCGCCTCTGGCGGACCGCGCCGATGCGGCGGCTCCGGCATCCCGCGACACGAGAGGACGTCTCGCGCCCGGAGCGACCGGGCGGAGCGCCAGCGGGATCCGCACGACTTCGGTCGCTCCCCATGTGGCCCGGCCGGCGCCGTCCGACTCGGGCCGAGGCGGGCTCGTGCCGACCGGCACGGGCTCCGCCGCGCGGCGGGCTCCCGGCGAGGTGCGTGCTTCCAGCACGCGTGCGCATTCCCCGACCACGCTCGCGCGCGAGCACCCCGACGCGCGTGGCCGCCAGGGAGGCCGGCTCGTGGAGCTGCCGACGGCGCGCCGTCCGGCGCAGGCGCACCCGGGAATGAGCCGCCGCTACCACAATGAACAGTACGGGCGTGGCGGGCACGGGCGCCCCGGACACGGGATCGGCCAGCACCACAACCGTTTCGAGAGGAGCTGGTATGTACACTGGCACCCCTGGTACGGGTACTCATGGTACTTCCCGTCGAGCTGGTGGTATCCCTTCGGTGCGTGCTACTACCCGTCCTACTACTATCGCGGCCATTCCCTGAGCTTCCGGTTCTGCATCGGGCTGTCCCGCTTGTGGGACTGGTCCTTCTTCGGTTCCTGGTACTATCCGTCCTGCTACCACGGCCGTTACTGGTACTACCCGTACTACGCCGGGTCGCTCGGGTATCCGTATTACCGTTATGTTTACGTGGGCTCGGGACCGAGCAACGAGTACACCACGGTCTACAACTACTACTTCGGCGCGGAGGAGGACGCGGCGGCACCCGAGGCGGAACCGGCCGTCGTCCCGCCCGCGGAAGACGCGGGAGCGAGCGGTGCGGACGCGGCGGGCCTTCCGGAGGCGCCGCCGCCGGCGCCCGCGCGGGTCCTCTCGAGCTCGGAGTACTTTCTGCGTCTTGGCGACGATGCTTTCCTGACCGGACGGTACGCGAACGCCGTCGAGGCCTACCAGCTGGCGGTCGAGGGTGACCCGGATTCCGCGGTGGCGCGCTTCGCGCTCGCGGAGGCGCTGATCGCGACGGCGGACTATCACCAGGCGGCCTACCGGATCCGGGAAGGGCTCCAGCGCGACCGGCGGTGGGTCGACGGGGACCTCGACCGGCGGCGCCTCTTCGGCAGCGCCGACGCGTTCGAGCGCGTCCGGGAGCAGCTGGACCGCCAGGTCGCGGACCATCCCTTCGACGCCGCCGTCCATTTCGTGCGGGGCTACGCCCGCTTCTTCGCGGGCGACCGCGACGCGGCCCGGGCGTCCTTCGCAGAGGCCGTCCGGCTGCGGGGCGAGGACGAGGACGCGGCCACGTTCCTCGAGGTCCTGAGCGCCGGCGAATCCGACGCCACGCGCGACGCCGCGCCACCCGATCGGCAGCAGACCTGAAGGTGCGCGCCGGGCGCGCACCCGCGAAGGTGGTGCGGAGCCGCAACTGGGACGACCCGGTGCGCTCCGAACGCGGTTTGCCGGGCTCCTGCCGGGCACTATAATTCCCCCCCGGTCGCTTGCGACAGCCCCCGCCGTCCGCCGAGGAGCCTCCATTGACGACCCAGCCCCGCCTGCTCAGAGGTTTCCGCGACTACCTGCCGGAGACCATGATCGCCAAGGAGGCAATGCTCCGGGAGGTGGCGCGCACCTTCGAGGCCCACGGCTTCGCGCCGCTCCAGACCCCGGCGCTCGAGCACGAGGACGTGCTGCTGGGAAAGTGCGGCGACGAGGGCGACAGGCTCCTCTACCGCTTCCGCGACCTCGGCGATCGGCCGGTGGCGATGCGCTACGATCTCACCGTCCCGCTGGCCCGGGTGGTCGCGCAGTACGCCGATCTGGAGCAGCCGTTCCGGCGCTACCAGATCGGCACCGTCTGGCGGGCCGAGAAACCCAGCCCCGGCCGCTACCGCGAGTTCATGCAGTGCGACGTGGACATCACCGGCACGGACGCGATGCTCGCGGATGCGGAGATCCTGGCGGCCGGCGCGGCAGTGCTGCGCAATCTCGGCGTCGCGCGCTTCGTCATCCGGGTGAACAACCGCAAGATCCTCAACGCGGCGCTGGCGCGGGTGGGCGTGGTTGAAGAGCCCGTGGTGAAAGCGACGCTGCGGGCGGTGGACAAGCTCGCCAAGGTGGGGGAAGCCGGCGTTCGCGCGGAGCTCGGGCGAGAGGTCGGTCTCGAGGCCGGGGCGATCGACGGCGTGTTCGAATTCCTGGGACGGAACCGCCCGCCGGCCGCGCCTGCGGTGCTGCTCGATCGGCTCGCGCCGCTGCTGGCAGCGCAGCCCGAGGGCGTCCAGGGCCTCGCCGAGCTCCGGGAGCTGCTCGGGTACGTCGCGGCGATGGGTCTCGGTGAGCACGTCGAGGTGGATCTCAGCATCGCCCGGGGGCTCGACTACTACACGGGCACGATCTACGAGACGTTCCTGCGCGACCGGGAGGACAGCGGCAGCATCATGAGCGGTGGCCGCTACGATGGACTGATCGGTGTCTTCCGCAAGGAACCCGTGCCGGCGGTGGGGATCAGCCTGGGCATCGATCGACTCTTCGCCACCCTGCTCGAGCTCGGTCTCGTGCGGACCACGCGGGCCACGGCCGCGGTCCTGGTGGCGGTGTTCGACGCCGCGTCGGCGTGCGATGCCGTCCGCCTCGCGGCGGCGCTCCGGCGCGCCGGCGTCCCCACGGAGCTGTACCCTGCGCCCGACCGGCTGAAGAAGCAGTTTCGCTATGCGGATCGCAAGGGCATCGCGCTGGTGGCGCTGGCCGGTCCGGACGAGCGGGCCGCGGGTTCCGTGAAGGTCAAACGCCTGGAGACGGGGCAGGAGACGATCGTGCCGGAGGCGGAGCTGGCCGCCCGGATCCCGTCACTCTGAGCGGCCTGGCTCGCCCGCCGGCGGCCGATCGGCCGGGAATCCCCGGTGGCGGCGAGCACGACGGAGTCCGAGCGGCGCGATGTGCGGAAGGCGCCATGGCCGAAGACCGTGACCCAGGGCGCGGCCGGCCCCGCCGGCGGGGCGGGCGGCGGGTGCGCTCCGATCCGGGGCGGGCGTGGTGCGGGAACGCCGAACCGGGGGATCTGCAGGCGCTCCGTTCCATCCTGGCGAGGCTCGACGCCCTGGCCCGGAGCTTGCTGCGGCGGGAGCTCCTCGGACAGGCGCCCACGGGACCGATCGGGCCGGTGCGGCTCGAGCTCGACGTGTATCCGGCGGCGCCGTCCGAGGAGGGCGATCGCGCCGCGGCGCTGCTCGCTGCACTGCGTACGCGGGTGCAGGAGATCGGGGACGGCGTCGTCGCGCTGCGTCCCGGCCGCGTCTACTGCTTCTGGTGTCGCAGCAACGCCTGCGAGCACGGGCGGCCGGACACGCCGCGGCAGGTCTTCCTCGGCTACGATCCGACGGGCCGGCCGCGTTTTACCGACTTTGCGGACCTGGTTCTCGCCCGCGGGGATCCCCGGATCGAGGGACTCTACCGGGATCCCCCGGAGCCCATCGCCATCTACGACGGCGGCAAAACGCTACGTTCTGCCCAGCTGCCCTTCTTTGGCGGCGCGTCTGCGGCTTGCAACATCCTCGGGCAGGTGGCCATCGGCTACCTCCCCTTCGCCGCGCCGCGTCCCGGGGAGCGGCAGGTCCTGTCGCTCACCCTCCAGGCCATCCAGGCCCGCCGGCGCGACGGCGGGATGCTCCTGGACCTCAACATCCTCGGTCTCACGCCAGAGGGGACGCTCGACCAGTGGCTCGACAGCGCGTTCGACGGAGCGGTGCGCGCCGGCATCGAGCGCGCCCGGCGGTGCATCCGGGAGGTCGGCCGCAGGCAGCGGAGCCACGGCGATCGAGAGACCCTCGAAGCGGCGGTGGAACCGTTCCTGAACGAGCTGGCGCGGACGCTCGAGCGGTTCGTGCGCCAGGCGGGACGGCGCACGACGCACGTCCGGGACCGGCGCCGCCAGGGCGACCGGCCGACGAACATGGCGCTCGAAGATGCGCGCCGGGTGCGGGCGGGCGCGCTCTTCTGGGACGACAAGCACGGCACCTACATCGTGGTCGGTCCGCGCGGCCGGACGCACGTCTTCAATCCCGACGGCCGGCACGTCACCAGCGTCGTTTACTCGCGCGATGCGTTCGAGCGCAAGCAGAAGCTGAAGCTCTGGCGCGAGCTGAGCCGCGAGGAGAGCGCTGCGTTCTTCCGGGCCTTGCCGCGCTGAGTGCGGGTGCGGGTGGAACGAGCACGAGCACGAGAAGGAAGCGTGTGGGTGGCGCGGGCGGGTGGCGCCCGCGGGATGACGAGTGGGGTCTGACGCCGTTCCGCTTCGGAACGGGGTCTGACCCCGGGCCGCGGGAGGGGTGCGGGTGAGCGTGCGGGTGTCGCGCGCGGAAAGCGCGCGCTCAGGTGGCGCGGGCGGGTGGCGCCCGCGGGATGACGACTGGGGTCTGACGCCGTTCCGCTTCGGAACGGGGTCTGACCCCGAGCCGCGGGAGGGGTGCGGGTGAGCGTGCGGGTGTCGCGCGCGGAAAGCGCGCGCTCAGGTGGCGCGGGCGGGTGGCGCCCGCGGGGAGCTCCTCACCAGGCGAGGATCCGGAGCAGCGCAAGCCCGGCCAGCACGACCCCGAGGGCGAGCAGCCAGTGCCGCAGGGAGAACCGTGGAGCCGGGGGCTCGTCCTCGTACCAGTCCGGGATCTCGACGGACTGGTACTCGATCTCCTCGGGAGCGGCCCACCCGGTCTCGGCATCGCTGCCGCAGTGCGGACAGGCGCGCAGCCCGGACCGGAAGGTCTCGCCGCAGTGCGGGCATTCCTCGGTTGCCTGGTGGTGTCTCCGTCTGGCCATGTTCTATACAATAGCCGACGCCGGTGCGGCGAACGAGCTTCGCCGGCGAGGATCGGGAAGTCCCGGCTTGTGTGTGCCGCGATGGGTCCCGTGCGGGCCACGACGAAGGCCAGCGCGATGCTCCAGATCTACGACAAGCTTCTCGGCGAGGCGGAGGCGTGCGGGAATCGCCTGGGCGCGTGCCGGATCTGGCTCGAGGCGGGCCAGTATCTCGTGGGGCGCGAGGAGAGCGCGGGCGCGCTCGGCTGCTTCCAGCGGGCGCTCGGGATCGCGGTCGAGCTCGGGGATGCGGCCCTGGAGGAGCGAGCGCTCGAACCGCTCGGCATGGTGCTCGCGCTCCAGGGCGGCGTCGAGGAAGCTGCCGGCTGCTTCACGCGGATGCTGGAGCTCGTGCGCAGCGCCGGGGACCCCACGAAGGAGGGCAAGCTTCTGGGCATCCTCGGCGCTCTCGACCTGAAGCGCGGGCGGCCCGGCGAGGCGGCGGTGCGCCTGGAGCATGCCATGGACCTGCTGTGGCGGGCCCGGGATTCTCACGGGTGCTTCGCGCTGCTCCGGCTCCGGGCGGAGGCGGCGCGCCGTGGCGGTAAGACGGGGGTGACGCTGCGCCTGCTGGAGGAAGGGCTGCAGATGGTGCGGCGCGCGGACCAGCACCACGAGGCGCTCGAGCTGCTCGGCGAGGTCGCCGAGCTGCACCGGGATCGGGGGGAGAACGCTGCGGCCCGCACGCGGCTCGAGGAAGCACTCGAGCTCGCGGAGGCTCTCGAGGACGGCTTCGAGGAAGCGATCTGTCTGGTGCGTCTTGGCGACCTGGATCGCTGCGAGGGCAACGCGCTCGGCGGGCTCGCGCGCGTGCGCCGCGCCCTGGAACGCGCTCGACGACTGGAGGAGCCGACACTCGCGGCTCGCACCTGCCTGGTGCTCGGCGCGCTGCTGTGCCGCAGCCACGAGGAGCGTGCGGCGCGGGCGGCGCTCGCGCAGGCGGTGCAGCAGGCGCAGCGTGCCGTCAGTCCCGCGCTCGAGGCCGAGGCACTCAATGCGTTTGCGTGGCTCCTCGTGCGGGCGCGCGACGCGGCGATCCGCGACCCGACACTGGCTGCTCGCGCCGCGGAGCGCGCCCGGAGACTTTCGCCGGACCAGGCCCGCCAGGCGCTCCTCGTGGTGAGCCAGTCCTACCGCGCCTGCGGTGACCGGATCCGCGCCCGCGCAGTTCGGAAGCAGGCACAAGCTGTTGCGAAAAAACGGGTTGGCGAACTTCCTCGCTCCCCGGCGCCCGTGGTAGAATGATCCGCGAGGCGCTGCGTTGAAGGGACGTGCCGGGCCAATCAAATGGGTCGCCAATCTTGCCGCAGGGCGATATTCTTTATCGCTGATCCGGACGCTCCGCGGAGGGGCGGCCGCGGTCCGGTGACGGCTCCTGGGCGCGCACGGAGTCTCTGAGTCCATGAATCTCGACGAGCACTACCGGGAACTCGACCGGGCCCGGAGGGCGGAGGATCGCGAAGCCGAGGCGCAGGCGCTGCTCAGGCTGGGTCGCAAGCTCCAGGAATGCGGCGAGTTCGAGCGTGCCGCGCACCTGCTCGAGCAGGCACTCTCGATCAGCGAAGCGCTGGTCGACACGGAGTCTGCGGGGCAGATCCTGCTCGCGCTGGGCGAGGTGCAGCGCGACGGCGAGCGCACCGAGGAGGCACGGCGTTCCTTCCTTGCCGCTCTGGACAAGTTCCAGGACCTCGGCGACGAGGGCACCGTGGGCTGGATTCACGGCGAGCTGGGCGCGCTCGCCAAGCGCGACAACGACTATCTCCTGGCCATGCGCCACCTGCGCGAGGCGCTGCCGCGAAGCCGGGCGGCCGACGAGCAGGCCGAGGTCGCGTGGACCCTTGCGGAGATGGGTGAGATCCTGCTGGTGCGGGGCGCCCTGGGCGCTGCGCGCCGCCGCTACGAGGAAGCGCTCACGCTGTCCCGCGTGGCGGGCGATCTGCGCGAGGAGGCCTGGATTCTCGGCGCGCTGGCGGATCTCGCGGCGCAGGAAGGCAACGACAACCAGGCGGACCGCCTGCTCGCCGAGGGCATCGCCGGCTACAGCCGGGCGGGCGACGCCGAGGGCGAGGCCAGCCTCCGGCTGCGTCTGGCAGATCGGCTGCGCGAGGTCGGCGAGGACTTGCCGGCGCTCGAGCACTACCGCCAGGTGCTCCGCTGCGCCGAGCGCATGGGGGGCGACCCCCAGCTCGAGGCCAGTGCCCAGGCGGGCCTCGGCATGATCGCGGCCGCGCGCGGCCAGTACGAGGCGGCACGCGAGGCCTTCGCCAAGCAGCTCGCGCTGGTCCGGGAGCTCGAGGATCCGATGGCCGAGTACTCCGCGCTCGCCCAGCTCGGGCTCTGCCTGCGCGAGCTGGAGCAGACCTCGGAGGCGTTCACGTGCATCCGGCAGGCCCGCAAGTGTGCGCGTCGCGCCGGAGACGAGACGGCGGAAGCGCGCTGCCTCGGCCATCTCGCCGATCTCGACCGCGATCTCGGCAAGTGGCGCCGCGCCTATCGGCGCTACCAGGAGCTTCTGAAGCTCGGCGAGCGGCTCGAGGACGAGGAGATCGTCCGCTGGGCGCTCGGCGGGCGCGGCGAGGTCGAGGAGGCCGTGGGACATCTGCCGGAGGCGCTCCACGATTTCGCGACGCTGCTCGAGCGGGCGCGCCGGCACCAGGAGCGCAACGTCGAGGAGTATGCGCTCGCGGCCTGCGGGCGGGTGCTGCTCCGGCTGGGGCGGGTCGAGGAGGCGCACACGCGGCTCACCGAGGCGCTCGCGCTGTCGCGCGAGAGCGGCAACCGAGCGGGGGAGGGGTTCGCGCTCGCCTCGCTCGGCCTGCTCCACGCGCTGGGCAACGGGCGGAGCCAGCTGTCGGAAGCCGTCGCGCTCGGCGAGCAGGCCGTGCGGGTGACCGAGCGCCGCGACCCGGTGTGCCTCGAGACCCTGGCCCAGCTCTACATGAAGGCGGGCGACGCGAAGCGGGCCCGGCGCATCGTCGACGAAGCGCTTCTCCTGCCGGACCTGCCCTCCGGGGTGCGCAAGCGCCTGCGCCTGCAGTTCTCCCGCCTCGCCCGACCGGCGGACTGATTCCCGCCGGCGCGCCTCCGGCCTACTTCAGCGCCAGGAGCTCGAGCGGCCGGGCAGCATCGAGGGCGCCCTCCAGGACCTCGCCGGGCACAAGTCCGAGCACGAGCAGCACCACCACCGCCGTCGCCAGGATGGCGCGCTCGCCGATGCGCGCGGGGCCGCGGTACCACGAACGCTGCGCTGCGGGGATGTACATCAGCCGGACGACGTTCAGGTAGTAGGCCACACTCACCACGCTCATGACGATGCCGAGGACGGCCAGCAGCACGTAGCCGTTGTCGACGGCGGCGGAGAACACGGCGAGCTTGGCGGTGAAACCGCCGGTGACCGGCACGCCGATGAAGGACAGCATGAAGACCACCATCGCCAGGCCGAGGGCGGGGTGCTCGCGGGCCAGTCCGCGAAGATCGCCGAGCTCCTCGAGGTCCTCCGTGTCGCGGCCGATGATCACCAGCACCATGAAGGCGCCGATCACCGCCGGCACGTAGGCCGCGAGGTAGAAGAGCACCGCGCCGGGGCCGCCGGCCGGTGAGATCACGCCGAGCAGCATGTAGCCGGTGTGGGCGATGCTCGAGTAGGCGAGCATGCGTTTGAAGTTGGTCTGCACGAGGGCGACCAGGTTGCCAAGGACCATCGTCAAGGCCGCCAGCACGCCGAGCACGTTCTGGAGCCCGGCGAGGTGGGCGGTGCCGAGCGGCGTGTAGACGAGCCGGAGGATCGCCGCGAAGGCGGCCACTTTCACCGCGGACGCCATGAAGCCGGTGATCGGCGTCGGCGCGCCCTCGTACGCATCCGGCACCCACGTGTGGAAGGGCACGGCGCCGATCTTGAAGCCGAGCCCGACGAGCAGGAAACCCAGCGCGAGGAGCTCCAGCGCGGTCAGGTCGAGATGGGCGAGCTTCTGGGCCGGGGCCAGTGCGGCGATCGAGGTCGTGCCGGTGGCGCCGTAGGCGAACGCGATGCCCATCAGCAGGAAGGCGGAGGCCATGGCGCCGAGGATCAGGTAGCGGAGCGCGCCCTCGACGGACCGGCCGCGCCGCCGCGTGAGCGCCGTCAGCCCGTAGGCCGCGACGCTCAGGATCTCGATGCCGAGGAAGAGCGCCAGCAGTCCTCCGGCCATGCAGACCAGCAGGATCCCCGCCAGCGAGAGGAGCATCAGGGAGAGGGCCTCGCCCCAGCCGGCCCCGTAGCGGCGCGTGTGGCCAAGCACGCCCAGGAGCACGAGCCCGGTGGCCACCGTGGCGAGCAGGCCGGTGTAGACGCCGAAGTTGTCGGCCTGGATCTCGCCGGCAAAGGCCTCGCCGGGCCGATCGAGGAGCTGCAGCAGGGCGAGGAAGGCCATGGCGCAGCCGCCGAGCGCCACCAGCAGCGTGACGAGGCGCTCCTCCTCGCTGCCGCGGCGGAACAGGGCCGCGGCGAGCACGACGCACGCCGTGATCACGAGGACGAGTGGCGCCAGCGCGAGCTCGAGCGGGGCGGGGCCGGTGAGGAAGGTCGGGGCGAGCACGGTTCAGTCCTCTTTCGGTGGAGTCGCTCGGTCAAGGAATGCCGGGGGCGCCGCGGGCCGCGCGGCCGCGCGGCCCGCGACGGCCCCGCCCGCCTCGACGCGCCTCAAGACCTCGCCGACCGCCGGGCGCACGCGCTGCAGCACGGGCGACGGCAGGAGGCCGAGCACGACGATCAGCACCGCGACGGGGGCGATGACCAGGCCCTCGCGGAGCGAGAGGTCGGGCAGGCTCTCGTTCTGGCGGTGCCGGACGGCGCCGAACATGAGACCCCGGTAGAGCACCAGCAGGTAGGCGGCGCCGAAGATGATGCCCAGCCCGCCCAGCGCGGCCCAGAGCCAGCCCACCCGCGCGGCCCCCAGCAGCACCAGGAACTCGCCGATGAACCCGCACAGTCCCGGGAGCGCCGCCGAGCCGAGCACCACGACCATGAAGGCGGTGGCGTGCCACGGCATCACCCGGGCCAGTCCCCCGTAGCTCGGAATGTCGAGCGTGTGGCGCCGCTCGTAGAGCATGCCGACCAGGAGGAACAGGCCGCCAGTCGTGAGCCCGTGGGCCACCATCTGGAACACGCCGCCGGCGATCCCCGCCTCGTTCAGCGCGAACACGCCGAGCATGATGTAGCCCATGTGGCTCACGCTGGAATAGGCGACGAGCCGCTTCATGTTCGTCTGGGCGAGCGCCAGGAGGGCGCCGTAGACGATGCCGATCACGCTGAGCGCCATCAGGTAGGGGGCGAAGGTCTCGACCGCCACGGGGAACAGCGGGAGCGCGAAGCGCAAGAACCCGTAGACGCCGACCTTCAGCAGCACCGCCGCGAGCCACACGCTGCCCGGAGTCGGCGCCTCGCCGTGGGCGTCCGGAAGCCAGGTGTGCACCGGCACCATGGGCACCTTGATGGCGAATGCGAACGCGAACGCGAGAAACAGCCAGCACTGGATCGACGGCGCCAGCGCCGGCATGCTGAGCAGGTCGGTCAGCCCGAACGTGGGCGAGCCGCTGTAGATCTTGAGCGCGATCAGGCCGAGGAGGAACGGCAGGCTGCCGGCCACCGTGAACAGGAAGAACTTCACCGCGGCGTGCACCCGCCCCTTGCCGCCCCAGATCCCGATGATGAGGAACATCGGCACCAGCATCAGCTCGAAAAAGAGGTAGAACAGAACCGTGTCGAGCGCGAGGAAGGAGCCGAGCGAGAAACCGATCAGCGCCAGCAGCGCCGCGTAGAATTCCTTGTGGCGCTCGGTGATGCAGCCGAACGCGCTGAGCACGGTGATCGGGCCGAGAAACGTGGTGAGCAGCACGAGCGGCAGGCTGATGCCGTCGATCCCGAGGTGGTAGGTGATGCCGAGCCGTGGGATCCAGGTGGTGCTCTCGACGAGCTGGTAGCCCGCCAGCGCCGCATCGAACCGTCCGCAGGCCAGCAGCGAGGCGATCAGCGCGAGGCTGGTGAAGAACAGCGCCAGGGGCCGCGCCAGCGCCGCGCGCTCCCGCGGGATCAGCAGGATCGCCGCGGCGCCCACCAGGGGCAGCGCGTAGGTGATCGTCAGGATCGGCACGTTTACCATGGGATCTCGCTCAGCAGCAGGTAGAGCAGCATGGCGGCACCGCCCAGCACCAGCGCCATGCCGTAGGCCTGCACGCGTCCGGCCTGGAGCAGCCGCGTCGCCTCGCCGAGGATGCGCACCAGCAGGCCGAACACGCCGCGGACCAGGAAGGCGTCCACGAAGAGCTCATCGAGGAAGTGCACGACGCCCGCGAGCTTGCGCGCGCCGCCCGCGAGGTAGCGCATGCAGAATCCGTCGACGAAGTACTTCGCCAGCAGCAGCGCGTGCAGGCGGCCCAGCGCGCCGGGGCGCGCGAGCCGGGCGTGGAGCTGCGCGCGGCGCCGCACGACGAACCCGTACGCGAGCGCGAGCCCGCCGAAGCAGACCAAGCCGCTCACGACCAGTCCGGCCACCTCGGCGGCGGCCGAGGCTGTGATCGCCTGCTCGCCGGCAATCGCGAGAAAGCGCTTGAGCAGTGCGGCGCCCTCGTGCGCGACGACGTGCGGCAGGTTCACGTAGCCGGCGAGCGCGGCGCCGGCGGCCAGCACGACGAGCGGTCCCGTCATCACCGGCGGCGATTCCCGCACCCCGGCCCAGGCCGCCGCCTCGATCCGCGTCTTGCCGAAGAACACGAGCCACACCAGCCGGCCCACGTAGGCGGCGGTGAGCAGCGCGGTCAGCTCGGCGAGCAGCCACAGCGGGACGAAGCTCGTGCGGGCCGCGAGCAGGATCTCGTCCTTGGAGAGGTAGCCCGAGAGCAGCGGCAGCCCGGCCAGCGCGAGCCCGCCGATGAGGAACGTGGTGCCGGTCACGGGCAGCTTCCGGAGAAGCCCGCCCATCCGGCGGATGTCCTGCTCGCCGTGGAGCGCGTGGATCACGGAACCGGCCGCCAGGAAGAGCAGCGCCTTGAAGAAGGCGTGCGTGTAGACGTGGAAGATGCCTGCGGAGTACGCCCCGCAGCCCATCGCCAGGAACATGAAGCCGAGCTGACTCACCGTGGAGTAGGCCAGCACCTTCTTCAAGTCGCGTTCGGTGAGCGCCATGGTGGCCGCGAAGAACGCGGTGGCGGCGCCGACCACCGCGACGATCGGCAGCACGCCGGAGGCGGCGAACAGCACGCCGAGACGGCCCACCATGTAGACGCCCGCCGTCACCATGGTGGCGGCGTGGATCAGCGCGCTCACCGGGGTCGGGCCCGCCATGGCGTCGGGCAGCCACATGTAGAGCGGGATCTGGGCGCTCTTGCCGGTGGCGCCGAGAAACAGGCACAGGCCGATGCCGCAGAGGAGCCCGGCGCCGACGCTCTCGAAGAGCGCCGGCTGGGCAAGGGCCTGGAAGTCGACGGTGCCGATCGCGTGCACCAGCAGGAAGATCCCGATCAGGAAGCCGAGATCCCCGATCCGGTTCACGAGAAACGCCTTGATGCCGGCGGCGGCCTTGGCGCCGTCGGTGAACCAGTAGCCGATCAGCAGGTAGGAACAGAGCCCCACGCCCTCCCAGCCGATGAACATCAGCGGCAGGTTGCCGGCCAGCACCAGGGTGAGCATCGTGCCCGTAAACAGGTTCATGAACGAGAAGAACCGCTCGTCGCGCGCCTCGTGGCGCATGTAGCCGATGCTGTAGACGTGGATCAGGAACCCGACGCCGGACACCACCAGCGTCATGAAGCTCGCCAGCGGGTCCAGCAGGAAGTGAAAGCGCACGGTGAGCGGCGCCACCGCGAACCACACGCCGAAGTCGGCTTCGAGCAGGGCGCCCTCGACGTGGTGGAGGTCCACGAAGCCGCGGATCGAGGCCGCCAGCGACACGAGCACCGTGGCGCAGCCGAGGATCCCCGGGAGCTTGCGCGGGAGGTAGCGGCCGGTCAGGCCGATCACCAGCGCGCCGAGGAACGGGGGCAGGAGAATGGTCAGGAAGAGGATCGGATTGTCCATGGCGCCTGCCTCACCGCCTTACCACTTGAGCAGATCCATCGCGGTCGCATCCGGCCGGCCGCGCAGGCGCACGAACGCGATCACGAGCGCCAGACCGACCGCCACCTCGCCGGCCGCCACCGCGATGGCCAGGATCCCCATCACCCGGCCGTCCACGCTGCCGTACATCCGGGAGAAGACGACGAGGGCGAGGATGGCGGCGTTCAGCATGACCTCGATGCTGATCAGCATCACCAGGAGGTTTCTCCGCAGCACGACCCCGAGCGCCCCGATCGAGAACAGCGCCAGACTCAGCGCGAGGTAGCCGCTCATGGGGCCTCCTTTCCAGCCGCCGCGCCGGCGGCGCCCGCCTCCGGGGCCGGGTCCGGCTCGGCGGGGTCGGCCTTCTCGCCGCGCCCGTGCGCGTGGGCCACATAGATCGCGGCAACCGCGGCCGCGAGCAGGAACACGGCGACGGCCTCGAAGGACACGAGATAGTCCCGAAGCAGCGTCACCCCAATCGCCTGCACCCCGTCCGGGGTCGCCTCGGAGACCGCCGGGGCGGCGGGCGCGGGCAGTTTCGCCAGGTAGTAGATCCCGCACACGCCGATCATGAAGAACGCCGCCGTGCCGCCGATCGCCCACTCCCAGCGCACCGGACCGCGGCTCGAGCTCTCGGCGCGCGACCCGTCGAGGTCGAGCAGCATCACGACGAACAGGAAGAGCACCACGACCGCACCGGCGTAGACCAGGATCTGGATGAAGGCGATGACCGGGGCGGCGAGCAGCACGTACTCGATGCTGAGACAGACGACGGTGATCAAGAGCCCCATCACCGCACGAAACGCGCGGGGGGCCGTGACCACCACGAGCGCGCCCGCGATGGCGCCGAGACCCGCCACCACCGAGAGGAGGCTGGTAAGCGCCGCCGGGATCGAACCTTCGAGCACGATCATCAAAGCACCATCGACAGCAGGGCGACCGCGACGAGGTTCACCAGCGCGAGCGGAATCAGCTGGCGCCAGCTGAGCCTCAGGAGATCGAGGAAGCGCAGCCGCGGCAGCGTCCACCTGAGCCAGATGAAGCCGAAGAGCAGCGCGAGCACCTTGGCCAGAAACACCGCCACGCCGAGCAGCGCCGGGAGCAGCGCCGGCGCGGCGCCGCCCACCGCTGTCCAGGGCAGCGTCCATCCTCCGAGGAACAGCGTGGTGAACAGTCCGCACAGCGCCACCATCGAGGCGTACTCGGCCATGAAGAACAGCGCGAACTTCATGCTCGAGTACTCCGTGTGGTAGCCGCCCACCAGCTCGGGCTCCGCCTCCGGCAGATCGAACGGCAGCCGGTTCGCTTCCGCCACCATGGCGATCACGAACAGGAGCGCGGTCAGCGGCTGGCGCAGCAGGTTCCAGTTGGGCAGGAACCCCCAGAGCCAGCCCGCCTGGTTCTCGACGATGCCGGCCCCGCGGAGACTCCCGGCTGCCACCACCACCGCGAGCACCGCCAGGGCGAGCACCACCTCGTAGCTCAGCATCTGGGCGCCGGCGCGCAGCGCCCCGAGCAGCGGGTACTTGCTGCCCGAGCCCCAGCCCGCCATCGACAGCGCCACGACCTCGAGCGGCGCCAGCGCCAGGAAGAAGAGGATCCCGATCGAGACGTCGGCGATCTGGAGCGGAAGTTCGTGGCCGGCGAGCACGATGCGGTCGCCGATGGGGATCACCGCCCAGACGACCAGCACGGCGAAAAGAGACACCATCGGCGCCAGCACGTAGAGGCCGCGCGCGGCCCGCTCGGGCACGATGTCCTCCTTGAAGAGGAGCTTGACGGCGTCGGCCACCGGCTGGAGCAACCCGAACGGGCCGACCCGGTTGGGGCCGGAGCGGTGCTGGATCCACGCGCTCACCCGGCGCTCGGCCCAGACCAGGAGCGGCACCAGCAGCAACGGAATCTGCGCGATCGCAAGGACCAGCAGGAACCGGAGCAGGATTTCGAGCACGATCGTTCCTGTCTTCCACTCTCCGGGGCGGGGCCCTCGGCCACCCGCCCGACGCCTGTCATTCGCCCGCCGCGTGGGGCGGCCGCGGGCGATCCTCCGCGCCCCGCCGCGGCCGGCCGAGGTCACCCAGCTCCTGGAACGTCAACCCTTGAAAGCGCTCGTTTCGAGCGGCGAGGTCGGCAAACACGCCGACGGCCCCGCCGCCGCCCGGGGGGCGGTCTCCGAGCGCGCGCAGCAGCGCGCCGAGGATCCCCAGATCGCCGCCCGGAACCGGCGGGACCAGCAGCGGTTCGAGCCGCTGCACGCGCCCGTCGTCGTTGATGAACGATCCGTGCTTCTCGGGTGCCGCGGCGGCGGGAAGCACGATGTGAGCCCGGTCGAGCAGCGCCGACGGCACAAGATCCTGGACCACGAGCAGTTCCAGCCGGCTCGCCACGGCCACGAGCTCCTCCGGGTAGGCCGGCGCGGGCATGCCGCCGAGGACGAGCAGCGCCCGGATTGCGCCCGTCTCGATGTCGGCGGCGAGCGCGCGGACGGCCTCGTCGTCCGGCACGAGCCCGAGGACGGCCTCGAGCCCGGCGCGGTTGGGATTGCGGTCGGCGGCGATCCGGAAGCCGCTCTTGGCGACGTACGCCTCGCCCGGTGGGGCGGCCAGGGCGACGAGGCGCCGCGCTCCCAGGACGTCGCGCAAGAGCCGGCCCGCGAGGTGAAGCTCCTCGTTGGTGAGCCAGGCCGTGACCAGCCCGCCCACGGCGGCGGCTCCGTGCGCCGCCCGGACCGCCTCGAGGCCGGCGCGGATGGCCTCCAGCGCCTCCGGCAGCGCGACGTTGAAGCTTCGCGCGTCCTCGCGCTTCACGATCTGCCGGGGCCGGCGCGGGTCGTGGACGTAGGCGTGCGAGAGCCGCCCGTGGTCGCACATCCAGTGGTGGTTTACGTGCGGGTTCGGGCGCGGCACGAGGCGCGTGAGCTTGCCCTCGTAGGACTCCAGCACCACGTTGCACCCGCGGCTGCAGGCGGCGCACACGCTCGCCTTCTTCCGGAGGTTCCAGACCCGCGCCCGGAAGAGGAAGTCCTTGGAGATCAGCGCGCCGACCGGGCAGATGTCCACGATGTTGAGGCTCAGCGGGTTGTCGATGGGGCGGCCCGGGAAGATGTCGAGATCGGTGCGGTCGCCGCGCTCGAAGAAGGCGAGCTCGCTCGTGCCGGTCACCTCGTCGAGGAAGCGCGTGCAGCGGCTACACCGGATGCAGCGCTCCGGCCAGAGCGCGATCCGCGGGCCGAGGTCGCGCTTGGGGCGAACGATCTTCGGCTCGATATAGCGGCTCGCGCCGCGCCCGTGGTCGTAGGAGTGGTCCTGCAGGATGCACTCACCCGCCTTGTCGCACACCGGGCAGTCCAGCGGGTGGTGGATCAGAAGGAACTCCATCACGCCGCGGCGGGCCGCAAGCACCTCGGGGTGCTCGGTCGAGACCACCATCCCCTCGGCCGCCGGCAGCGTGCAGGAGATGGACACACCCCTCATGCCCTCGATCTTGACCATGCACATGCGGCAGTTGCCGTCCGGCCTCAGCCCCGGGTGGTAGCAGAAATGCGGCGGCTTCTCGGTCACCCGGGCGCACGCCTCGATCAGCAGCGTGCCCTGGGGCACCTCGACCTCCTGGCCGTTGATGGTCAGCCGTGGCACGGTCGCCTCGCTTCCTCGTGGCCGGCGCCGGCCCGGCGCCGGCACCGCCTCTCCCGTCCGGCGGGACTCAGCCCACCGCCCACGACGAAGGCGGCACGTAGCGCGGGATCTCGCCGCCCATGTGCCGCCGGAACTCGTCGGGAAACTTCGTCACGTGACTCTTCACCGGCATCGCCAGCGCATCGGCCAGCGGGCAGATCGTCTTGCCCATCATCTGGTCGGCGATGTCGAGGAGCAGCGCGAGGTCCTCCTCGCGCCCCCGGTTCTCGTGAAACCGCCGGAGGATCCTCGCCGTCCAGCCCGTGCCCTCGCGGCACGGCGTGCACTGGCCGCAGCTCTCGTGGTGGTAGAAGCGCGCGAGATTGTACAGCACCTCCACCATGTCCACGCTCTCGTCCATCGCGATCACGCCGCCCGACCCCAGCATCGTGCCGGCGGCCTGGAGCGACTCGAAATCCATCCGCACGTCGAGCTCGTCCGCCCGCAGCACGGGCACGCTGGAACCCCCGGGGATCACCGCCTTGAAGGGCCGCTCCTGCCAGGGGCCCGCGCCGTAGCGCGGATCGTGGAGCAGCGTGAGCAGCCCGATGCCGAGCGGCGCCTCGTAGTTTCCGGGGCGCTTCAGGTGGCCCGAGAGCGAGAAGATCTTCCCGCCCGGGCTCTGCTCGGTGCCCATCGACCGGAACCACGCCACCCCCCGGTTGACGATGGCGGGCACGTTGGCGAGCGTCTCGACGTTGTTGATGATCGTGGGCTGGCCGAAGAGCCCGCTGAAGGCCGGAAACGGCGGCTTGATCCGGGGGTAGCCGCGGCCGCCCTCGAGGCTCGTGAGCAGCGCGGTCTCCTCGCCGCAGATGTACGCCCCGGCGCCGCGGTGGACGGTCACGTCCATCCGGGTCGCCGTGTCGTAGAGCCCCGCGCCGAGGTGGCCGGCGCCGTACGCCTCGTGGATCGCTTCCTGGAGGATCCGGGCCTCGGCGGGCATCTCGCCGCGGATGTAGATGTAGATCGTCTCGGCGCCGATCGCGTAGGCCGCGATCACCGCGCCCTCCAGCGTGAGGTGCGGGTCGGTCTCGAGCAGCGCCTGGTCCTTGAACGTGCCGGGCTCGCTCTCGTCGGCGTTCACCACCAGGTAGCGCGGCCCCGGCACCCGGTCCGGCGGCGGCACGAAGCCCCACTTGACCCCGGCCGGGAATCCCGCACCGCCGCGCCCGCGCAGCCCCGCGGCCTTCACCAGCCCGATCACCTCGGCCGGCGTCATCTCGGTCACGGCCCGGCGCGCGGCCGCCCAGCCGCCGCGCTCCTCGTAGCGCCGCAGTGCGCCGAAGTCGGCGGTGCCGTCCGCGGTGAGCAGGTACGGTTCGTAGGGCGTGCTCACGGGAGGCTCTCCAGGATCGCGTCGGCCTTGGCGGGCGTGACGTTCACGTACATGTCGTCGTTCACCTGGAGGACCGGCGACTCGCCGCAGCGGGCCAGGCACTCCACCTTGAGCAGCGTGAACCGCCGGTCGGGCGTGGTCTGGCCCGCCCGGATGCCGAGCCGGGCCTCGAGGTGGTCGGCGAGGCCCTCGCAACCGCGCAGCGCACAGCTCAGCGTGGCGCAGACCTGCAGCACGTACTTGCCCCAGCCGGGCCGGCGCAGATGCGTGTAGAAGCTGAACACGCCGCGCACCTGCGCGGGGCTGAGATCGAGGGTGTCGGCCACCAGCACCATCACGTCGTCGTCGATGCCGCCGAACTCCCGCTCGGCCACGCGCAGCACCGGCAGGGTGGCCGCCCCGCGGGTGGGGTAGCGGGCGAGCAGGCGGTCGATCTCGGCGCGGGCGCGCTCGCTGAAGGCGAGGCTCATCGGTCCAGCTCCCCGGCGATGATGTTCAGGGTGGAAAGCACCGACAGGATGTCGCTCAAGGTGTGCCCCTTCACCATCTCGTTCAGGGGCTGGTAGTTGTAGAACGAGGGGGCGCGCACCCGGATGCGGAGCGGGTGCATCGTACCGTCGCCGGAGAGAAAAAACCCGAGCTCGCCGTTGGGCGATTCGGTGGCGGCGTAGAACTCCTTTCCGGCCGGGAGCTGGAGCCCGTGGCCGTCCATGATCAGCTTGAAGTGATGGATGAGCGACTCCATCTTCGTGTAGACGGCTTCCTTGGGCGGCAGCACGATCTTCGGGTCGTCCACGTTGACGGGGCCCGCCGGGAAGCGGTCGATCACCTGGCGGACGATCTTCACGCTCTCGAGCACCTCCTCGAGGCGGACGTTGAAGCGGGCGTAGCAGTCGGCGTCGGTGGAGACGATCATGGCCCAGTCGAGCCGGTCGTAGCCGTAGTAGGGCAGGGTCTTGCGCACGTCGTACGGCAGGCCGGCCGCGCGCGCCACGGGTCCGGTGACGCCGTACGCCTCGCACTGCTCGCGCGTGAACCGGCCCACGCCGTGCATCCGGTCGGTGAAGATGCGGTTGCGCGCGAGCATCGTCCGCACGTCCTTGACGAGCTCGGGGATGCGCGCGAGCACGGCGCGCACCTGGGGCACGAAGTCGGCGTGTACGTCGCGCGCCAGCCCGCCGACGCGGGTGTAGCTGGTGGTGAGCCGCGTACCGGTCACGGCCTCGAAGATGTCGTAGAGCCGTTC
>JAFGQW010000351.1 GCA_016935485.1 Planctomycetota bacterium | reverse complement strand
GGCTCCCGCCGCGGGACGCGAACCGGATACCCGAGGAGACAACCCAAGATGGATCCCAAGAAGAAGACCCCGCCGACTCCCCCCAAGGCGGACAAGGCTCCGGCCGGCGAGGCGAAGCCAAAGCAGCAGCAGCCGCCGGCCAAGCCGCCGAAGTGCTGCTAGCTCCGCGACGGTAGATCGATCGCCGGCGGAGAGCACGCCGTTGCCGAACCGGGTGCGTCCGCCGGCGGTTCCCGGTTCCGGGCTTGAAGCATCCGTTTGCCCCTCCCTTCCCTCCCTCCCACGACTCCCGACTCGGATCAGAGATGACTTTGCAACTCCTTTTTCAAGAGGAACTTGTGACGGAATACTGCGATCACGAGGCGCCAGGCTGCTCGGTCCCGGCACATCCTCCGTACGGCTTCGGCCTCCTACGGTTTGGGCCCCCGGGGTCGTCCGGCGGTGCGGCGTGCTCTCTCACCGGCGTGAAGCGGTAGGCAGCGGCTCAGAAGTTGAGCCGATCGATCAACGCATGATCGACCCGGAGCACCGTCGGTTCGATCACCGTCGGTTCGATCACCGTCGGTTCGAGTACCGTCGGTTCGATCGGTTCGAGCACTGTCGGTTCGATCGGTTCGAGCACCGTCGGTTCGAGCACCGTCGGTTCGAGTACCGTCGGTGCGGGGCGGTCAGGGCCCGAGGTGGAGTCCCTCCCTGGAGAGCCATTCCTGCGCGGCGACGCGATCGGCCGGATCCGGGGAATCGAGCGCTGCTGCGACGGCCTTCGGGCCGTGGCGGCCGATTCGCGTCGCGAGCGCGCGGAGGTAGTCCGCCGGTCCGGTCGGGCCGGCGCGCCGCTCGTTCCCGGCGGCATCCCGGAAGCGGACCAGCTCGCCCGAAATCCGGTGCGCAAGGCTGGCGGCGTGCTCCCGAACGGCTGCGCCCGGATGCGCGACGAGCCGGAGCGCGATCGGCAGCACCGCCTCGGGCCGGTCTTTCAGTGCGTCCAGGAGGTTGAGCGCTTTCCGCGGGCCCAGCGAGTCCACCGCCGGAAGCAGGGCCGAGAGCACGCTGAGCGCCGGCGCTCGCCGGAACACCGCCAGCGTCTCGGCATCGTTCTCGATCCAGGCGGCAAGCGCCGGCGGCACCAGGCCGGCGGCGACCTCGGGAGGGAGCTTCTCGAGGAGCGCGGTCACGTCCGCCCTGCTCCATGAGTCATTCCTGCTCCATGGATCATTCCGGGCCGGATTCCAGACCGCCGCGATCTCCTCCGCCGGCGCCCTGGCGAGCACTTCCCGCCGGAGCCGGTCGGCCGCCGGCCCGCTCTCGAGCCGGAAGATGTCCTTCACCTGGGCGGCACGTCCGAGCGCCCAGACCAGCACCCGCCGGCTTGCCGCCGGATCGTCCGGCGCCCAGAGCCAGCTTCGTACCGTCGCGGCCGCTTCGGGGTCGCCGTTTCGGGCGGCAAGCAGGATCCGGTAGCGCTCGGCGGCGGGATCGTCCGCGCTCCATGTTTCCGGCACGACGCCGCGCGCACCGCACACCTCGAGGAGCGCGCTCCGGACGCGCACGTCGCTCGGCCTGGCCAGCCGCTCCGCGATGGCCGCATCCGGCCACGGTCCGGCGGCAAGCGCCTCGAGCAACCGCTCGCACACCTCGCTGTCCTCGTCGGCGTCGCGATGGCCGATCAGCGCGGCGAGTTCGTCGAGCGACAGCGCCTTCAGCACGCCGAGGTCGCACTTCGCCGCGAGGATCCGCGACACCTCGCGATGCACGAGCACGCCGGGGCAGCGAATCGTCGCCGCCTGGGCATCGGGGCCGCTGCCGATCAGTTCCTCGACGAGCCAGACGGCGCCTGGCGTCTCGCGGAGCCAAAGGCAAAGCGCAGCCGTCGGGATGGCCTGCCGATTCGCCTCGGAGAGCATCCGGAATGCGGACGCCCGGAGCGGCATCGGGCCGGCTGCGAGCACGCGCCAGGCCAGCGGCTCGAGCGCGGTGGTCTCTGGCGACGGCGCCGGGAACGAGTCTAGGACCAGCCGCGTCAGGTCGAGCAGCCCGCGGTGGTCCTTGTGCGTCGTCAGGCTGTCGAGAGCCGCTGACAGCACGGAGCTGGCGAGCGCAGCGCGCTCTTGCGAACTCGTCAAGGCGCGTGTGGTCAGGAGCTGCCAGAGTTCCTCGGTGTGGGCGTCACTGCGCGCGAGCGGCACGAGCTCCGGCCCGATCCGAGCCGCGAGCGTTCCGAGCGCGGCCGCAAGCCGCCGCCGGTACGCCTGATGCCCCGCGGGCTCCGCCGACCCCCGAGTGCCCCAGCCCGCGTCGGCAAGCAGCGGCTCGAGGGCCTCTGCCAGCCGGCAGAGCCCCTCGCGATCGCGGTCGAGCTGCCGGGCGACGAACCGCTCCACATGGCCGTCGAGCTTCTCCACGCGCTCGGGAGTCTCCCGGTTTCCGATCGAGAGCTGCCCTTCCTGCCAGATCGAGCGCGCCGCTTCGCGGAGCGGCTCGGTGACCAGACCGCCCCAGGCATTCCGGACCCTCCCCTGCGCATCGCCGTTCGACGGCGCGATCAGACGCGCCCAGCGCTCGCCGGCGACCTCGGCGCGCGCATCGCCCGGCTCCTGGTCACCCGCCTCGACCAGCATCGCCGCCCGGTCGAGCTTCTCCCACGGATCGCCGGGCAGCGAGCCGTGATACAGAGCGGTAAGACCGAGCAGCCGGGCCTCGAGCGGCGAGCGCCACTGCCCGGCGACAAAGCGCCGCGCGACGTCGTCTCCCTGGTCGGCGTTCACGAGCGCGCGGGCGACGATGTCGACGGCCGTGGCTCGGTTCGGGTCCACGATCTCGAGCAGTTCCGGCAGGCGCGCGGCGTCGAGCCGATCCCAGAGACGCGACCCGAGCGCCTTCAAGTAGGCAGGGCACACGCGCCTGTCGCCCAGCCGG